>CAIQPS010000123.1 GCA_903873715.1 uncultured Actinomycetes bacterium
CGTCGCTGCAGAGCAACAGCCGGTCGCCGGGCTCGTGCGGCGCCTCGACGATGTCCGGGTCGGCCTGGCCGTCGGTGCCGGGGGCGTTGGTGATGACGCTGCGGTGCGGGTGCACGGCGGCCTCGGCCGCGGTGAGCTCGCCCCGGCGCATCATCTCGCCCACCCAGGAGTGGTCGTCTGTGATCTGCTCCAGCGACCCGGCCCTCAGAAGGTAGGCCCGCGAATCGCCGACGTGGCCCACGATGGCGACGCCGTCGCGGATGAGTGCGGACGTGAGCGTGGTGCCCATCCCCAGCAGGCGAGGCTCCGCGAGACTGCGCGCGGAGATGCGCTCGTTCGCCTTGACGATCGCGTCCCGGAGCTCGTCCCGCCCCGCTATCACCGGGTCGACGACGGTCATGCTCTCGCAGGCCATCTGGGAGGCCACCTCGCCCGCCCGCGCACCGCCCATGCCGTCGCACACGACGTACAGGCCTTTGCGGACGAGGAAAGAGTCCTCGTTCGTCTGGCGGACGAGCCCACGGTTGGTCGCGAAAGCCGCAGCCAGCCTCACTGCCGCACCTCGACTCTGAAGATAGTGTCACCCACTTCGACACGGTCGCCGGGAGAGAGCATGGTCGGTTCAGAGATGTCCGAACCGTTCACTTGGGTTCCATTGGTGCTCAACAGGTCCTCGACGAGGAGACCGGACGGGCTCACCTCGAACAGGACGTGCTTGGACGATACGAAGGTGTCGTCCAGGTGGATGTCCATGTCGGACGAGCGGCCGGCCAACGCGGGCACGCCGGGGATGAAGGTGAAGGTCTCGCCGGGGCGCAACACCGGGCTCTTCTCCACCACGATGCTCCAGGAACCAACGACCGGGGCCGTCTCCAGGGTCGCAGCCGTCGAGAACGTGGGCGCAGCCGCAGCCGGGCCGGGATACGAAGCGAGCGGGTACGCGGGCCGGGCCGGGCCGGGCGCCGCGGCGCGCAACTCTCTCGTGGTCGAGCGGATGACCCTGTAGAGGAACACGTACAGGATGATGAGGAAGACGAACTTCCCCGCGAGGAGGACTACCTGCAGCATGCGGACCTCAGCGGCGTCCGGCCGCTACTTGCCCTCTACCGTCAGCCGGCTGTCACCGATAGCCACGACGTCGGTGGGACGCAGCATCGTCCTGGTGACCGGGTAGCCGTTCACCATGGTGCCGTTGGTCGAGCCGAGATCGTCGATCATGATCCGGCCGTTGTTCCAGTAGATGGCCGCGTGCTTGCGGGAGACGTTCGGGTCGTTGACGCGCAGGTCGGCTTCCTTGCTGCGGCCCACCACCACGCGGTTCTGGCGGAACTGCATCACCTGGTCGCCCGAGGTGACCACGATGACCCGGCCTTCGAGGCCCAGTTCGTCGGCCTGGGCAGCGGGCATGACCTGGGTGTAGGCGGCGTCCGGAGCCGGCTGCGGTGCCGGCGGCGGAGTCCTGACGGCCTGGGCCGCACCCGCGGCAGCAGCGCCGGCGACGGCCGCGCCCGCGGCGCCCGCGACAGCACCCGCAGCGGCGCCCGCCGCACCGATGCCGGCGGCACCCTGAGCCATGCCGGGAGCGGCGACCGGAGGAGCCACCGGGACGTAACCCGGGATGCCCTGGTCGGCGGGTTCGGTCATCGGGGCCATGTCGTCCGGCAGAGAAGCCGGTCTGGAGCCGCCCTTGGACGCGAGGATGCCGAAGTAGCCGAGCTCCAGTTCCCTGTCGAGGACCATCTCCACCACCAGGTCGGCCTGCAGAGAGTACCCCTCTTCAGCCGCGTGCTTGGCCAGCTTGGCCTTGAGGTCGGCGAGCAGCTGCGGAGCGGTGGGAGCCAGGTTCGTGTAGTCCTGCTGGCACAGATATATGGTGTACCGGTTGCGCGCCCAGTCCTGTTCGCCCCGGGAGACGATGTGGTCGTCCATCTCCTTGGCGAGCTTGCGCGCCAGTTCGGCCGGTTCCACGCGAAGCTTCTTGTTGGGGCTTTTTTCAGCAGGCGCCCCGGCCTTTCGGATGAACCTCATCAAGAATTCCTCCTAGAGGGACCCCGCACCCTGAGCCGGGGCGAAAAGGGCAGACAGAAGTGTAAGTATAGCGCACGGCACATACGCCACCAGGAACCGCCCCAGGTCGACGCTCACGTCGAGCGCCAGGATCGGGAGCAGGACGAAGGCCAGCAGCATCAGCACGAGGTAGACGCACACCCCCCACATCCGCCGTTCCCGCGAGCTTCCGAGCCAGAGATAGAGGGGCAGCGAGAAGAAGGCGAAGAGCAGTATCTGCAGGCTCATCTCGGGCCGGGAGTCCAGGAACCGGGCGATCGAGGTGAGCACCGTCCACGGCGACGCCGCCCGGTGAGCCTCCTGGAGGACCGGACCCGGAGAGGGCGTGAACAGATACGGCAGCAGAGCCTGCCCGGACAGCCCGGCCGTGACGGTGAGCACCAAGCCGCTGAAGAACCCGGCCAGCGCGCCCCATCTCCGCAGGAACACCCCAGTGAGCGGCAACAGGGCCAACCCGAACCATCCCGCCATGGCCAGAGGCACCGCCGCGGGCAGCAGAACGGCCCATTCACGCCGGCGCCGCGCCAGCAGCGTGGTCACCAGGATGGCCGGGATCACGTAGAGCACGCCCCATCCCGCCCCGTACGCGAACACCGGAGGAGTGAGGACCGCGAGCGTCAGCACGGCGCCGGCGAACGGCCAGAGCAGTGCCAGGAAGCTCGGCACCGCCACGAGGGCCAGCAGACCGGCGTGCGGGTAGAACGGCGCCCGGGGCAGGACGTACATGAGAGCGGCGAGGGCGAGCGCACCGGACACCAGATGCACTCCCAGATAGGTGAGCCTGTCGCGGTCGGCGCGCGGGCCGGAGATGCTCCGGCGCACCTTCGTCCCGATGGTCTCGTAGGGCGAGGACGCCGGCATGATCCTGGCTATCTGGGCCAGCCTGGCCCCAAAGGTCCGGGCGTCCGGCCGGGCGTAGCGGTCCCGGGCCATGGCTCCGGCCAGCGCGTCGCTGAGTGACGGCGGAAGGTCGGAACGGCCGAAGGCGAGCGGTGGGATCTCCGGGCGGGACACGTCGTGCAGGAGCTCCTGCAGCTTCTTGCCCCTAAAAGGGCTCTGCCCCGTGAAGCCCTCGTAGAGAGTCAGCGCCAATGAATAGACGTCACTGCGCGAATCCACCTGCTTGCCTTCGCCCTGTTCCGGCGACATGTAGGCGAGCGTCCCCACCAGGTCCCCGTCGACGGTGATGCCGGCCCGGTCCTCGAGCATCGCCACGCCGAAATCCATGAGCCGCACGTCGATGCAATCCCCGGTCGCGAGCATGATGTTCTCGGGCTTGATGTCTCGGTGCACCACGCCACGCTTGTGCGCGTGGTCGAGGGCCTTGCACATCTGGATGCCTATCTCGCAGATGTCCGCGTCGCTCAACGCCCGGTCCTGGTAGTACTGCCGCAGCGTCCGTCCCTGGATGTACTCGGTGACGAGGACGGTCTGGTCGGCCTCCTCGTAGATCTCGTAGACGGTGAGGATGTTGTGGTGGCTTAGCTTGGCCGCCGCCTGGGCCTCCCGCACCGACCGCCCGTCGGCATCGGCCGTGCGGCTGACGATCTTGACCGCCACCGGCCGCCCCATCACCAGGTCGTCCGCGAGATAGACCGTGGCGAACGCCCCGCTCCCGAGCTTGCGGACGATCTTGTACCGATCGTATAGGACGGAGGGTTCAGCCATGGGGGGAGTATATCGCCGCGACCCCGTGCCGCCGATGACCGGAAGGCGGGGCGAGCGAAGCGGCGCCCTCCGGCGAAGCCGGGGCGTGAGCGACCCCGGGCGCGAGCGAAGCAATGCGCCCCTCGGCGAAGCCGGGGCGTGAGCAGACCCGGCCGGCGAAGCCGGGGAGTGCGACCCCTCGGCGAAGCCGGGGCGTGAGCGACTGCCTGTGGCGCGAGCGAAGCAATGCGCCCCCTCGTGAGTGCTCCGCACCGAGAACCGGCGGTGGCTGACATGCCATTGAGAGAAACAAGGGTTTGTCGGCGGTGCTCTGAGAGTGGGTCGGGCGAGCGCGCGCGTGTCTACGAAGGAGGAGTAG
>CAIQPS010000124.1 GCA_903873715.1 uncultured Actinomycetes bacterium
CGCCGTCGGCGGCGCCGCCGTTACTGCACGGTGAGGACGACCGCCCCGGTGTAGGTCTTGCCCGGTTCGATCGGGGTGGCGGTGCCGTCCACCGTCATGGTCACGGTCTTGCCGGATGCGGCCGTTACGGTCGAGTCCGCCGAGATGGTCAGGCTGGTGAGGTAGCAGGTGCCGGTGAGCGTCCAGGTGGAGCCGTTCTTGAGCTCCACGATCGCGCCATTGTTCACCGCGGCGCTCGCCGTGTTGGTCACGGTGCCCAGCTGCTTGTAGTTGGTGGCGTCGATCGTGGTGATCCCGTCGGCGTACTTGGCCGTCGAGGCGGAGATCATGCCGGTGAGGTCCGCCTTGTCGAAGGTCAGCACCATGTTGAGACCGCCCGCACTGCCGCCACCAGGCATGCCGCCTGAGGGCGGCGCGCCGCCGCTGGGCGGAGTGCCGCCGGGGCCACCGGACGGGGGCGTACCGCCGGCCGCACCGCTCGGCGGGGTGCCGCCGCTCGGGGGCGCGCCGGCGCCGCCGGGAGCCGCACCGGTGCTGCTCGTGTCACCGCGGAAGGCGTTGAAGAAGTCGCCCTTGAGAGTGATGTTGGCGAAGGTCGCCGTGGCGCCGCCGTCCTTGGAGGTGACGTCGAAGCTGTCGTTCTTCGTGGGAACGGTGGTCGGCACGGTGAAGACGCCGGTGGTAGAGCCCGGGTCGTCGTTCTCGATCACCTGGAAGAGGATCCCGTTGGCGGGGTTCAGCTGGGCGCCCTTGGAGCCGTCGACGGTGACGGTGACGGTCTGGCCCTTGTCGAGGAACGTGGCCTCGGCGGTGTTGACCACCGTCCCGCCGCTCACGTCCACGCTGCCGCTGCCGTGCCACATCACGCCGAAGCGCTTGGAGGTGATGGTGGTGCTCTGGCTTTCAGCGCCGCCAACTCGGTGTCGCTCAAGCCCCAGCCCAGGTCGGTGTTGAGCTTGGCGATGGTGGCCGCGTCGCTGTCGCCGTAGTAGATGGCGCCGCCGCGGTTGATGGCCGCGTAGGTGGCCACGTTGATGGTGGTGCCCAGGAACTTCTCGGTGGCGTTGCCGATGGCGTACGAGCCGTAGCCGTCCTCGCCGGTGATGGACAGGGTGCTGTCGACCGCGGTCAACTGGCCGTTGTTGCCCTCGTCCACGGAAAGGACGCCCCAGCCCTCGGAGCTCACCTGGGAGTTGATGTAGCTGGCCTTGGTGTTGTCGCCCAGCAGGTTGGTGGCCCGCACGTTGCCGGAGAGCCCGAGCATCCACGGGACCGTGCGCATCTGGGTGGTCTCGGTGGTGGGCTGGTAGTCGGCCGGGATGGTGCCGTTGCTCGTCGAGATGGTCGAGTTCTTGACGATCATGTTGCTGCCCGCCGTCGCCACTACGGCAGTGCGGACCACGCCCTTGTTGGTGATGGTCGCTCCATCCACGACCACCTTGGTGTCGGTGCCCGCCGAGGTTATCCCGGCGCCGTAGCCGGTGAAGTCGCTGCGGCCGTTCCCCGTGAGCGAGATCTTGGGCGCGGTGAAGGTGTAGCTGCCGCCGGCCACGTAGATGCCGTTGAAGCATTCGCCGGTGGAGGTGATGGCCAGGTCCTTGATGGTCGTGCCGGCCGGTGCCGTGCCGCCCGCGGCGGCCACAACGGATTTGCCGGCGACCAAGCCGGTCGCGTCGAAGAACAGGGCCTGGCGGAAGGGGAAGACGACGTCGGTGGTCTTGGCCACCTTGTTCTCGTCGGTGACGGTGAGCACCACCTTGCCGGCATAGGTCCCGGGGAGGATGTGCGTGTCGGTGCCGGCGGTGGTCACGAGCGCCTGCCCGGTCTCCACGCCGTCGACGGTGAGCGTCAGACTCTTGCCGTCGGGTGCTTTGATGGTGGCGCCGTCGGCGACCTTGAGCGATGCGACCTCAGTGGTCTTCTCCACCACATAGGTCTTGCCCGCAGCCACCGATAGTTCGTCGCCACCGGCGCTCTCGCCCTTACTGCAGCCACTGAGGACCGCGGGCAGCGCCCCGGCCATCACCAGCAACAGAAGCGCGACGAGACCGACCGCGAAGGTCCGCTTCGTCTTCATTCCCCTCACTCCTTGCCCATCGGAGACACTCATCCACTCTTGTCAGCCTAGTACAGGAGTACGAGTACCGCAATAGGTTATGCCTTTTGTCCAATCGGCTTTATGACGGCCTTACACGGGACCCCGAGCGAGTGTCGGGCGCCACCGCGACTCGGTGCCGCCGTGCCGCCGCGCGGTCTAGGCCCGGCGCCGTTCGGCGTGCATCAACCTGCTCGCCCGCCGCGTGACCCGGATGAAGCTGGAGAAGTGCGCCCAGGGCTTGATGTCGCTCTTCTCCGTGCCATAGATGGTCTTGATGGGGACCCAGGCCAGTCCGTACCCCCGCCCCACGCAGATGGCGATCTCCTCCACCTCGAAGGCGAACCCCTGCTCCTCGCTGGCCAGAGCGGCCTCCGCCAACCTTCGGCTGTGCACCCGGTAGCCGGACTGGTTGTCGGGGATGCGGCGGCCGAGCGCCCGGGAGAACAGCAGGCGGCTCACCGAGTTGGTGAACCAGCGGATGGGCGGCATGTCCCGGTAGTCGCGCATGCCGACGACGAGGTCGGCGCCGCTCGTGCGCCAGGCTTCGAGCAGGCGCGGGATCTCGGCCGGGTCGTGCTGGCCGTCGCCGTCGAGGGTGAGGAAGGCGGACCAGCCGTCCGGAGGCGCGCCGGGGCTGCCGGTGGCCAGGGCGTCCTTGAACCCGGCCTTGAGGGCCCCGCCCTTACCCCTGTTGGGCTCGAGGCGGAGGACCCGCGCGCCGGCGGCATCGGCCTCGGCCCCGGAATCGTCGGCCGACCCGTCGTCCACCACGAGCACCGGGAGACCCTGCCCGATGACGGCCCGCACCACCTCGCCCACCCGGCCGGCCTCGTTGTGCGCCGGCACGATGGCGAGCACCACGCTCACCGCGGCAGCAGGCTCTTGACGGCGGCAGCCAGTTCGTCGGCGCGGCGGGAGCCGATCATCACGCTACGGCCATCGCGGAGCGTCACTTCCGCTCCGTGGGAACCGCTGACGTTGTAGGCCATCTTGGCCTTCGACCAGCCCTTGATGCCCCAGCCGCCGTATTCCTTCACGGCGTTGTACTTTCGGGCTTCGACCGTGGCGATCTCGCTCAGTACGATGGTGCGGCGCACGAACGGGCGGTAATTGATGCGGATGCCTTCGCCGGACACCTCCACGATGAGGGCGGCGTAGCCGAACAGGATGGGCAGCCCGAGGCCGATGAGGATCCAGATGATCCATATCAGCCAATCCGGCCCGGGATTCTGTCCGACGGGGTGCCCGCCGATGACCTGCTCGACGAACGGCCACCAGGACAACCCGGCAGGCGCGATCACCAGCACCCAGAGCCACCACTGGTTGAAGTGCTGCTCCTCGCGGAAGAGCGCGGGGGTCTTGCCCAGTTCGGATGTTGAAGCGGACCGGTCCATGCCGCCAGTATAATGCCCTGACCGCACACCAGCAGAAGGATCGGCTCCATGGTCATCACCGACGTACTCGCGCGGAACGCCGCGGACTACGGGGACGAGGTATGCCTCGTCTGCGTCAACCCCGAGATGAAGGACAAGCCCGCCGTCACCTGGCGCGACTACGAACTCCAGGAGACCAACGCCGGCGAGTATTCCCGGCGGGAGATGACCTGGCGGATCTTCGACGACCACGCCAACCGCTTCGCCAACCTGCTGCTGAGCCGCGGCATCGGCAAGGGCGACAAGGTGGCCATCCTCCTGATGAACTGCCTGGAGTGGCTGCCCATCTACTTCGGCATCCTCAAGGCCGGCGCTATCGCCGTGCCCATGAACTACCGCTACACGGCCGAGGAGATCGAGTACTGCCTCAAGCTGTCCGAGTCGCGGGCGCTGGTCTTCGGGCCGGAGTTCGTGGGCCGCGTGGAGGCGGTCGTGCCCAAGATGCCCGGATTGACGCCGCGCTTCTTCGTGGGCGCCGACCGGCTGACCTTCGCCGAGAGCTACTACGACGCCACCGTCGACTGCTCCGCCGAACCGCCGGCCGTGGCGCTGACGCCGGAAGACGACGCCGCCATCTATTTCTCGTCCGGCACCACCGGCTTCCCCAAGGCCATCCTGCACGACCATCGCAGCATCCTGTCGGCCGCCGAGGTGGAGCAGAACCATCACGGCCAGACCCGCGACGACTGCTTCGTGTGCATCGCCCCGCTCTACCACACCGGGGGCAAGATGCACTGGTTCGGCAGCCTGCTGTCGGGGAGCAAGGGCGTGCTGCTGCGGGGCACCAGGCCGGAATGGATCCTCAGGACCATCTCCGACGAGAAGGCCACCGTCGTGTGGCTGCTCGTGCCGTGGGTGCAGGACCTGCTGGTTGCCATCGACCGCGGCGACGTCAAGCTCGACGACTACGACCTGAGCCAGTGGCGCCTCATGCACGTCGGTGCCCAGCCGGTACCGCCGAGCCTCATCCATCGTTGGCTGGAGCACTTCCCCCATCATCAGTACGACACGGACTACGGTCTCACCGAGTCGGTGGGGCCGGGCTGCGTGCACCTCGGTGTGGAGAACGTCCACAAGGTCGGTGCCATCGGCATCGCCGGCTACCAGTGGGAGACCAAGATCGTCGACGAGGCCGGCGCTCCGGTGCAGCCCGGCGACATCGGCGAGTTGGCGGTGAAGGGCCCCGGCGTCATGAAGTGTTACTACAACGACCCCGCGGCCACCGCGGCGACCATCCGCGACGGCTGGCTGCTCACCGGCGACATGGCCCGCACCGACGAGGACGGGTTCATCCACCTGGTGGACCGCAAGAAGGACGTCATCATCACCGGCGGCGAGAACATCTACCCGGTGCAGGTGGAGGACTTCCTCCATCGCCATCCGGCCGTAAAGGACGTGGCCGTCATCGGCCTGCCGGACGAGCGCCTGGGCGAGATCGCGGCCGCCATCGTGCAGGTCAAGCGGGGCCAGCACGCCACCGAAGAGGACATCCTGCAGTTCTGCGCCGAGTTGCCACGGTACAAGCGCCCGCGGCGGGTCATCTTCGACCAGGTGCCGCGCAACGCCACCGGCAAGATCGACAAGCCGGGACTGAGGCGGCGGTATAACGCGGAGGGGCTGGTACAGACGGAGTCAGAGAACTAGTGGGAACCCAAGCGAGCCCCCGCTCACCACGCGGGAACCCAAGCCAGCCCCCGCTCACCACGCGGACGGGTACGCCCGCTCACGTTCGCACGGGCTCGCTTGGGTTCTGTCGAATTGGGGACGAGCGCTATCTGCCGGCCCGGGGCGGTAGGCGGTGAGTCTTCCCTATCTTCTGCTGATCGCGGTCAGCCTCGCCATGGACGCCTTTGCCGTGTCGACGGCGTGCGGGGTGCAGATCGCTGTGGTCCGCTACGGGCACGTGCTGCGGGTGGCCATCGCGTTCGGGCTGTTCCAGTTCATGATGCCGGTGATCGGCTGGCTGGTCGGGTCCACCTTCTCCTCGTGGATCCTGGCTGTCGACCATTGGGTGGCGTTCGGGCTGCTCTTCGTCATCGGGACCCGGATGATCTGGGAGTCGTTCCGCGACGATTCCGGGGCTCCCGCGAAGGACCCCACGCGCGGCTGGAACCTGCTGGTGCTGGCCGTGGCCACGAGCATCGACGCGCTGGCAGTCGGGCTGAGCCTGGCCTTCCTCAAGACGTCCATCTGGTATCCGGCCGTGGTGATCGGCATCGTGGCCGCGATACTCAGCGCCATCGGCGCGCTGTTCGGGTGCCGCCTGGGCCACCGCTTCGGCGTGTGGGCCGAGCGGGCAGGCGGCCTGGTCCTCATCGGCATCGGGGTCAAGATCCTGGTGGAGCATCTGTCCTGACAGGTAGGCCCCCATGCGGGGTGACGCGCCCGGGCATGCCCCAGCGAACGTGAGCAGACGTACTCGTCAGCGTGGTGAGATGGGGTATGTCCGGACGCGCTAGTACACCTTGGGGATGATGCGGCTCGGCACTCGCCGCCTGTATTCGGCCCACAGCGGCCCGTACTTGGCCGCGCAGCGGCGGTCGTCGGCCCACTGGCGCGGGAACAGCAGGAAGACGTAGAACGCCGGGTAGAGCCAGACCTCCCAGACGCCCAGGTACCATGGCGCCAGGGCGAGCGCCAGCGCCATCAGTATCTCGCCCAGGTAGTTCACGTGCCGGGAGACGCCCCACCAGCCGTTGGCCAGCACCGACCTCTCGCCATCGGTTATCACGAGGGGCTTGATGAAGCCCAGGTACGCCTTGTCCGGGTGGCGCTTGAACACGTACTTCTGCATGTTGGCCCCGCGGGACAGCGCCCAGCCGGCAAAGAACACCACGGCGGGGACCACTATCCCCCAGACCGGTATGCCGGGATCCGGCTTGTCGGCGGTCGCCCACAGCCCGATCGCGTAGAAGTAGGGGTAGAAGGTGAAGCATCCCCAGCCGAGCTTGAACCCGAGCCGCTCCGCGAAGATGTCGTAGGTGTAGAGATGGACGCGCTCGAAGGTCAGGTAGTCGACGATGAACCACATGAACAGGGCGCAGTAGAGGCCGACGCCGGGCGACGACCGCGAGGCGAACGTCAGCACGTGGTGGGCGGTGAAGGAGAGCACGTTCAACGCCAGCAGCACGGCGCCGATGAGGTACAGGTACATCTTGACGTCCACCCGGCCGCCGAACCACTGCGGGTTCTCCCAACGGCCGAAGTAGAAGTCGGCGAGCAACGAGCGGCCGGTCTTGGGCGCGGGGATCACCATGCCGACGCTGAAGAGCACGCCCAGCACGAACGACCCGATGAGCCCGGACCAACGGTGCGTCCACAGCCAGTCCCAGGCGATGACGCCCGTCCAACTGAGCAGGACCCAGAGCAGCACGACGACACCCAGGACGAGCAGGCCGTTGAGGCGGTAGCGGAGGGGCTTGCCGGTCGCCGGGTCGGTGACGTAGCCCTCGACCTTCTCGGCGGGCAGGAGCAGGTGCAGCAGGAGGATGACCGCGTAGATGATCCAGGGGGCGAAGAAGCCCGGAACGAAGTCTTTCATGGCGCATCCTTGTGTCGTGGGCGGTCGGCGGCGGGTGATGCGGTGGGCGATGCGGCCGCCGGGGCGGCCTGCGGGGCGGCGAGCACCTCGGTGTTGCCGGCCATGATGGCTATTGCGCGGCGGCGGGGCAGCAGGCGGATCATGAGCGCGGCGGCCACCTTGTTCAGCCGCCCGGGTACGACGACGGGCTTGCGGCCCAGCGCGGCCAGGGCTTGAGCGACCACCTGCTCGGGGTCGAGGGTGCCGGGAGCATCCTTGCCCTCGGAGGCGCCGGAGTAGCCGGGGGTGCGGACCGCGCCTGCCTGGCAGGCGAGGATGTCGACCCCCTCGTCCTTCAGTTCGTACCACAGCCCTTCGGCGAACACGCGGATGAACGCCTTGCTGGCGGCGTAGGTGGAGATGTAGGGCGACCCTTGATTGCCGGCCAGCGAGGTCATGAGGATCACGCCTCCCCGGCCGCGGGCGACCAGGCCGGGCAGGAGGCCGTGAACCAGGCTCACCGGCCCCCTGACGTTGACGGCGGCGACGCGGAGCAGATCGTCCAGCCGCGCCGATGTGAACGGGCCCACGGGTGCGTGGGCTGCGTTGTAGACCAGGAGCCCGACGTCCAGAGAGGCGCAGGTCTCGAGAAGCTCTTCGAGGAAACGGCGGTCGCCGAGGTCGCCGTCCAGGCAGCGGACCCGGACACCGTGGTCGCGCTCGAGCGCCGCGCCACACTCCTCGAGCGCCTCCCGCCGGCGGGCCACCAACACCAGGTCCAGCCCCCGGGCCGCGAGCGCCCGGGCATAGGCGGCGCCCAATCCCTCCGACGCGCCGGCCACCAAGGCCCAGGGACCATAGCGGTCCACGAACCCTGTGCGGGTCCACGCAGCGGAGGTGTCTCGTTTCGCGACCATCGGTGCCTGGAGCATAGCGAAGCGCAGGGGCGCCTGTCTACAGCGGGGACCGCGCGGTAGGATGGCTCTTGACTGCGAAGCGGCCCTCACTGGAGGCATGATGAAGGCACTGGAGACCGACCTGTCCATCTTCCAGAAGTTCGCGTTCGAACACGCGCCGGTGGCGGTGAAGTTCGTGTTCAGCAAGCCTGAGGGGATCGAGCGGATCGATCGTCCGGCGGCCTTCTGCGAGATGATCGGGATAGCTCAGCGGCGGGACACCCCCTTCTACTTCACCAAGAGCGACGAAGACTGCTACGGGCGCGTCGTTCTGGGGATGGAGGAAGCTCCGGTCATCGCCGAGGCCGGCCTGTTGGGCGAGCGGTTCGGCGTCTTCGCCGAGCCCCGGGCCAACGAGCGGATCTACCAGTACATCCCCAAGTTCGCGAAGGACACCGTCAACTATGTGGTGTTCTCCCGCCTGGACGCCCTCACCTTCGAGCCCGACCTGCTCATCGTCATGGCCGACGCTTCGCAGGCGGAGGTGGTCATGCGCGCGAGCAGCTACTCCACCGGCGAACTGTGGGAGAGCGTCAAGACCCCGGTCCTGAGCTGCGCTTTCATCTACGCGTACCCGTGGCTCAAGGGCAAGATCAACCACACCATCACCGGGATGGGGTTCGGATCGAAGGGCAAACAGGCGTTCCCTCCGGGACTGGTACTGATCTCGATCCCGTGGGACAAGATGGCGATGATGGTGACCAACCTCGAGAAGATGGTCTGGGACCTGCCGGCGTACTCCGAGGGCCGCGAGAAGTTCATGCAGCGCGAGGAGCGGGTGCGGGCGGAAGCCATGCGGGAGGCGGAACTGGAACTGGGGCCGCTTTCGTGAGAGACACCGTCTTCGCCTTCGGCGCCGCCGGCTCGCCGGACAGGACGAAGGACATCATCGCGGTGCCGTAGCGGCCCGCGCGCGACCGCCCGTGCGAGCTGCGCAGTCGGCGCGGCACATCGCGCCCCTCGGCCCGCGCGGCGAAGCCGCGCCTCAGGTCCTGGCCGGCGCCCCGCTGCGCGGCGGCGCCTCCTTCAACCCCCACGCGAAGAGGATGGCGGACCCGGCCAGGATGGCGACCATCCCGATGCCCTCGAGCACCGTCGGCTGCTCGCCGAGCTGGGCCCACGAGTAGAGGATGCCGAACACCGGCGTGGCCATGGTGCCCAGGCCGGCGATGCTGGCCGGCAGGTGGCTCAGCACGTAGAACCAGAGGAACACCGCGAAACAGGTCCCTATCAACAAGGCGTAGGCCAGCGTCCAGGCGAAATGGACCGACCAGACGGGTGACTTCCGTTCGACCAGAGCACCCACCAGTATCAGCGGGATCGACCCGAACAGGCTGGACCAAGCCGTCATCGAGAGGGTGTCGACCTCGTGGCGGCGTCTCAGCAGCTTCACGATCATCGACCCCGCCGCCCAGCAGACCGCACCGGCAAGCGCGAGCATCGCGCTGAGCACGCCGTGCAGCTTCCAGGGCTCCACTATCAGCACCAGGCCGGCCAGCGCCAGCAACACCGACGACCACTGGGAGCCCCGCAACCGCTCGCCGAGGAGGGGCCAGGCCATGAGCAACATCCAGAACTGCCAGGTGTTGGCCAGGATGGAGATGCGTCCGGCACCGCCCGTCACCAGAGCCGCGATGGTGAGCCCCATGAAGCCCCCGGTCTGCAACACCCCCACGGAGATGACGTGGAGCGCGGCCTTCAGCCGCACCGGCCGCCCCAAGGCGGCAGCTATCCCGAGCAGTATCAGCCCTCCGGGGAGCGCCCGCAGGGCCGCGAACGTGAACGGCGGACAATACGCGACCCCTATCTTGAGCGGGACCCAGGTGTAGCCCCAGATGAAGGGGAGCACGGCCAGGGCCACCAGCGGCAGATAGCGGCGCGTCCTAGTCCTCCCCGGCGAGGCAGGGCTTGGCGCTGCGCCGGTACGGATACTCTTTCCCCATCCGCTGCGCGATGCGCGGCATCACCATCTCGTGGACGATATCGCGCGGGGAGTTCCGGGAGACGTCCGCATACCTGACCGGTTCGAGGAGATCGACCTCACACATCTTCTTGAAGCGGGGGATCTTCCGCTGGCGCGGATAGGCCTCGAAAGCCCCGAGGATCGCCACCGGTATGATGTCCGCCTTGCCGTCCAGAGCGATCTTGCCGAGACCGGTGAAGGCCTTCTGGAGGTCGCCCGTCCACGAGCGCGTGCCCTCGGGGAACACGCAGAGCACGTCGCCCCGTGCCAGGATCGCTGCGGCCTGGTCCACCACGGCCAGCGGCCGGTCCTTCGATACCCGCACCTGCCCCGAGGCCCTCAGCAGGAAGGCGAAGACGGGCATGTGGTAGAAGAAGTCCTCCACCAGGAAGTACACCCGGCGCGGGCAGACGATGACCAGCAGGGCGAAGTCCAGGAAGCTCACGTGGTTGGCCGCCAACACCACCGGCCCGGTCTCGGGGATGTGCGCGACGCCGCCGGCGCGCTTCAACCAGACCGCCTTCACCACCGGCCCGAGGGCGTGCGTGGAGAACCAGTAGAGGAACGCGCCAAACATGTCTGTCATTCAGGCTGCGGAGTCGGTCCACCGGGCGCGCGGCCCGGCCGGCGACTCTCCTACTGGGCCGTGCCCCCGGCGACGTAACCGGTCTCGCCCCAGTCGGGCTCGTCGGCGTCGTCCGCACCGTGTTCGCGCACGCGTTTGACCGCGTCGCTCGCCTTGTGCACGACTTCGTCGTAGACGCGCTTGGCCTCTCCGGGGACATCGCCGAAGGATTCGGGCAGGCTCTTCTGGGTCTCCTGCGACACCCGGTAGGCAAGCAGGAAGAACCCCGCCAGGACCCCACCGACGAACGCTGCCAGCACCGCTTTCCAGAAGCTCATCTCGTCTCCTTCCACCTATGACCGTGTCGATCGATCGCGCGCTCTCAGACCTCGACGCCCGGGAAACGGGCCGCGTAGCTCTCCACCAGCGTGTTGAACTTCGTGGCCAGACCCTTGGTCCTAAGGCACTCGAGCGCGTACATCACGTCTTCGCGGGCCAACCCGCAACTTGCCATGAGTTGGGCGGCCGTCCGGGCGCCCTTGGCCGTGACCAAGGCGTCGAGCACGGCCCTCTCGTGAACGGTGAGCGGCCGGGCCTGAGCCTCGGCCTCCCCATTCACCGGCGTATCGCCGACACCTGCGCTGCGGCCTGCATCTTGTCGAGCCACTGCTGCGCTCCTTTCACATGCGTGAAAGCCACAATCCGCGGCCTGCCCGCCGGTAGGACTGAAAAAAGCCTATCAGATAGCGGCACAAAGGCCCACTTCCGCCTGCACCGCGCATCTCCTACACTAGAAAAGCACCAATACGAGGCGGGTACGTTCCTGCGATAGCGGTGGGGAGGCATGACGACATGAGCCAAGACGATGTGACGCAGCCCGTGCCGTCCGACCGCGAGGGCGAGGCCGCCAAGCACCGGATGTTCACCGGCCCCACCCGGCTTCTCCTGCCTCTCGCCCTGGCCGTCATCGTGCTGTACGGCATGAAGTACGCATCGAGCGTGCTGGACCCCATCTTCTTCGCCCTGTTCCTCACCATGGGAGTGAGCCCCGTCCTCTACTGGCTCAAACGCCGCGGGCTCCCGCCCTGGCTCTGCATCGTGGTCGTCATGCTCGTGACCGTCATCCTCTTCGTCATGTTCGCGCTGGTGATCTTCTCCGCGGTCAACCAGCTGGACGACAAGCTCCCCGTGTACGAGCAGAACCTGGGCAAGACCACGGCATCCGTGCAGCAGTGGTTGGCCGACCGGGGCATCGACGTCGGGTCGCTGACCGGCAAGACATTGAGCCCCGCCAGCATCCTGTCGGCGGCCAAGGCGCTCCTCTCCAGCATGGCGGGCGTGTTCGGCAACTTCTTCTGGCTGGTGCTCATATTCATGTTCATGCTGGCGGAGGCCTACGCCATACCGGCGAAGATCCAGGACATGCACCTGGACCGCAAGTTCGTGCACTCGTTCGTGAACTTTGCCGACGTCACCAAGACCTTCCTGTTCACCAAGGGCTGGCTGAGCGCCATCATGGCCGCGGTCTGCGGCCTCATCTACTGGGCCTTCGGCGTGGACTTCGCGCTGGTCTGGGCGGTCCTCTTCTTCCTGCTCAGCTTCGTTCCCAACATCGGGTTCATCCTATCGGTGATACCTCCCTTCGCCGTGTGCCTGCTGGAGTTCGGGTTCGTCCGGGCATTGATCGTCGTGGTGGTGGTCATCGTGGCCAACTCCATGGTCGACAACGTGGTCGCGCCACGGATCATGTCCCGGAGCATCGGCCTGAACAGCCTGACGATCTTCCTGTCACTGTTCTTCTGGAGCTGGCTGCTGGGCGGCCTGGGCGCGCTGATGTCGGTGCCGCTCACCCTCATAGTCAAGCTGCTCTTCTTCGATTCGTTCGATAGTACGCGGGCCATCTCCGAGATCATGACGACCCCGGTCCGCCAGATCGCCAAGCGGAAGCGGCGCGGGAGGAAGACGGACACCCCGGCCGCCACCCCGGCCGCCGAGTGACCGGCCGCCGATCGACCGGCCGCCCGAGGCGCACGAGGACTCTTCTACGGAAGGTCCTGGGCCCCGTCGGGCGAGCGCTCGCCCCTCCGGGAAGCGTGCTCAAGGAGGCGCTGGTCGGGGCCTGGGCCCACAACATCGGCCGGATGGCCGCGTCGATCGCATATTTCGGAGCGTTCAGCCTGGCGCCGATGGTCGTCATCATGACCAGCCTCGCCTCGATGATCTTCGGCAAGAGCGCCACCCAGGGCCTCATAGCCGAGCGGCTGGAGAGCACCTTCGGGGCGGAGACGGCCGGATTCATCCAGTCGATGATCGCGGCGATCTACAGCAGCACCGGCCTGACCTTGGCGACCGTCCTCGCCATCATCCTCCTGGTATGGGCGTCCACGCGCATCGTCGGGTCGGTGCGGGGCGCGCTCAACGACGTCTGGGGCGTTCCCGGACATGCCGGGGGACGGGTGCTCGGCTACTTCGTGGGCAAGCTGATAGACATCGCCACGGTGATAGGCGTGGGCTTCATGTTCGTGCTCACCATGCTCGCGAACACGGCCGTCACCACCATGACCACCTACTTCTCCCAGCACCTGCCGGTGCCGGGGTGGCTGCTCCAGGTGTTCGGCATCGTCTTCTCCCTGGTGGTCACCATCTTCTTCATCATGGTGATCTTCCGTTGGCTGCCGAACATCCGGGTGCGCTTCCTCTACATCGTGGTGGGAGCCACCATCACGGGGGTCCTCTTCACGGTGGGCAACTACCTCATCGCGCAGTACCTGGGACGCACGAGCCCCGGATCGGCCTTCGGGGCGGCGGGCTCCCTGGCGGTTCTGATGATCTGGATCTACTACGTGGCCTACATCATCATCTTCGGCGCCGAGGTGACCCGGGCATACGCGCAGCGCGCCTCGATGCGGCAGGTGAGCGCAGCGGCGGCCGAAGCAGCGGCCGAGGCGGCCCCAGAGGCGCCGGCCGGAGGCGGCGGCGAGCCCGCTACGACAGCCGAAGCGGCCCCGCGCACCGCGGCCGGGGGCGGCGCCCCGCCGGCCGCACCGGGACCATGCGGCAGTCCGGACGACGACGAGGAGATCTGGCCCCCCATCTGCAGGAGCTAGCCCCGGCGCGTCACGAAGCCGCGGTCTCAGGCCCCATGTGGCCTCAGCGTGGGATGGGCCGGAACAGTGCGACGTCCGGCGACCCGAGTACCTGCCATACGCCTGAGGCGCCCATTAGACGCGCACCCACCTCGAAGTGCAGCATCGCTATGCCGACATCGAGCAGCCGCGACACCGACCCCTCGGCACCGCGCTTGACCACCGTGACCTTGACTGCGCCCTGGTCCAACTCGAACCGCCAGGGCTGACGGTTCACGGCCGACGGAGCGATGCGGGCCAGCCGCACCCCTTCGGCCGCCCATGCGGGCCAGTGCTCTTCGTCGAAGCCCGGCGCTATCTCGAGCACCGGCCGCCGGTGCTTGGCGCGGACCATCGCCTTCAGGAGGGCCTCGCTTCGCCGCGGCTTCTCTTCAGCGTAGCCGAGAGGCGAGATGGCGAAGACCTGCTCCTCCGGCCCCAGGTCGACCAGCCGGGAGGCCACCGTCCGGTCGAACGACCCGGCCACCCAGCAGGTGCCCAATCCCATCGCCGTGGCCTCTAGAAGCGCGGCCTCACCGAGATACCCCATGGTCTCCTGGACCAGATCCGCGTCCGATCTGCCGATGACCAGGAACGCCGAGCCCGCACCGGTCACCCGGCCGTAGCCGCCGACCACGAGTCCGGTGAACAGATCCGGGGGAGCGTCGTCGAGCACCGCCACCCTGGCGATCGAGCGGGCCGGCAGCGCGGTGCAGAAACCGTGCAGGGCGGCCAGGGCTGCAGGGTCGACCCGCTGCCCTTTGTAGCTCCGCACGGAGCGGCGCGTGTTGATGGCGGAAGCCCACTCGACGAGAGGGATATCGGGAAGCGCTGCCGGGAAATCCGTCAAGGCCGTCCCCTCCTTTCCCGAGGTGTCAGTTGAAGCAGTCCCGGGAAATGATGCCTCATGGAAGGGCCGAGGCGGAAGCGGGCGGGTCGTGGCCCCCTGCTATCCTCTACGCGAGCGCGCCGCCGGTCGCGGCCCGCATGAGGACGAGGAGGGCTTATGAGCAAGGACATACCGCAGTACGAGACCTGGCTGGAAGAGCTCAAGTCCAGCCCCGATGCCGCCCGGATAGGGATGTACCTCATGCACAACGGCGTCGTCCGGGGCACCACCCGCGGCGGCGAGCCGGTCACCGGGATGGACCTCACCTACGACAAGGCGAGACTCGAGTCCATCCTCGAGGAGATCAAACAGCGCCCGGGGATCTATGCCGTCAAGATATGGATCAACGAGGGCAGCCTCGCTGTCGGCGACGACATCATGCGGGTGCTCGTGGGCGGCGACATCAGGGAGAACGTGTTCGGCGCCCTCCAGGAGATGGTGCGCCTCGTCAAGACCGAGTGCGTCAAAGAGCGCGAGATAGGCTGAAGGAGGGGCGATGGACCTCGACTACACAGTGGCGACCGGCAAAGACTTCGACGCCGCCGTCGAGGCGGTCGAGCGGGGCGTCTCGGACGCGGGCTTCCGCGTACTCTTCACTCACGACGTGGCGGCGACGCTGGCCGAGAAGGGCTTCGACCGCGAGCGGGTGAGCATCATCGAGATGTGCAACGCCAAGTACGCCAGCGCGGTGCTGGCGGCCGATGTCAAGATCGGGTTGATGCTGCCCTGCCCGATCATGGTCTACGCGGAACAGGGCAAGGTGTTCATCACCACCATGCGACCCTCCCTCATCAAGGACTTCTTCCCGCACGCGGACATAGAGGCCGTCGCAAAGATGGTCGAAGACGTGCTGATCGACATCATCGACAAGGCGGCGTAGCGGCGCGGGCTGCGGGCGCCGGCACGGGACGCGGGCGCCGGCACGGGACATCGCGGCCCCGCTCGGTATATGCTTCTCGGCGGCAGTGACGGCACGGGAGGATCCATGAGCGCGCACGACCGGAGACAAGGGGGACGGCCTGGGGCACGCACGCCCAAGGACCCATCGTACCTGCGCGGCCTCTTCGACCGTGCCGCCCGCTACTACGACTCGGTCAACCAGACCACCAGCCTCGGCCAGGTGGGCACCTGGAGGCAGGAGGTGGTGTGGGCCGCGTCCCTGCATCCCAACGACCGCGTCCTCGACGCCTTCTCGGGCCCCGGCGGGCTCGCCGCGGAAGCCGTGCCCCAACTCGGCCCGGGTGCGCAGTTGGTGCTGGCCGATCTCAGTCCGGAGATGCTCCATCAGGCCCGCAGGCGGCTCGGCCCGATCCTGGCCGCGGAAGGTCAGTACCGGCCGTGTGTGGACTACGTCGTCGGGGACCTGCTCCGCGACGACCTCGGTCTCGGCGAGTTCGACGCCGTGTTCCTGGGCTGGGCCCTCCGGTACGTGGACGACGTGGACTCGGCGCTAGCCCGCATGCGGACGTTCGTGAAGACCGGAGGCACCATCGTGGTGCTCGAGTTCACCCGCCCGCCGAAGGTCAGCTGGGCCACGCCCGCTCATCTCTACTTCCGCTATGTGCTCCCGCAGATCGGGTCGGCCCTGGCCGGCGACCGGGAGTTGCACGAGTACCTCACCGAGTCGGCGGCGAAGTTCCTCACAGCTCCGCAACTCCTGCGCTCCATCCAGAACGCCGGGTTCGACCTCGACAAGTACAGCACGCACCTCGACGGCCTCGTCACCATCGCCGCGGCGACGGCCAAGTGACAGGCCCGGCACCATCCATCGGCCCGATCCGATAACCACGCCATGACTCCCGGCATCTGGGGCGCCCTATCGGCCGTTTCGTGGGGCGTCAGCGACTTCTTCGCCCGTCTCACCGGCCGGGCCGCCGGGTTCGTCGACGCGCTGCTCGGGGTGCTCTTCATGGGCACGGTCTTCCTGAGCCTGTGGCTGGTGATCGGCCGGGTCGCGTTGGTGTGGACGGTGGCCGGGACGGTGCTGCTGGTGGCCGCGGGCGCATGCAGCCTCATCGGCTACTTCTTCCTCTATTGGTCGTTCGGGCAGGGCCCGGTGAGCGTGGCTGCGCCTATCGCCGGGAGCTATCCCGCGCTGGTGGTTATCTTCGCCGTCGTCCTGGGGAGCAGACCGTCCGTGATGCAATGGGTCGGGACGGCCGTGACCCTGGCAGGAGTGGTCATCGTGGCCAGGAGCGGGGCCGAGCCGGCGGTGGGCGAGTCGGACGAACCGGTGCCCGCGGCCACCCCGGCACCGCCCGCGGCGCCACTGCCCGCCCCGGTGCAACAAACGGCAGCCGCGGCGGCGAAGCCCGCGGCGCGGACCGTCGCAGCCTTGCCGCGCCTCACCTCCGTCAAGAGCCGGACGGTCGCGGGAGCGGCGATCTCGTCGGTGGCCTGGGCCGTCATGATCAGCGCCACCCAGCGAGTGGCCCCCGAACTCGGGACCGTCGAGACCATATGGCTGCCCCGGGTGGTGGCGTTCGTGTTGCTGGCCGCCGTGGTAGCGGTCCGCTGGTCGCGCGGGCGGGCCCGCCCGTCGGTGCCCGGCCGCTGGTGGCCGGTGCTCGGGGCCCAGGCCGGTTTGGACGTGATCGGCTACTACACGCTCTACGCCGCCGCCACCGGACCGAACCCCGAGATCGCCGCGATGGCGTCCTCGGCCTACTATGTGGTGACGGTCGTCCTGGGACGCATCTTCCTGAAGGAGCGCATCGGGTGGATGCAGGCGGGAGGCATCAGCTTGGTGTTCGCCGGGGTGGTGCTGCTGTCGGCGTGAGACACCCGGCGTGAGGCTGCCGGCGTGAGGCTGCCGGCGTGCGAGTGACGCGGTGAGGCCGCCGGCGCAGAGGCCGGGAGCCGGTTCACCGGGCGCTAGCCCCCCGAGAGCCTCCGGTAGTACGAGTGCGCCGTGTGGAGCGCCGCGACCGGGTTGTGGCCGAGCACCCGGTCCTTGGCGACCAGCACAGTAACCGGCGCCTTGGAGTTGGCGAAGAACATGCTGTCGTGGCCCACGCACAGGCCGATGACCACGTTGAACTCGGTGCCGGCCTCAGCGAGGAGGGCCGCTTGGCCGACCGGGCTACAGAGAGGCTCGAACTCACCGGGGGCGACCTTCTCGGAGTCGAGGATGCCCACGTCCTCCTTCGCGATGGAGCCGACCTTGCAGCACGCCGTCGAGACCTCGAACCCGCCGGCCCGGAAGATATCCCTGGCCGCCTTGGCCTCCTGCATGAGCCCCACACAGTGGGCTATGCCGAGATGGCTCCACCCCATGCGCCTGGCGAAATCCATGATCTCCTCGACACGCGTCGAGCGGCCATAACCTGCAGCCTCGGTGCGCGCGGATTCCACGGCCATGCGGCGCAAGCCCTCGTCCTCCTGGTACCGGGCGCGCACTTCGTCCAGCAGGTCGGGCTCCGCGGGCATGGGGCACGCCTTGGGGATCGGCTTGGAGCCAGGCGCGGCCATACAGGCGACGGCGCGGCAGGTGGCGCAGTCCGGTCCTGAGTAGTCGGGGTGATCGGCCATGGTGTGCCTATGCTACCGCCTGCCGGCGGCGACGTCGCGCCGGCGTCACCGAGTGCTGCCGCTCGCCCCCGCCTACGGGATGGTCCCCGCCGCCTCGACAGCGTCCAGGTTGATGGAGGCCGCGCTGGAAAGGGAGTTCTTCATTCCCGTCCATTCCACTTTGACCGTGTACGTCCCCCACGGGAGCCACGGGGTGTCGAAGACTCGTTGCTGCAGCAGAGTGGTGGGGCTGTACAGGTCCACCGTCCAGTATTTGCCCAGCAACGGCCCGATCCTCATGATCCCCTGGTTCGGCGCCTTGAGGGCGATTATGGTGGCCCCCATGCCGGTGAACGTGAAGGTGGCCGAAGAGCCGGCCGCGTTGGCGTACTTGTACGTCCCCCCGGAGAGGCCAGCCCCTGCGATGCTGACCCAGTCACCGGCGTAGGTGACCGGCGCGGCGGTCTCCTGGCAGAGCGTACGAGCCACCGGGGCACCGGCGATATCGACCGCGTCGAGGTTGACGTACTTGCCGGCGGGGTTGCCCGACCAATACGAGACCGTGAGCCGGTGGTAGCCGCTCGTGATGATGCCGCTGGACCATACCGTCTTCGCGTAGGCGGCGATGAGACTCGATTCATCCACGACGAACTCTGCGCCACCGTCTAGGCTCACCGCCACCTTCCCCATGGTGCTGTCGGTAGTCGCGAGGAGGTCTATCTGCCGGCCCCTGAACGGGATGGTGATCGCGGACAGGGCAGCACTCGAGCGTTTGTACGACCCCCCACTTGCGCTCCCTGCTACGATCGTGGACCAAGTCCCGACCGGCCAGAGGCGGGTGTCGCTCTGCTGGAAGCGAGTCAGGGCAAGTGCGGCGGTGTAGGTGAAGTCATCGGCGGCGACATCGGCACTGGCCCCCCCGGCTGCGGTGACCGCCACCTGCACAGCCCCCGCCACGTGGGCGGGGGCCACGGCGATGATGCGGTTCGTGCCGCTCACGGAGTAGCTCGTCGCGCTCACCCCGCCGAAGGTGACGGCGGTGACGTTGCTGAAGTCGGCACCGGAGACATCCACCCAGGCACCTCCGCCGGTGGAACAGGAGTGGACGCTCAGTCCCGTTATGGAGGGCGGAAGGACGTATCGGTACGAACCGGTCGCCGACCCCCCGGCAGCCGTGATTTTGACCGGTACCGTGCCCGCGCTGTGCGCCGGTGCGACGACGACCAGTCGGGTGGCGGAGTACTGGGTCATACTCGGGATGGGGACCCCTCCGAACGTGACTGCACTGGGGACCGCTATCCAGAGATCGGTGCCGGTGATGACGACCGAGTTCCCGCCGGCGTACGGGCCCACTGCAGGCGAGACCGAGGTTATCGTGGGAGCGGCTGCATAGCGGAAGTCGTCCGCCGCCGTGTCCGCACTCGCGCCTACCACGTTCGTCACCTTCACCCGAACGACGCCGGCCGCGTGCGCTGGGGGGACCGCCCTTATCCGCGTGGGCGACTCGACCGTGTAGCTTTGTGCCGGGACGCCGTCAAAGGTCACCGCCGAGGAGCCGCTCAAGCCGTAGAACAGCGTACCCTTGATGTCCACAGCGACGCCTCCCGCCAAGGGACCGGCGGACAGGTACAGTCCGGTGATCGTCGGGAGGCCCAAGTACCCATAGTCGTCCGCGGGAGTGTCGGCGCTCGCGCCGTAGGTGCCGGTCACCTGCACCTGCACGGTACCTGCCGCATGAGCCGGCGCGATCGCCGTTATCTGCTTGGAGGAGTCCACGGTGTAGCTGGCCGCGTTCACCCCGCCGAACGTCACTCCGGCCGCCCCAGAGACACCCGAGAAACCGATGCCTTTGATGACGACGGAATTGCCGCCCGCCGCGGACGCATAGCTGGGCGCCACCGATGTGATCGCCGGACCTTGGACATAGGCCTTGATGCACACGTTGGATTTGGCCCGCACCGTCGTGAGGTCCGTCCACGGGCCTCCGACCGCGGCAACATAGCTCTCCCCCGCGGAAGCGGTGGCTCCGGCCGAGTAGTAGCCCGCAAGGGGCATCTCGATGGCGACCGGGGCTGTCACGCCCGGGGTGGAGATCTTGACCGCCACCACGAAGGTCTGACCGGCCGTGAGCGGTATGGCCGAGGGCAGCAAGACGGTGTTGAAACCCATTGTGGTGAACACCCCGGACGCGCACGAAACCAGCGAGTCGAGAGACGAGCCCACATACACTGAGTACGAGGTGTTCGGGCCGAGTGCGTAGAAGCCGACCGCTTTCAGCGGGCACGACGTCCGTGCGGTGAAGACGTTGGCCTCCCAGGCCGCGTTCGGGGTGGCCGACGAGGGATAGCCGAGGTCGCTGGTGAAACCCCACTGATCGTACTGATAGATGTCGGAGTACGTGCCGACTGACGCTGCGTTAGCAAAGACCGCGAGATCCGCACCGTAGTCCTTGTCGTAGTAGGAGACCCAGAAGTAGCCGCCGTCGCCCCAATCGGTGCCCCAACTGTTCTTACACAGCAGGGCGCCCGGCCCGGCCGGCGTAGTAGCGAAGTTGGCTGCCGGGTAGTTGTCGTCCCACCCCACCACGACTACGGCGTGGTTTATGGCGACCGAACTGTTGCAGTAGTAGGCATGCGTCGTAGCGTTGTAGTAGGCGGCACTCGTGTCCATGTGGAGGGTGGCGTAGACGCCACCGTACTGGGACACCGCGCCCTTGATCCTGGTGATATAGCCGGAATATGTGCGCCCAGGAAGCCACTCGAAGTGCATCACATTCTTGCGCGCGAGAAGGCTCGATCTCGTATAGCCGTCCCCGTAGGGATCATCGCTCTCGTTGACGGGGCCTCCCCACCGGAGCAGATAGGCAGCAGCCAACTCCTCGGTGCCGCCGCGGCTGTACATGGCGGTCGAGGTGCTCCACCCTCCGGAAAGGACCATGTGATCCTCGGAAAAGTCCCGCGTCTCGCCAGGCAGCAGACAGGACTCCACCGAACCGAGGGTCGCAAAGGCCCAACACGTTCCGAGAGTCCCTTGGTCCCTGACCGGTGTCACCTTTCCGACGGCGCGAAGGTCATAGCTGGCTGGGAGCGCCGTGAGGGGCGTTTGCGTGCCGGCAGCGAGATCGGCGGCGCGAAAGCCTGCCGAAAGATCGCACGAGAAGGGGATGACTCCCAGGCCGTGGCCCATCGAGACGGCGGCCGGTGCCGCGGCAAGGGGGTGCAGTTGCCAGGCGATGAAGTCGGCGGGCAACGGGGACGACACCGGCTGAGGAGCGAGGGTCACAGTGGTCGAGGCGAGCGCCTGAAAGGACACGAGCAGCGAGAGGAGCAGCCCGATCACGATGGCCGTCGTAGCGGTGCGGACTGCAGTGCGTGCAGACATCGAGTAGCCCCCATGTTGCCCACGCGCTCCGGGCGGTGATGGTCGCTGACTTGCTTCGGACACTGAGGTGACTGCATAGCATCGCCGCTCGCAAGACACCAGCGGACGGCTGGTCGGTGTGGACCAAAGCATTACCTGTCCGGCCGTCGGCGTATGCTCCGGGCATGAGGACAGGCACCGCCACACTCCCGCTCCACGGCGGCAAAGCGCCCGCGTGGCTCTTCTCGCGCATGCGGCTCCTCGCCCGGGAGATCACCCTGGTCGTCGCGAGCGAGTACGGCCCGGGCGAGATGCTCGTCCGGCTGTCCGACCCGGCGTGGTTCCAGGCCTTCGGCTGCGTACTGGGGTTCGACTGGCACAGTTCGGGCGTCACCACCACGGTGTGCGGCGCCCTCAAGGACGGCCTGCGCGGGCTGGAGCACGAGTGCGGCCTGGTGGTGGCCGGCGGCAAGGGCGGAGTGTCGCGCAAGACGCCGGGGGAGATCGAGGCGGCGGCGGGCGGCGGCGCGCTGGCCGTGGCGCCCGGCCCGCTGGTGCGAGCCAGCAAGATGGCGGCCAAGGTGGACAGCGCCGGCTTGCAGGACGGCTATCAGATCTACCACCACAGCTTCTTCTTCACCCGGGACGGCCGCTGGGCGGTGGTGCAGCAGGGCATGAACGACGCGAACGGCATGGCCCGCCGCTACCACTGGCTGAGCGATTCGGTCACCGACTTCGTGGTGGAACCGCACCAGGCCATCGCCTCTGAAGGTCCGGGCACCGGCGTCCTCAACCTGGTGGCGCGGGCCAGCGTGCCCGCGCAGGTGACGGTCACGGAGTTGTCCCACGAACCGCCGGACAAGATCGCCGGCCAGCTGGTGCGCCTCAAGTCGTTGGCCATGCCCCGCCGCCACGAGGTGGAACTGAGCGACATCCGCCCGGAGAACCTGCTGAAGGCCTTCGAGTCCACCTACGAGCGGCAGGCCGAGGACTTCGAGACCCTGCTCGGTCTCCCCGGTGTGGGTCCCAAGACCGTCCGAGCGCTCGCGCTCATCGCCGAACTGGTCCACGACACGCCCGCCAGCCGCCGCGACCCCGCCCTGTTCAGCTACGCCCATGGCGGCAAGGACGGGTTCCCATACCCGGTGGACAGGCCCACCTACGATCACAATATCGAGCTTCTGCGGGCGGCGGTCGCTCAGAGCAAGGTGGGGCGCACCGAGAAGTTGGACGCGCTCAAGCGGCTGGCCACGCTGTCGAGACGGGTGGAGGCGGCGCCGGGGAGGGCTGCGGTCTGAGGGGCAGGCGCGCCCGGGAGCCGCTCCTCCGGCGCCCGGCCCCACCGACTACAATGGTGCGATGAGCACCATGCCCACATCACCGGGCGCACGGGCCGGCGGCAGCCGCGACGGCGCCCCATACGACTTCGACCGGGTCATCGACCGGCGGGGCACCGGCAGCTTCAAATGGGACCGCTACAGCGGCCGGGACGTCATCCCGCTGTGGGTGGCAGACATGGACTTCGCCTCCCCTCCCGCGATCACCGAGGCGCTTCGCCGCCGGGTGGACCACGAGGTGTTCGGCTACTCCCACGCCACCGACGAGTTGGAGATGGCTGTGGCGGCCCATCTCGCCCGCGACCACGATTGGGACGTACCGGTGCCGTGGATCGTATGGCTACCCGGCCTGGTATCGGGGCTCAACATCGTCTGCCGGGCGATAGGCGACCCGGGCGACGAGGTCCTCACGTTCGTGCCCGTATACGGGCCGTTCCTGACGGCGCCCGGGTTCAACCAGAAGACCGTGGTGCGGGTGCCGCTGGAGTTCTCCGGCGGCCGCTGGGAGATGGACCTCGACGCCCTCGAGCACGCCCTCACGCCGCGCAGCCGGCTGCTGCAGCTCTGTTCCCCGCACAACCCGGTCGGGCGGGCGTGGAGCCGCACCGAACTGGAGGCCCTGGCGGAACTCGTCCTGCGCCGCGGACTCGTCGTCGCCTCGGACGAGGTGCACGCCGGGCTGGTGTTGGACGAAGACAAGCCGCACATCCCGTTCGCCGGCCTGGATGACGAGGTGGCGGCCCGCACCATCACGCTGATGGCCCCCAGCAAGACCTTCAACGTCCCGGGGCTGGGATGCTCGTTCGCCGTCATCTCCGACCGGGGTCTGCGCCGCGACGTCTACCGCGCGATGGAAGGCATCGTCCCCCACGTCAACCTGTTCGGCTACGTCGCCGCCCAGGCCGCCTACGAGCACGGGGAGCCCTGGCGCCAAGCGCTGCTCGCCTACCTGCGCGGCAACCGGGACCTGGTGGAGCGGGAGATCGCCGGGATCCCCGGGCTGAGCATGACTCACGTCGAGGCCACGTACCTCGCATGGATAGACACCAGGGAGTCCGGTCTGGACGATCCGGCCGGAGACTTCGAGAGGGCCGGCGTGGGCCTGTCGGACGGCAAGGAGTTCGGCATGCCCGGGTTCGTGCGGCTCAACTTCGGCTGCCGCAGGGCTCTGCTCTCCGAGGGTCTGGCGCGCATGCGGGCCGCGGTCGAAGGGGTGCGCCGAGCGGCGGCGGAAGGGTAGAGGGCCGACGGTCGCGCATCTTTTTACCCGGGTGATATTGACGCCATGATTTTATCCGGGTAATATCAGGCCCGCCGGCCCATCCCACATCGGGCCGCTTCAGAAAGGAATCGGCATGAACGTCCGTTGCATCGCCTTCGAGGGCCCCGTCTGCGTAGCCTCCGGACCGCTGGCCGACGTGATCGTGCGGGTCAAGGAACAGATCGAGAAAGACCCGCGCACGAACGTGCTCATCCTCGATTCGACCACCAGCGAACCGGTGGAGATCGATTTCCGCGGCTCCGTCCAGGACGTCCTTGCCCGCCTGGCGCCGCCTGTGGACTCAGTCTCCGCCCCGTCGGTGGACGGCGCCGGCTCGGTGGACTCGCCGGCCCTGGACGCACCCGGCCCGGACGACCCCAAGACCCCCGGCCGGCCCCGCCTGGGAGTGGTGGCCCGCGAGGTCACGCTCCTCCCCCGCCACTGGGAGTGGCTCGCCGAGCAGCCCGGCGGCGCCTCGGTGACGCTGCGCAAGCTTGTCGAGGAGGCACGCAAGGCCACGGCCGGCGGGGCCAAGGTCCGGCGCGCTCAGGAGGCCTGCTACCGGTTCATGAACACCATGGCCGGCAACGAACCGGGGTTCGAGGAGGCGCTCCGCGCACTCTACGCCGGCGAAGCCGAGCGCTACGTGTCGCTCACCGAGGCCTGGCCGGACGACGTGCGGGATCACGCGCGCCGCTTGGCGGCCGACTGCTTCCCGGAGTGACGCGCCGGCCGCGCCGGCCGGACGATGCCGGCTCGCCCGATCCCCGGCACCGGCACCCCAGGCTTGAGCCACCCCGCAGTCTGAGATATCGTCGCTGACTGTCCGTAACGCTCCGGGGGGAGGCCTCGTGAACTTCCGCGTGTTCCTGCACAGCCATCTGGGGTTCCGCTCGACGTCCACGCTGTTCTACGGCGAGCGGGACGCGATCCTCATCGACGCCACCCAACTGCGCAGCGACGCCCACAGGATGGCGGCGGAGCTCATCCTGATGCGGAAGAACCTCACGCACATCTACGTGTCGCACTTCCATCCGGACCATCACTTCGGTCTCTGCGTCCTCAAGGACGCCTTCCCGGCCGCCAAGATCGTCGCCCTGCCGAGCGTGGTGCGCGACCTCGTGTTCACGTCGAGCGACAAGCTGGACACCTGGTCCATCGACCGCTTCGGCCCCGACACGCCGGTGGGCACCACCATCCCGGTCCCCATGGCCGAGCCGCGCCTCGTGCTGGAGGGGCAGGAGCTGCTCTTCTCCGACGATTGGGAGGGCGACAGCGTCAACAATTCCGCCGTCTGGGTGCCGTCCGAGAGGATCCTCTGCGCCACCGACATCGCCTTCGACGACTGGAACGTCTGGTTCATCGAGAGCAACGTCGAGCGCCGGGAGAAATGGCGCCAGGCCCTCGACCGGCTCAAGGAGTTCCCCGCCCGGGTGGTGATCCCCGGCCACGGCAGCGAGAAGACCATGGAGTTGCTCGAACGAGCGGCCGCCGACCCCACGTTCGAATACACATCGTGCATAGATTGGACGCGGGAGTACGTCGACTTCTACGAGACCGTCTACCAGACGGCCACCACCGGCCCCGAACTGGTCGACCGCGTCCGCGCCCGCTACCCGGACGTCAAGGGCAACGACTTCGCCATCGAGTGGCTGGCCCGCCTGCTGTTCCCCAAGAGCAGCCCGGACTGGTACGAACCGCTGCCCGGCGAGCCGGGCAGCATCTTCCTCAACCCGTTCGGGGTCTGCGACGGGGATCCGCCTCGGGAGTGACCGCCGGCCGGACGCGCCCGGCGCGGCTCACCCCACCGGGCGACCGCACGCCGCCGAAGCGCCGGACGCGGCTTCAGCCGCCCCCTACGTCAGCGCCCAGTTCTCCGGTTCCGCCGGGAGCACGCCCTCGCCTGCGGACTCGGTGTCCGCCGCCGCCTGCTCCGCCTCCGTCCACGGCTCCATGAGCTTCTCGCCGAACGTGCGGCCGTAGTCGTGGCAGCCGCGCATGCCCTCCTGGGTCTCCACCTTGGCCTCGAGGAGCCGGAACGAACCCAGGTAGAAGGGCCGCATCTTGTAGACGTACTGCATGGTGTCAAGCACCATCTTCGGAGCGTCGCCGCTGTGGGTGTATGAGCCGAAGGCGCCGGCAAGCTTGCCTTTGAGGTCGCCTTCCCGGGCGACGAACAGCCAGTTCTTCACCGGGCCGGCCATGTCGTGATGATAGGTGGGCGACCCGAAGATGTAGCCGTCGTAGCCGTGGAGCTCATCGGCCGACTTGAGATCGCTCATCTTCTTCACCACCGCTTGGTGCTCCGTGAAGCGGATGCCCTCGGCGATGAAATCGGCCATGCGCTGCGTGCGGCCGGTCAGCGAGTAGTAGGCCACCAGGACTTTGCCCATCCCCGATACCCCCTTGTCTTGGGATGCCTCACACGCCGCCCCTCACCCCCCCGGGGAGGGGACGCGAACGTGCTGATTGTAGCCTGATTGCGGGTCGGCGACGCACGCCGGGACCGTCGGCGTATGATGGAAGTAGCGGTCCACATCCAGTGAGGTCCGAGTCTGCAGGGGGTGTTGCCATGACCGCTTCAGTGCACGCCGTCAAGGAGGAGATCCGGGTCGGCGACGTCGTCGAAACCATGCTGGGCGAGGGAGTGGTCACGCGCGTCTCGAAGGCGCTCCGTGAGGGCGACCCGCCCGCCATCGAGGTCGATCTCGGGCGCAAATGGGTGAGGATGGAGCAGCTGCGGTTCATCCGCCGCCACGGAGGGGACCAGCCCCAGGCCGAATGGCACTGGGACGAGCGCGACTAGGAGCCCGCTAGCTGCCGGCCTCGTCCGTGACCGGAGCCTGCCCCGCCGCTCCGCGGTGCGGCGCATACTTCTTCAGCGGCAGTTGCACCACGAGCGACAGCACCGGCACCGCGATCGCCACGCCCATGGCCACCCGCAACCCGTACTCCGACGGGGTCCATCCCGCCGGGGCGTGAGCCGCGAAGTGGTCCGACAGCGAGCCGGTGAGTTGGCCGACCACAGCTATCCCCAGGTCGCCGCCGCCGGCCAGCAACGCGAAGATCAGCGCGCCGGTGTGGGGTAGGTTGTCCGCCGCCACTATCAGGGTGCCGGTCCACAGCATCGACGAGCAGAACCCGATGAGCCCGAAGGCCACGAACACCATCCACGGGGCCGGCACCAGGGCCACCACCACGTAGAGCACCACGCAGGCGAGCGACCCCCAGATCATCAGCCGGTTCATGTTCAGCCGGGAGCCCTTCTTGGCGTAGAGCAGCCGCGCCAGCGCGAGCATCGCGGAGAAGAGACACAGGCCCACCACGTCGCCCAGGATCTTCGAGAGCCCCAGCCCTTCCTCGAGGTAGGTGGAGCCCCACTGGACGATGAGCAGTTCGGTCGCCGCGCCGAAGAAGATCGCGAAGAAGGCTATGAGGAACACAGGGCTGGCGAGCAGCCGGGCCGTCTTCATGCGCTGGTGCTCGGGGACTATCGCCGGGAACGGGACCCGGAGGAAGCGGACGGTGTTGTACAGGGGCAGGAGCGCCCACAGCAGCACCACCAGTTGCCACATGCCGTTGCCGAGCACCCGGACGAGAACCGTGGTCACCAGCGCCGCCGCGAAGATGCCCCCGGCGAACGAGGTGTGCATGACCATGAAGTTGGCTTCGCTGTTCTCGGCCGGGATCGACTTGGTGATGGGCGACAGCAGCACTTCCAGCAGGCCGGCCGAGGCGGAGAAGATCACCGTACCGATGACGAGCACCACCATCTCGTGGCCGGGTGCGATCCAGGGCGCGCAGGCGAACAGCGCCAACCCGATGACTATGGCAAGTTGGGACCCGATGGCGAACGGTCTGTAGCCGTACTTGTTGACCGGCCAGCCGAAGTAGAGGTCGGCCGCGAACTGGGCGACGAAGTTCACCAGCACCAGGGCGCCCAGCTCCGTGTAGCTCAGGCCGTAGAGCAGCATGAGCGGCACGAACAGGAACGGCGACAGGTTCATGGTGGCGCTCTGGATGAAGCCCGCCAGGTTGCAGGCGCTCAGAGTGCCTTTGTAGCCGGTCGCGGCCGCCGTCTCGGATGCCACCCGCATGTCCGGTGCCGAAGCTACCGTTCGAGTTCGAGCGTGCCCAGCGCCTCTTCAATGACGGCCATCTCCGCGGCGGACAGCACGACGTCGCCGGCCACCGCGTTCTCCTCCACCTGCGCGGCGTTGCGGGCTCCGGCAAGCACGTGGGTGAGCCCCGGGCGGTTGAGCGCCCAGGCGAGCGAGAGCTGCGCCAGGGTGATGCCGTGGTCCGTGGCGATGTGCCGGATCTCCTCGAGATAGGCGCAGATGCGGGTCCGGTTCTCGACACTGAACAGGGTGTTGAAGCGGCAGTCCTCCGACCGGTAGTCACCTTTGCCGAGCTGGCGGTCGGGGGTCATCTTGCCGGTGAGCAGGCCTTGGGCCAGCGGGGAGTAGGCCAGCACCGCGATGTTCTCACGCTCGCAGTAGGCGAGCTGGCCGTCGTCCATCTGGCGGGCGAGCATGCTGTAGCGCTCCTGGTCGGTGTCGACGGGGCCGGCCTTGCGGTACTCGTCCATGTCCTCGATGGTGGCGTTGCTCACGCCGATCGCCCGGATCTTGCCCTCCTGTTTGAGCTCGAGGAGCGTGCCCATGGTCTCGGCGATGGGAGTGGTGGGATCCTGCCAGTGGGTCTGGTAGAGGTCGATGTAGTCGGTCTGGAGGCGGCGCAGACTCTGCTCGATCTCGTATCTGATGGTTTCCGGGCCGAGATAGCGGTGCAGCGGGTCGCCCTCGACGTCGTCGAAATGGTTGCCCTTGCTCGGGTCCCACCAGACCAGACCACACTTGGTGGCCAGGACGACCTCGTCCCTGCGGCCCTTGATGGCCTTGCCGACCACTTCTTCGGAGCGGCCCTTCCCGTAGATGGGGGCCGTGTCTATGAAGTTGATGCCTAAGTCGAGGCAGCGGTGGATGGCGCCGATGGACTGGGCATCATCGGCCCCGCCCCAGAACCAGCCCCCGATGGCCCACGCGCCGAACGCGACGACGGACGCCTCTATCCCAGATTGCCCCAGCGCGCGGTACCGCATGCCATCCCCCTTGACGAGAACTCCCGGTGTCGCCATTGTAGGGTATACGGTGGCTATTGGGCCGCCGCTCAATAGAAGCCAAGGAGGCTCGTGATGTCCGAGGAAGTCAAGTTCTATCCCGCATATTGGGGGGGCAAGAAGCTCAACTACCCCAACTTCCCGGCCGAGTCGCCCAAGTTCGCCAACTCGGTGGTCGTGGGTAACCTCATCTTCGTGTCCGGCTGCCAGGGTCAGAACGACGAACTGATCAAAGTCGAGACCGACGTCTTCGAAGAGCAGATGTGGATCGCCCTCGACAAGGTGCGGGCCGTGATGGAAGAGGCCGGCAGCAGCATGAACAACATCGTGAAGACACTGATGATGCTCAAGCGCCTCGAGGACTACCCCAAGATGCGCAAGACCGAGCTCGAGTACTACCAGAAGTACGCGCCGATGCTGGTGGAGAACCCGCCGGCGAGCACCTTCATGCAGGTGGGGCTGGCCAAAGACGAGTTCCTGGTCGAGATCGATGTAGTGGGAGTCGTACACCGGTAGGACCACGCGCACAGGCCCGCGGCTCACTCTGCAGCAGAGTACCGCCGCAATGTTCGCCGCGGGCCCGCACGCGTGGTCGCACCCTGTCACTTCTGGCGGGTGAAGAGCGCGGCCGGGTGGCGCGCAATACGGCAGGTTCGGGTAGGGCGAAGGGAAGGGAGAAGGCGTATGGCTCGGGCGCTGTGGAAAGGGGCGATCAGCTTCGGGCTGGTGACCATCCCGGTGTCGCTCTACCCCGCGAAGGACGCCCGGGACACCATCGCGTTCCACATGCTCCATCGTGACGACCTGCGCCGCGTGCACTACAAGCGCGTGGACGACGAGGGGCACGAGGTCGCCCTGGAGGACATCGTCAAGGGATACGAGTACGAGCGCGGACAGTACGTTGCGCTCGAGCCCGCCGACCTAAAAAAGGCGAACGTCGAGGCCACCCAGAGCATCGACATCATGCAGTTCGTCGACGCGAGCGAGATCGACGTCGCCTACTACGACACCCCTTACTACACGGAACCGAGCAAAGTCGGCCGCCGGGCCTACGCCCTGCTCCGCGAGACCATGCGGCGGGCGGGCAAGGTGGGCGTGGCCAAGATCGTCATCCGCGAGAGACAGCACCTGTGCGCCGTCGTAGCCGACGGCCCGGTGCTGCTCGCGTGCACCCTGCGCTGGCCGTATCAGTTGCGCGGCGCCGCCGACCTGGACCTCCCCAGCGAAGACCTCTCCGACCTCTCCGTCACGGAGCAGGAGCTAAAGATGGCCGAGCAACTCGTCGCCGCCATGGCCGGTGAGTGGCGACCCGAGCAGTACCGCGACACGTATCACGACGACGTGCTCGAGTTGATCGAGGAGAAGGTCAGGAGCGGGAAGGTCACCGCCCGGAAGGAACCCACCAAGCCCGGGCAGGGCGGCGAAGTGGTCGACATCATGGCGCTGCTCAAGCAGAGCATCGAGTCGAAGCGCTCGGCACCCGCACAGAAGGAAGCCAAGCCGCGGCGCACGGCCGGCGGCACCCGCTAGGAGACACCGATGGCGCTTGAGGAGTACCGCAGGAAGCGGGACTTCGCGAGGACCCCGGAGCCGGCGGGTGGCGATGACGGCGCGGCCGGGCAGGGCGGCGGCGCAGGGCACGGAGAGGCGGCCGGCGGCGCAGCCGCGCCGGTCACACCGGCGGCGCAGGCCGTGGGCGGCCGGCGCCTTTACCTCATACAGAAACACGACGCCAGCCGCCTACACTACGACTTTCGTTTGGAACTGGACGGCGTGCTGCTGTCTTGGGCCATCCCCAAGGGCCCGTCGCTCGATCCCCATGACCGGCACCTGGCCGCGCGCACCGAGGACCATCCGCTGGCGTACGGCGGCTTCGAGGGCACCATCCCGGAGGGCGAGTACGGAGCCGGCACGGTGCTCCTTTGGGACCGGGGGACGTGGGAACCGGAGGGCGACCCGCACGAGATGATGCGCAAGGGGGATCTCAAGTTCACCCTGCGCGGCGAGAAGCTCCGAGGGTCGTGGGTACTGGTGCGCATGAAGCCCCGGCCCGAACGGGGCGACAAGGAGGAATGGCTGCTGATAAAGCACCGGGACGAGGAGGCCGTCGACGGCGAGGGCGGACGGATCCTTGCGGAGCGGCCAGAGTCCGTGGCGAGCGGCCGCTCGTTGGAGGAGATCGCGGCCGCCGGAACGGCCAGCGTGTGGCACAGCGACCGGCCCGCCGCCGAGCAGACGGGAGTAAGGCCGGGCGAGGACTTCGCCCTACAGCCGGGCGCGCTGCGCGGCGCCCTCCCCGCCGCCACCCCGCCGCGTTTCGTCCAGCCGGAACTCGCCACTCTGGTCGAGAAGGCCCCGGCCGGCAAGGACTGGCTCCACGAGATCAAGTTCGACGGCTATCGGGCGCTCGCGCGCATCGAGGACGGCTCGGTCCAGATGTACTCCCGCAACGACAAGGACTGGACCGCCCGGTACGGCCCGATCGTCGATGATTTGGCCCGGATGCCGGTGGAGAGCGCGGTTTTGGACGGCGAGGTCGTCGTGGTGCTGCCGGACGGCCGCACCAGTTTCCAGGGACTGCGCGACGAACTGGGCGTCGGCGGCCGGGGCGCCGACGGGACGGGGGCCGGCGCAGCCGCCGGCGCGGACAGCCGCCTCGTCTTCTACGTCTTCGACCTGCTGCACCTGGACGGATACGACCTCACCGGCGCGGCCATCGAGGACCGAAAGGACCTGCTCCGCCGCCTGCTGGCCCGGCTGGGCCAGGGTGGCCGCATCCGCTTCTCCGACCACGTCGCCGGCGACGGCGCCGAGATGCTCGCCCAGGCCTGCAGCCTGGGGCTGGAGGGCATCGTGAGCAAGCGGGCATCGACGCCGTACCGCCCGGGTGTCCGTGGCGGCGAATGGCTCAAGTCGAAGTGCAAGGCACGGCAGGAGTTCGTCATAGGGGGCTACACCGACCCGGCCGGAGCCAGGACCGGGTTCGGCGCGCTGCTCCTGGGGGTGCGGGAGGACGGCGGGCTGCGCTACGTCTCCAGGGTCGGCACCGGCTTCGACGAGCAGACACTCAAGGCACTGGCCGGGCGGCTGACGGCCATGCGGGTTGACGCTCCGCCGTTCACGGCCGGCGTGGACAAGGCGCCGAGGGCCGCCCACTGGGTGCGCCCGGACCTGGTGGCCGAGGTGGAGTTCGCCGAGTGGACGCGGGACGGGGGGATCCGCCACCCCAGCTTCAAGGGACTGCGAGAGGACAAGCCGGCCGACGAAGTGGTGGCGGAGGTGCCTCTGAGGGCTTCGGAGACGAAGAGCGCTGCGCCGGCGGCGGCTGGCGGCGACGCAGCGAGAGGCGGCCGCTCCAAGGGCGCCACCGCGGCCGCGGCGGCCGCGGCGGCCGCTGCCGTCGAGGTCAACGGCGTCACCATCACCCATCCCGAGCGGCTGTTCTGGCCCACCCCGGGCGTCACCAAGCTCGACCTGGTCCGCTACTACGACCAGGTGGCCGAGCGGATGCTCCCCTACGTCGTCGACCGGCCCATCTCCATGGTGCGCTGCCCGGCGGGCGTGGACGACGGCGCCCCGGCGGCACAGCAGCGCGGCGGTCGCCCGGCGGGGTGCTTCTTCCACAAGCATCCTGCGGAGGATTTCCCCCGGCCTCTTGGGCGGGTGATGATCACCGAGTCGGCGGGGCCTGCGCCCTATCTCACCATAGAGGAACCCGGCAGCCTCACCGCCCTGGCGCAGATGGGCGTATTGGAGATCCACATGTGGGGAGCGACGTGGCCGGACATCGAGCGGCCGGACATGGCCGTCTTCGACCTCGACCCGGGGCCCGGCGTCGCTTGGGAGGCCCTCGCGGACGGGGCGCGGCTGGTGCGGAAGGTGCTGAAGACGGTAGGGCTGGAGAGCTTCGTCAAGACCACCGGGGGCAAGGGCCTGCACGTGGTCGCACCCCTCACGCCTCACGACGGCTGGAAGGAAGTGGAGCAGTTCTGCCGCCGCATCGCCGACATCATGGTGGAACTCGTGCCCGATCGCTTCACCGCGAACATGTCGAAGTCCAAGCGCGAGGGCAAGATGTTCGTCGACTACGTGCGCAACACCAGAGGTTCGACGTCGATAGCCCCGTTCTCCACCCGGGCCAAGGAGCAGGCGACCGTGTCGGTGCCTCTGCGCTGGTCGGAACTCAGCGGCTCCATCCGCCCGGACAGCTTCACCGTCGAGACCCTTGGGCGGCGCCTGCGCCGGCTCAGGGACGACCCGTGGGAGGGCTACTTCGAGGTGAGGGCCGCCCAGCAGGTGCGGCCCGACATCAGGCGGGCGCTGGGTCTCGAGTAGCGAGCCGGTCGAGCGCCCCACAGAGGGTAATATGTAGACCCTATGGGGGGGAACACAGGCAGGATCCTACTGACCGGCGGCACCGGTTACATCGGCGGCCGCATGATCGCTCTGCTCGAAGCGACCGGGCGGCCGCTCCGCGTCCTGGCCCGGGACCCGCAGCGCCTGCGCCCCGCGCACGCCCCCCGCTCGTTCCAGCCCCGGGTGGCCGACAGCACCGAGGTCGTCCGCGGCGACGTGACCGAGCCGGCCAGCCTCCACGCAGCCATGGCGGACGTGGACACGGCCTACTACCTCATCCACTCCCTGGGCATCGCCGACGGAGACCTCTACGAGCGGGAGATGACCGCCGCCCGGAACTTCGCCGCGGCCGCACGCGACGCAGGGGTGCGCCGCATCATCTACCTGGGCGGCCTCGGGAGCGGTTCGGACACCCTGTCGTCACACCTGGCCAGCCGCCAGGACGCCGGCAAGGCGCTCTGCGAGAGCGGCGCCGAGGTGATCGAGTTCCGCGCTTCGGTGATACTCGGCAGCGGCTCGGTGTCGTTCGAGATGGTCCGCGGTCTGGTCGACCGCCTGCCCATAATGATCACACCCCGCTGGGTGGAGACACTTACGCAGCCCATCGCCGTGGAGGACGTGACCGCCTACCTGGTCGCCGCGCTGGACAAAGAGGTCACGGAACGGTGCACCGTCTACGAGATCGGCGGCTCCGACCGGGTCTCCTACGCAGGGATGATGGCCGCCTACGCCAGATCCCAGGGGCTCCGCCGTCTCACACTGCGGGTCCCGCTCCTCACACCGCGGTTGTCCGCCGCCTGGTTGGCGCTGGTGACCCCCATCTACTACCGGATCGGCCGCCATCTGCTCGACGGCCTGCGCAACGAGACGGTCGTGTCCAACGACGACGCTGCGCGCGCCTTCCCCGACATCCATCCGCTCGGGATCGATGCCGCCATCGCCAGGGCCCTGGCCAACGAGGACCGCATGTACGCCGCCACCCGCTGGAGCGACGCCCGGTCGAGCATGCCCGAAGTGGGGACCCGGAAGCCCGGTAGGCCGCCGCGCCGCACCGGCCGGCGCTGGATGGAGCAGCGCATCCTCGACGTCAAGTGCGACCCGGAGCAGATCTTCGACGCGGTGCTGTGCATCGGTGGCGAGAACGGCTGGTATGCCTGGAGCTGGATGTGGACGGTGCGCGGCATGGTGGACCAGCTGGCCGGCGGGGTCGGTATCCACCGCGGACGCCGCGACCCGGTATGCGCCATCCCCGGGGACACCATCGATTTCTGGCGCGTGCAGGAGTTGGAGCCCGACCGCAAGTTGCTCCTCACCGCGGAGATGCGCGGCCCCGGCCGGGGATGGCTGCAGTTCGACTGCCTGCCTCTGCCCGAGGGTGGCACGCGCCTGGTCCAGACGGCCACCTGGGACCCCATCGGCCTGGGCGGCCATCTGTACTGGTTGTCGCTGTGGCCGGTCCACAAGCTGATCTTCGGTTCGATGATCCGGGCGATCGCCCGCGCGGGAGGCTGCGAGCTCAAGGAGCGACGCCGGCGCTGAAGTCGGGGCCCCACGCGGGAAGCCTGGACGCGGCCCGAGACCGCTACGCGCCCGGCCCTCGCTTCGCGGCACCCGCCGGTGCCACCCCGTACTTGGACCGGCCCGCCAACACTTCCCTGCTGGTGAGTATGGCCAGCGCGATCACGATGAGCCCCATGCCGATGCCCTCGGCCAGCCCGGGCTGCTCGCCCAACTGTATCCAGGCCGAGAGCACGCCCACCACCGGGACTGCCAGGCTGCTGAGCCCCGCGGTGCCGGTGGGCAGCTCGTGGAGGATGTAGAGCCACAGGATCCAGGTGATGGCGTTCGCCGGGATGATGTTGAAGGCCAGCGCGGCGATGAAACTGCCCGTCCACTGCACGGACTCCGTGGTGGTGAAGATGGCGATGATCACCAGGGGTATCGACCCGAACAGCCCTTGCCACGCGATGAGGTTCAGCAGGTCGATCTCGTGCTTCTTGCGCATGATCTTGACGACGACCGAACTGAGGGCCCACACGAACCCGGCTGCCACCGCCAGCAGGCTGCTCTTGAGCCCCGTGAGGTTCCACGGCCCCAGGATGGCGACCAGCCCGCCGAGCGCGAAGAGCACGGCCGCCCACTGCAGGCCGCGCACCGGTTCCTTGAGGATGGGCCAGGCGAGCATGAGCAGCCAGAACGGCATGGTGTAGGAGAGGATCGAGATCTTTCCCGCCCCGCCGATGCTCACCGCCCACATGATGAGCCCGACGAAACCGCAGGTCTGCAGGAGCCCGAAGATGATGGTGAGGCCGAGCGCCTGCGGCTTGATGCGCCGGTGCAGCAACGGCAGTAACATGAACATGAAGACAGCGCCCAGAACGGTGCGCAGAGCGGCGAAGGTGAAGGGCTGCGCGTAGGCCATGCCGACCTTCATGACCACCCAGTTGTAGCCCCACAGGAGGGCCAGAAGGGCGAGGGCCGCGAACGGCAGCCAGCCGGCTCCGGCTCGTTTGCCCCCTGGATTGTCAGGCGCGACGCTCACCCGTGACACTCTAGCGCAAACCGGGATGCGCCACTGTCTTGAATACCGTGCGGCAGGTACTTGCAAAAGGTGATTACCTTTATATACTATTGTTCAGACCAGGAGGGGAGGACATGGCGAACAATCAGAAGAAGAAGGTCTCAGGGGCCGCGGCGCCCGCAACGGAAGCCCGCTTCCGCAATCTTCGCTGGTGGAACCTCATCGTGGGACTTGTCCTGGCCGCGCAGGCGGTGGTCATCGCCGTGCTGCAGAACGGCTTCAGCATCCCGGTGATAGCCACCTACGTCAACGGCCCGCCCGGAACGGCAGCTGAGCCCCACAAGCTCGGCGATTTCCAGTTGGGCTGGGGCGTGTTCGCCTTCATGGCCCTGTCGGCGTTGGCGCTGCTGCTCATCGCGTCGCCGGGCATCTTCGGATGGTACAAGCGCAACCTGCTGAAGAACCGCAACTACGGCCGCTGGATCGAGTACTCGGTCACTTCGTCGCTCATGATCGTGCTCATCACCATGATCTGCGGCGTCACCGACCTCGCCGCGATGATCGCCATCTTCGGCATCAACGCCTGCATGATCCTGTTCGGGCTGCTCATGGAGAAGTACGAGAACCCGGGCAAGCCCAACTGGCTGTCGTTCATCTACGGATGCTTCGCGGGGATCGTGCCCTGGATCGTGGTGCTCGTCTACGTGTGGAGCCCGGGATTCGGCCAGCAGGCCCCGGGGTTCGTCTACGGGATCATCTTCTCCCTGTTCATCTTCTTCAACATCTTCGCCATCAACATGATCCTCCAGTACAAGAAGGTCGGCCGCTGGAAGGATTACCTGTTCGGCGAGAAGGTCTACATCATCCTGAGCCTCACGGCCAAGGCGCTACTGGCCTGGCAGGTGTTCGCCTCGGTGCTCGCCGGCACCGGGCAGGCGTAACAGCAGAACATCGCCGGCCTTTCGGGGCGACGAAGGTGCCTGTTGCTGGGGGGCGGCAAGCACCTTCGCTATTTTGTGCCATGACCTCCGGCCGCGGTATTCTCGACACGAGGGGGACGTTCTGACTCCATCAAGGAGGGGCCATGCCGTATGTCCTGCTGCAACACACCGTGGCGGATTACGACGAGTTCAAGGCGATCTACGACGCCGACATCCGGTACCGGAAGCGGCGTGGTTCCCATGGCGCCCGGTTGTTCCGCTCGGCCGACGACCCCAACTTCCTCGTGATGCTCTTCGAGTGGGACACCCTCGAGAAGGCGCACACCTTCGCCTCGTCGTCGGAACTCGAGGACGCGATGCGGTTCGCCAGTGCGAAGGGCGACTGGAAGCTGACCGTACTCGAGGAGGTCGAGGAGGACGAGGCCTAGGGCGGCCGCGCCTGCTGCAGCCCGCCTGACCCTAACCTGAACGGCGGTTTCCCCCTGGCGGCCACTCGCTGATAAAGTGGGCCGCCGTAAACCGGCGCGCCCGAAGTGCCGATATCCACAGTGCCCCCTACCTGATACCCCAACCTGGAGCCGCCCGGACATGCGGGCAAGAGCAAGGAGGTCAGGACCATGCCCTCAGCGGCGCGTCCCGCCGGAAGCACGCGTGTGAGAACGTGCCTCGTAACGGCGACCATCGGCCTGTTGGCCGCTCTCATGATCGTGGCGAACCCCTTCGCAAGCCGGGCGTCGGCCACCGCCATCCCCATCGTCTTCCCGCTGGAGAAGCGGGTCACGGTACTGCACGACTACCTGGCGCCCCGGGTGGGGCACCTCCATCAGGGCACCGACCTGATGGCTCCCAAGATGACCCGGGAGATGGCCGCGGTCGGCGGGATCGTCACGCTCCGCGTGAGTTCCTACAACGGCCTGCCGTCATACTCGCTCTGGCTTGCCGGAGACGACGGGCACGGCTACTTCTACATCCACATCAACAACGACACCCCGGGAACCGACGACGGGGCCGGCGGGCTCCAGTACGCGTTCGCGCCCGGCCTGCAGTCGGGCATGCACGTCCAGAAGGGCCAGTTCATCGCCTACGTGGGAGACAGCGGCAACGCCGAGTCGGTGGGCCCACACCTGCACTTCGAGATCCACGAGACCACCTCGATCTCCTCGCCCTCCATGGATCCCTACGACAGCCTCATCGCGGCACCGCTCTACAACGAGACCCAGCCGCCCGTGGGGGTCACCCGCTACGAGCAGAGCAACGCCAACATCCTGTACCTGGGCACGTGGATAGACTTCTCGGCGACCGGCGCCTCCGGGGGCAGCTATAAGTACGCGGATTCGCCTGCCCGGGCGATCATCACCTTCAAAGGCACCCGTCTGGACCTGATAGCCACCAGGGGCGTCACCCAGGGCAAGGCCAGGGTGTACCTGGATGGCGCCGACAAGGGGGTCATCGACTTCTCCGCCACCTCGACGGTCCGGCAGGTCAAGGTCTGGTCGACGGGCACGGTGACTTCCGCCGCCCACAAGGTGGAGCTCATCTGGCTCGGCCAGGCGGGAGTGGCCGGCGGGACACGCATCAACGTCGACGCGGTGGACGTTGCCGGGGCATTGACCAAGGCGGCCCTGCCCGCGATCGAACAGACCGACACCCGCTTCCACTACGCCGGCACGTGGGCGACCGTCGACACCACTTCCGCCTCCGGCGGGAGCTTGGCCGAGACGAAGACCGGCGGTTCTTCGGTGACCCTCCACTTCCACGGCAGCTATCTGGTGTGGCTCACCAGGGTCTCCTCCTCCTGCGGCATCGCCAAGGTGAGCGTGGACGGCAAGACGCCCGTCCTGGTAGACCTCTACAGCGCCACCACCTACTTCAAGAAGGCCGTGTGGAACACGGGGGTCCTGCCGTATGGCGCCCACACGGTCGTGATCAGTTGGAACGGCACCAAGAACGCCTCGGCCCTCCAGACCACCATCGGGATAGACGCTGTGCAGGTGCTCGGCACGCTGGATTGAGCGGGCCCGGCCGGCGCCGCAGCCCTCCGGGGCGGCGGCGCCTCACCCGCGAAGGGGCCGTGCCCCGCCCGCTCCGGCGCCCCGCCGGGAAGGAGGCCCGGCGCATCGCGTCGAAATGAACCATGAGAGGAACGCCCGTCAGGGAGGACCTATCGACGGCAGAAAAGCATTTTGCGTGCAAACGACGGGTATCGGGAGGCTCGTTCTTCAGAAAAACGCCCTTCGGGCCGATACAGAGGGTATCGGCGACGTCAGATACCGGAGGGAACCATGAAGCCGATGAAGACAAAGACTCTACTCATCATCGCGGCCCTCGCGTTCGTGGTCGCGCTGTTTGCTGTCTCCGCAGCGGCTCAGGCTGCGCCTGCCCTGGATCGCCCCGTCGACGAGGGCTCCCACGTCGCCAACGCCATCTCGCTGTCGAGATCGGCCTACTCGGGTGGAGCGTCCACCGTGGTGCTCACGAGTGTGGACGGATACAGCGAATCGTTGACGGCAGCCGTCCTCGCGAAGGCCTATTCCGGCCCGTTGCTCCTGACCAGCGCGAGCAGCCTCAGCGCCGACGTGGCCTCCGAACTCACCCGCCTCCATCCCACCAAGGTGTTCCTCGTGGGCCTGCCCGCGACGTTCGCCACCGGCGTGAAGGCGGCGGTGTCCGGACTCACCGACGCCGGCGTGGTGGTGCTCAAGGGCGCCGATCGCTACCAGACTGCCGCTTTGGTCGCGGCGGCGGTGAAGGCCAAAGTGGGCTCCGTGTCCAAGGTCGTCATCGCTCCCGGCGACAGCTATGCGTCCGCGCTGGCCGCGTCCTCCCTGGCCGCGGCGCAGGGCTGGCCTCTCCTGTTGACGCCGGCCGCCGGCCCGCTCCCGCAATCCGCCAAAGACGCCATCACCAGCCTCGGGGCCACCTCCGGCGTGGTCGTCGGGACCAACGCCACGTTGGGCCTCAGCAACTTCACCATCCTCACGAGGATCCTCGGCACCGCCAGCACCGGCGACGCCGACGGCCGCTACGACACCGCCGCCAAGCTGGCCGAGTATGCCGTCGGCCAGGGCTGGCTCACCTACTCGAGGGTGGGCATCGTGGCCGGCGACGACTATCAGTGCGGCGAGGTGACCGTGGCTTCCATCGCCCGAGACAAGGGCGTACTCCTGCTGGCCCTTAGCACCGGTCTGCATTCCAAGAGCAGCGCCGCCCTCAAGGTCCACGGGCCCCAGGTGGACCGGGTGCAGTTCGTGGGCATCGGCTGGGCCGTCTATCGCGACGTCAAGAGCCTCAACAGCGCCCGCGTGACCGCTCTGAGTGTCACGGGCGGACCCACAGGCGGCGGCACCAAGCTGGTCGTCACCGGGACTTCGCTCGACAAGGCCACCCGTATCCGCGTGGGCAAGGTCGACGTCCCCACCGGCAACTGGCACAGCGATTCCGCCACACAGATCACCATCTCCGCCATGCCTGCCGCCTACGGTGACGGCCCCGTGGAGATCACCGTGTTCGACTACTGGGGCGCCAGTCCGGCCACCACCAAGGACCTCTACTGGTACGGCGGCGACGGCTACCTCACCGCCGGCGAGAAGGTCGTGCAGAAGGCCGTCGAGTACCTGGGCATCCCCTACCTGTGGGCGGGGGCCAGCCCCACCACCGGGTTCGACTGCTCCGGCCTGTGCATGTACGTGTACAAGCAGTTCGGCATCAGCCTGCCGCACTATTCCCGGTCGATGTCCACGTACGGAACCTACGTCGCCAAGGCCGACCTGCAGCCCGGCGACCTCATCTTCTTCTACACCCCCATCAGCCACGTGGGCATGTACGTGGGTGGCGGGATGATGATCAACGCTCCGCGCAGCGGCGACCTGGTGTGCATCGAGGACGCGTACCGCTCGAGCTACGTGACCGCCCGGCGGATGGTCGTCTCGACCCCACCGCCCTCGTACACCAAGTACGAGCAGGGCGACACCCATCTCGCCTACGCGGGCTCCTGGTCCACCGGCAACACCACCTCGGCCTCGGGCGGCAGCTTCGCCTACGCCAACTCGGCGAACGCCTCGGTCACCATCGCCTTCGAAGGCACCTACCTGGGTCTCATCGCCAAGAAGAGCCCGGTGTACGGGATAGCCAAGGTGAGCGTCGACGGCAAGACCCCGGTGCTGCTGGATCTCTACAGTTCCGCCGAGGCCTATCAGCAGAAGGTCTGGAACACGGGCACCCTCGCCTCGGGCGCTCACACCGTCACCGTTTTCTGGAGCGGGACGAAGAACGCCTCCGCCACCGGCACCAACATAGGCATCGACGCGGTGGAGATCGCCGGTTCGCTCGCCCAGGCCACCGCGCCGAGCACCCCGCCCCCCGGCACGGTGCGCTACGAGCAGACCGACACCCATATCGCCTGGTCAGGCACCTGGACTCCGTTCTCCACGACCGGCCCGTCCGCCGGTGACTACGCCCGCAGCTGCACGAGCGGCTCCTACGCCACCATCGCCTTCAACGGCACCTACCTGGCCTGGATCGCGACCAAAGGGACCACCCTCAGCAAGGCCCAGGTGAGCCTGGATGGGGGGACGCCCAAGACCATCGACCTGGCGGCCACCACTGTCGCCTACCAGCAGAAGGTCTGGGACACCGGCACCCTTCCGAGCGGCTCCCACACCGTGAGGATCACATGGGACGCGAGCAACGCGGCCGGCAAGTACATCAGCGTCGATGCGGTGGACGTGAACGGCACCCTGACGACCGCGTCCAGCGGAGCCATCCCGCCGCCGCTCCCCACCACCACCCGCTACGAGCAGAAGGACACCCGCTTCGCCTTCGGCGGCGGATGGATAGCGGCCAACGCCGACCTCGCCACCGCCACCAGCTTCCGCTACGCGAGCTCCGCCGCTTACGCCACCGTGACCTTCACCGGCACCTACCTCGTGTGGATAGCCAAGAAGAGCCCGGAGTACGGAACGGCCAAGGTCACCGTCGACGGCGGGACCCCGGTCACCGTGGACCTCTACAGCGCCACCGCGGTCTGGAAGCAGCCCGTCTGGAACACCGGAGTCCTGGCCTCGGGCAGCCACACCGTCAAGATCGAGTGGTCCGGCGCCAAGAACGCCGCCGCCACCGAGGACAACATCAACGTTGACGCCTTCGATATCGCCGGCACCGTGACCCAGGCCCCGGCCCCCGCCCCCACGCGGTACGAGCAGAACGACACCCACTTCATCTACGCCGGTATCTGGACCGCGACCAGCAGTACGTCGGCCTCGGGCGGCAGCTTCCGCTACGCCAACACGACCGGCTCCTCGGTGACCATCACGTTCACCGGCACGTCGCTGGCGTGGATCGCCAAGAAGAGCTCGGTGTACGGCAAGGCCAAGGTGACCCTGGACGGCGGCACCCCGGTGATAGTCGACCTCTACGCCTCGAGCCCGCTCTTCCAGAAGACCGTCTGGTCCACCGGCACGCTCACCCCCTGGGTGCACACCGTCAAGATCGAGTGGACGGGCACGAAGAACTCGTCCTCCACGGGGACGAACATCAGCGTGGATGCGTTCGACATAGTGGGGACTTTGAACGAGTAGACCGCGCCGGGGGGCACCGGGAGGCGCCCGGCGGCGGGCGATGAGCGGCGCCAGACCGCGCCGCGGCGCGCCGCCACGACACCGCAGCGCACGCTGAGCGGCACGAGCCGCCCGGGCGGCGCCGGCCCTAGCCCAGCGCCCGCGCCAGACTTACCAGCATCCCCGCAGTGGCCCCCCAGATACGCCGCCCCGGATAGGGCAGCACGTAGAAGGACCGCTCTATGCCGTCGTGCACCATGGTCTCCCGAGTGTGGTTCGCGGGATCGAGGACGAACGCGAGCGGCACCAGGAAGACCTCCGCCACCTCGCGCGCGTCGGGCGCGAACCACACCGGCGGTTCCACCCAGCCCACGAACGGCTGCACGCAGTAGTCGGACACTGTCCTGTAATGGGGCAGACACCCGAGGATCTCCACCCGTTCGGGCGGCAATCCCACCTCTTCCCAGGCCTCGCGCAGCGCGGCGTCGGCGGGAGTCGCGTCGCCGGGTTCGATGCGCCCTCCGGGAAAACTTATCTGCGCGGGATGGTGCCGGAGATCGGCGGTCCGTTGGGTGAGGATGATCTCGGGACCGCCGGGAGACGCGACGAGCGCCACCAGGACGGCGGCGGGAGTGAGCACGTCGCCGGCGTCCACGCAGGAGGCACGGTCCATATGGTGATGGCCGGTGTCCTCGCCGCATACGGCGGCGAGGCGGAGGCGGATGTCGGCTTTGTCCATGGTGGGGATTATAGGACGGCCGCAGCCATGCAGAGACTCGCACCTATCCCGAACATCCTCTGTTCGCTCTTGCACCGCGCGACCCCAATCCGTCATGATGGCCGTCATGTGTGAATACTGCATGCAGCACGGCGCAGGCGGCAAGTGGTACCTGAACGCGGAGCACTATACGAACGAGGTCGTCGAGAAACACGACCTTAGAGCCTTCCTCCTCGAGCAATACACCAACTTCGAGCAGATCTCCGTGCGCCCGGTGGGCGGCTTCAGCCCGGTGGGGATGGACCACACCTTCCGCATCCCCATAATCGGCAGGGTGGTCAAGAAGATGGCGGAGCGCATGCTCCACACCCACAAGCCCGTGCACGACCCGTTCAAGCCCAAGGGGCACATCGGCCAGGTGATCCCGCTCGAGGACGCCGAGGAGATCCTGCGGCACTGCGCAGCCGAGCCGCTCATCGAGAAGAACTGCATGTGCCGCTACATGACCCGGGGCTACAAGGAATCGTGCTGCATCAACTTCGGCGTGATGTCGGAGATCATCGACAAACTGCCGCGGTTCATCCCCGAGAGCGAGAAGTACCACCTCACCCGCGACGAGGCCATCGCCCGCTTCCGCGAGCACAACCGCAAGGGATACATCGGGACCATCTGGTTCGGGCCGTTCCCCTACATCAACAACCTGTGCTCCTGCGAGAGCCCCGAGTGCGCCGGATTGCGCCCGCGGGTGGACTTCGGCATCAAGTCCATCTACAAGGCGGAGTACGTGGTCCACTATCACCCCGAGACGTGCCTGGGCTGCGGCGCCTGCGTCAAGCAGTGCCCGTTCGGCGCGATCTCGATGGACAAGGCGTCCGGCCGTCCGGTCATCGACTTCGAGGGCTGCTACGGCTGCGGCGTATGCCGGCACGTGTGCGCCACCGATGCCCTGTTCCTGGTCCCCCGCGACGAGATCCCGGCGCTGGCCGGACGCTACTAGCCCGGCGACGGCCGGGCGGTGGACGAAAGCGGGCAAGGTGGCACGCACCAAGATCAAGATCGACTACGGCCTCTGCGGCGACGGCCAGGGCGTGGACCCGCGGGAGTGCGGCGAGTGTCTGCGGGCGTGCGGACCGGCCGTCTTCCTGCTGCATCAGACCCTGGGCGCGGTCGAGCCCGATCCCTTCGACCCCCAAGCGTGGCGCGTGACCCCCATGTGGGCGACGCTGTGTGACCGCTGCGGCAGGTGCGTCGAGGTGTGCCCGCAGAAGGCCATAGCGGTGACGGGCGGAGCGGGCCGCAGGTCTGCGGCGGCCGGCGCGCCCGGCACGGGAAGGCGACCGGCAGATGGCGGCGCGCCCAGCGCGGGGTGGCGCTCGCGGATAGGGTCCCACAGACTACGGAAGAGGAGTCCGGCTTCGTGAGCGCACATTCGATGGCACCCGCCATGGACTACACCCGCTGCACCGTCATCGGCGGCGCGGGCATGCTGGGCTTCGAGATGGTCAAGCAGTTGCTGGCCGCCGGCAAGCAGGTGACGGTGCTCGATCTGCACCCGCTGCCTGAGCCGCTGTGCGACGGCCGCGTGGGCGACATCCGCGACCGAGCCGCCGTAAGGGCCGCGTGCGAGGGCAGCGAGGTGGTCTTCCAGACGGCCGCCGCAGTGTGGGAGCCGGGGACCCCGGCCGGGATCTACGAGACGGTGAACGTCGAAGGCAACCGCATCGTCATCGACGCGTGCCGCGGACTGGGCATCCGGCGCCTGGTGTACACCAGCACCATCGACGTGGTGTGCGACGGCCGCAAGCCCATCGTGGACGGCGACGAATCGCTCCCCTATCCCGCCGAGACTCCGGACGACCACTACTCCCGCACCAAGATCGAGGCGGAGAAGATGATGATGGCCGCCAACGGCCCGGACCTCGCCACCTGCGCTCTCCGACCCGCCGGGATGTACGGCCCCCGCGACCGCTACCACCTGGGCAACATCGTGGACATGGCCCGGCGCGGCAAGTACATGCGGGTCGGGAGCGGCAAGGCCCGCTTCACCCATGTGTACTCGGAGAACGCGGCCCACGTCCATCTGCTGGCGGCAGACCGGCTGTTCCCCGGGTCACCGGTCGCCGGCCAGATCTACTTCGTGGGCGACCACTACCCGGCCACCAACCTGTTCGACTTCATGGAGCCCTACCTGGAAGGACTGGGATTGCCGGTCCCCAAGCGGAGCATCCCCTACCCGGTGGCGTACGCGGCCGCCTGCGTGGCCGAATTGGTGGCGCCGAAGTCCAACCTCACCCGTTTCTCCGTGGCCCAGACCTGCGTGGACCACACCTACCGCCACGACAAGGCCGAACGCGACCTGGGCTACTCACCGATAGTGTCGTTCGAAGAGGCCTTCCGGCGGACGTTGGCCTACTGGAAGGAGCATTCAATAGAGTGAGCGCCGCCCACAGGCGCCCGAAGGAGCATGAGCGTAGCGTACTCGCGCGCGTAGCGACGACGGGCGTCTGTGGGCGGCGCCCCGTGCGCGTAGCGAGGAGGGGAGTCCACGCGCGCCGCCGCCCACGCGGTATAGTCGTGACCGCACAGCGACCGAGGAGAGAATGATGGGTCACGACGAGAAGCTTTCGCCCAACGTGGGTCTGAAGACCGCGGCGGTCCACGCCGGCCACCCGCCCAACGCCATCACCGGCGCTTCGGCACCCGACTTGGTGATGTCCACCACGTTCGTCATCGACCCGGACGTCGCCTTCTCCGCCGACGAACTCACCGACGAGAGCCCGTTCGTCTACACCCGCTGGGGCAACCCGACGGTCCGGCAGCTCGAAGAGAAGCTGGCGGTACTAGAAGGCACCGAGGACTGCGTGTGCTTCGCCAGCGGTATGGCGGCCATCACGGCGCTGTTCCTGCACTGCCTGAAGGCCGGCGACCACGTGGTCATGAGCGATGTCACGTACGCCGCCGCCTCCGAACTGGCCAACGACCGCTGGCCGCACCTGGGCATCGACATCACCCGGGTCGACACCTCGGACGCCGAGCAGGTCCGCGCCGCGCTGAGGCCCAACACCAGGCTGGTGTATCTGGAGTCTCCGGCGAACCCGCTCATGCGCCTCACCGACGTCGCCGCCGTCTCCGCCCTGGCCCATGAGGCCGGCGCGTTGGTGGCCGTGGACTCGACCTTCTCCACCCCCGTGGGCTACCGGCCGGTGGAACTGGGCGCCGATTTCGTCATCCACTCGCTCACCAAGTACATATGCGGCCACGGCGACGCCATTGGCGGTTCGGTGGCCGGGCGCAAGGACGAACTGGTGAAGCTGCGCGGCCTCGCCATCCATGTGGGTGGTGTCCTCAGCCCGTTCAACGCCTGGCTGATCCTGCGCGGTGCCGCCACCCTTCCGATCCGCATGGCGGCCCACGAGGAGGGCGCGCTGGCGTTGGCGCGCCACCTGGAGGACCATCCGAAGATCAAGCGGGTGATGTACCCGGGCCTGCCGTCGCATCCGCAGTACGAGCTGGCGAAGGCGCAACTCCAGAACTTCTCGGGGATGCTCACCTTCCAGGTGGCCGACGGCCCGGCGGCCGCGCGGCTGCTCTCCGACCGGCTGCAGGTGATCCACTACGCGGTGTCGCTGGGCCATCACCGGTCGCTGGTCTGCTATCTGTCGACAGCGGACCTCATGCGCTCGTCGTTCCACCTGACGCCGGAGCAGGAAGCCTCCTACCGGACCTACGCGGGAGACGGGATCTTCCGGATGTCCGTGGGTCTCGAGGACCCCGCCGATCTCATCGCGGACCTGGACCAGGCGCTGGAGCCACTCGGACGCGGGTAGACGGCGCCGGCGCCGAAGTTCGAGCGGCGTGCGTAGGCGCCCCGAGGAGCATGAGCGTTAGCGTACTCGCGCGCGTAGCGACGAGGGGTGTCTACGCACGCCCCAGCGTCCCGCCCCGCGCCCGCATCAGCGTGCTGAGGAAGCGGTTGTGCAGCGAGCTCTTGGGGTCGGCCGCCCATCTGGCCAGCAGGTCGAACATCGGACGGGTGACGGTGAAAGCCACCATGCACGGGTCGAGATCGGCGCGCGCGGCCTGGTCCAGCGATCCGATGAGGGCCTGCGGCGCATCCAGATCGTCGAACAGCGCCGCCAACTGCATGCATCCCGAGCCGAACCTCGCGATCAGCGGGTCGATGTCGTCCGGATGGCTGTAGTAGATGGCGCCGGCGGTCAGTACGGACAGCTGGTCGGGGTCGACGTACCAGGTCACGGACCGCAGGTACTGGTACTGGCCGGGCTTGAGCGGCCCGATCAGCAGGTTGCCGTTCACCGGGGTGTAGTGCGGGGCCGAGTCGAGCCATAGGTTCATCAGCTCGTGGTCGGCCTTCAACCCCTCCTCGTCGCACAGGAACTCGACGAGGTCCTGCCGCGACCGTTCGGCCAGGCCGAGCAGGTGCATCCCGCCGCAGCCATGCTTCTCCTTGGTGAGGTGGAGGGTCTTGCCGTCGCGCCAGTCCTGCATCGAGCGGAAGACGCACTGCCGGCCCTTCGGCACCACGAGCGGCTCGAACGGCGCCGGATCGGGCGCGTCGTAGAAGCCCACCAGCGGGCCGGTGATGGAGAGCTTCTCGATGATCGGCGAGATGTCAGGCTGCATCGTGAAGTCCTTTCGTGACGGCGACGGGGCGCCGCAGGCGCCCCGTCGCGAACTGCCGGGCCGGCGCGGCCGCGCCGCGCCGCCGGGCCCCGCTATCAGGCAGCGTACACCCTCACGTTGTCCCCGTTGGCGGCGTCGACGTCGATCTCCATCTCGCGCAGCGACTCGATGATCTCTTCGAGGTCCTCGGGCTTGAGGTTCTTGAGGTCGAAGGACATGCCTTTCTCGGCCATGGTCTTGTCGATCTGCTCCATCGCCTGCGGCGGGATGAGCGACGTGAGCTTGAGGCCCGCGCGCAGAAGCCTCAGCGGGATCTTCACGTTCACGTTGTCACCCTTGACGCTGACGACCTTCACGTACAGGAACTTGGGCAGTGCAGCCGTGGCGGTCTTGGCGCCGGCCGCCGCGGGACCGGCGTCGGCGGCCTGTCCGGACTGGGCTCCCACGACGTCGAGCAGGCGCCCGGCTTCCTCGGCGGTGATCTTCCCCGAGGCGAGCAGGTCCAGGATGCGGTCGCGTTCTTGAGTCATGACATGCTCCTTTTCTTCTAGCGCAGCCGGAAGGCCACGGTATGGTCTTTGTCCTCGACGAATATCTCGGTGCCCCGGGTCTCGCCCAGCAGGCCCAGCACCCCAACTGCCAGCCGGGTGTACGCGCCCTTGTGCCCCGCCAGGAAGCGGAACCCGTCCACGATTACCGTGCCCAGCAGGGTCAGGATCACGAACGGCAGCAGGATGGGCCACAGCAGGAACAGAGGCAGCCATAGCCGGACTTTGGTCTGGCCCCGCTCCACTATCCGCATGGCCACGAGGAGAGGCGGCATCTTCATCGCTTGAGCCTTTCCGTAGCTTCGTCCACGGAGATCTGGCCACGCTCGAGCAGGTCGAAGACCTCGTCCTTCTCGCTCACCTGCTCGACCTCCACCAGGTGCAGTTGCTGCACGATACGGTTCAGCCGGTTCTTGACGGTGGGATAGCTGATGCCGAACGCCTTCTCCATGTACTTGATGGAGCCGTGGCAGCGGACGAACTCGCTGACGAACACCTGGTCCTCGAAGCGCAGCCCCGCGAGCGGCGGCAACTCGAACTCCCCGCGCACGGTGATCTCGGTGTTCGCGAGCTTGATCTCGGTCACGGCAAAGGGCCGGTCACCCACCAGATCGGTAAGTTCATGCCATTCGCTCATAGTCGCTCCCCGTAGTCGTTCAGTTCGGCCCGGATGGCCTTTCTGAATCAGAGTCTACTCGTAGGATTAAAAAAGTCAAGTGTCGACTTGATTTTTTTAATCTTCTTGACCGCCCTTGCTTGAACGGCAGCCGGCAAGCGGCGAATGGAGCGGGGGGGTGCGCCGGGCCGGTGTGCTGCAAGGCGGCCGGTAGGATGGCGAGATGGCCGGTGGGGCGGCCGGCGCCGGGGCGGTCAGAGCGCTACTGCGTGGTCTTCCAGCAGTCGGAGGCACCGCCGGTCTCGGCGACGGTCGGATGCTCGGCGATCCACTTGTCGGGATCGGTGAGGATGGTCTTGACCGCGGCCTTGATCTTGACGATGTCGAGCACGTTCGTGCCGTTGACATACCCGCTCACCCAGTCGGGCGGGGTGAAGCCCACGGTGATCATGTTGCTGGTCTTGATCTTGCCCCTCAGCTTGATCAGCTCGGGCAGGGTCTCGAGCGGGATGTTGGTCCGCACGCTCTTCTCAAGCGCCGCGGCGATCTTCGGGAAGCGGAGTGTCAGCTTGGCGACGCTGTTCTGGTAGAGCATCGCCATGATGACGCAGCGCTGGCGGCCCATGCGGACGTAGTCGTCGCTGTCGGAGCGGTCGCGGGCATAGGCCAGAGCCTCGAGGCCGTTCAGCTTGTTGACCCCCACGTTGAAGACGTAGCTCTTCTTCTCCTCCCCCTCGTTGAGGGGCGCGTAGGTGATGTGGAGCGCCGTCTTGAGGTTGATCTGGATGCCGCCCAGGGCGTCGACCATGTCGACCAGGCCCATCATGTCCACCACGGCGTAGTAGTCGATCTTGACACCCAGGATGAGGGTGGCCGTCTCCATGATGGCCTCGGCCCCCGGGTCACCTCCGTCGGTGGCGATCTCGGGATGGGAGGAAGCCACGGTGTACAGGCTGTTGAGGAGGTCCGTGTAGACCTTCTTGCCGTCGACCGTCTTGACCTTGGGATTCTTGGCGAGCGCCGCCGCCGTGCGAGTACCAAGCGGTGTGTTGCCCGTGTTGCGGGGCAGCCCGAACATCGCGACCCGGCCGGTCTTGGTGTCGAGCGTGGCGATGTTCATGGAGTCGGCCCGGGCGCCGGTACGGCCGAAGCCCGCGTCGGTGCCTATCAGGAGGATGGTCATACGGCCGTCGGTGCCCCACTCGAGAGCCTCACCTGCCGTGGTGGACGTCGAGCTGCTGGTCTCCGAACCGGTGCCGCTGGTGCCGGTGCCGCCGGTGGAACTGGTGACCTTCTGCGTGGTGGTCGTGGTCTTGCCTGTGAACACCGAGGTGAGCAGGTTGTGCGACACCACGGTGTAGTAGCCGGCCACGGCATGCGGGACGATGACCAGCGCCAGGATGAGCACCATGCCCACCGCGGTCAGCGCGATGCCGCCGCCGGTGGGCCGGACCGGCTTGAGCGTGCCCCGCTTGGCCGTCATCCAGGCGTCTATGACCGCGAACATGCGGACGAGCATCACGATGATGTCCACCCAGAGGAGGGTGAGCAGGACCTTGGGCTGCACCACCCAGGCTACGATGCCGTCGAAGCCCTTGGTGAACACGATGACGATGGCTGCCACCGTCACAGCTATGAAGATCGTCAGGAGCATGGCGCCGCGGCGGCGCACACCGGCAGCAAGCTGCCCCAGTCCCGGGATGATGGCAGAAAGGAGCGCCCTGAACAGGCGGGCCGGGTAGGTGTCCCGGGAGTGACTGGTGTAGACGGTCGGCCTCATCGATATCTGATCATCGGACAGATTCTCTGAAGGGACCGGTTCCCCTGCGAAGCCCGGGTGTGCGATGTGTTGGCTGCATGAGCGTGGCGTAATTATTCCCTGCCTCGAGGGAACTGTCAAAGTATGGACACCCGCGGGTAAAAAGCGCATGCTGGCCCGAGAAACGAGCGGCACGGAGGCGATGATGGGAACTCGGACCGTGGTCAGGACCACTTGCCAACTCTGGTGCGGCGCCGGCTGCGGCATGCTGGTGCATCTCGAGGACGGCGTGCCCGTGAGAGTCGAGGGGGACCCCGGTCATCCCGTCAACCATGGCGCGCTGTGCAGCAACGGCGCGGCTGCTCTCGAGTACCTCCAGAGCCCGTTGCGGCTGCAGTACCCGCTCAAGCGCGTGGGGCCACGCGGGGCAGGCGAGTGGGAGCGCGTCACCTGGGACGAGGCGCTCGACACGGTAGCGGCCCGGCTGTCGGAGACGCGCGACCGGTACTCGGCGGACTCGGTGGCCTTCATGCAGGGATGCGCCAAGGGCTACGGCGACAGCTGGCTCTCGCGCCTGGCCAATGCCTTCGGCTCGGCGAACATCGCGTCCATGTCCTCCATCTGCTTCCACGCCCGCCTGCGCGGGATGCTCGCCACCTACGGCTTCTTCTCGCGGCCCGACATCGATAACTCTCCGCGGACGATAGTGGCCTGGGGTGCCAACCTCACCGCGACGTCGGCCCCCGAGGGCAAGACCATCCTGGCGGCCAAAGACCGGGGCAGTTCGCTGGTGGTGGTGGACCCCGCGCCCACTCCGCTGGCCCGCGCTGCCGATCTGTGGGTGAAGCCGCGCCCCTCTTCGGACCTGGCGCTGGCCCTGGCCGCCATCAACGTGATCGTCTCCGAGTCGTTGTACGACAGGGACTTCGTGGCGTCGCACACGGTGGGGTTCGACCGACTGGCCGCGCATGTGGCCCCGTTCACTCCGGAGTGGGCGGCGCCGATCACCTGGGTGCCCGCCGAGCAGATCGTGGCGGCGGCGAGGCTCATGGCCCAAGGGCCGGCCGTCATCTACTCCGGGAACGGCCAGGACAACAACATCAACAACTACCAGTTCAACCGGGCGGCCTCCATCCTCAGGGCCCTCAGCGGCAGCCTGGACGTCCCGGGAGGCGAGATCGCCTGGACCTCGCCTGCGGTGGAGCCGGGCGGCTCGGCGCTGCTGCACCTGCGGGACCTCGTGCCGCTCGAGAGGCGCTACTCGCGGGTGGGCGCGGAGGAGGGTCTCCTGCCGGACTACTTCTCCGCCCTGCCGCAGAAGCTGGTAAAGGCGATGCTCACCGGCGATCCCTACCCGGTCCGCGCCGCGTACATCCAGGGCGGCAGCTTCCTGCACACCTACAGCAACGCGCTGGAGGTGAAGGCCGCTCTCGAGAGCCTGGACTTCCTGGCCGTGAGCGACTACTTCATGACCCCCACCGCCGCGCTGGCGGATATCGTCCTGCCGGTGTCGATGTTCCTGGAGATGGACAACGTGGCCAACGCCGAGTGCGCGCCGCTCGCCGGTGCCGTACGGAAGGTGGCTCAGGTCGGCGAATGCCGGTCCGACCTGGACATGATCAACGATCTGGGCCATCGTCTGGGCCTGGGCGAGCACTTCTGGTCATCGGAGCGCGAAGCGCTCGACCTGCTCGTGGCTCCTTCCGGGCTGACGTTCGAGGAGTTCGGCGCCGCCGGTCCGCTGACAGGGACCCGGGACTACGGCGCCTTCCTCGATTCGGGCTTCCCCACGGATTCCGGCAAGGTGGAACTGTACTCCCAGCGCCTCGCAGACTGGGGGTACGACCCGCTGCCCGTCTACCACGAGCCGCCCGAATCACCGCTGAGCGACCCCGAGGCCGCCGAAGAGTTCCCGCTGGTGCTCACCAACTCCAAGATCCCGGGGTACGTGCACTCCGGTGGACGGCAGATCCCGAGCCTTCGCAGGATCCACCCCGATCCCTTGGTGACGCTCAACAGGGACACGGCTCAAGCCGCGGGTATCGCGGCCGGGGACTGGGTGGACATCAGCACCCGGAGAGGCACCATCCGCCAGCGCGCGGTGCTCTCAGCCGACGTCGACCCCCGCGTGGTCATCGCGGAACACGGGTGGTATTTCCCGGAGGAGCCCGGCGACCTCGCGGGCTGGGACAGGGCCAACCTCAACATCCTCACCAGGAACGACCCACCCTACGGAAGAGAGCTGGGAACGGCCACCTTACGGGGTATGGTCTGCCGGATAGCCAAGGCGGACTGAGAGCGTCACTGCCCGCCCCCGCCCGGCGGGACGATGCCGCCGCCCGGAGCGCCGGCCCCCGGAGCGCCGCCGCCCGGCCCCGGGAAGCCACCCGGACCGCCGCCGGGGCCTCCCGGTGGGCCCCCTATGCCCTGCACGCCGCCGTTGCCGCTCCCGTCGGAGCTCTTGGCCGGCTGCGCGCCGCTCAGTTGCGCGCTGATGGACGCGTCCCGCCCTGTGACGAAGGCCATCAGCCCGATGAACGTCCCTCCCATGGTCCTCATGCCGCCGGTCGAGGTGAGGTCCTCGGTGAGACCCTGCTCGAAATCGGCGGTGGAGAAGAACTTCAGGTCGTCCCTCTGCACGTAGGGCCGGATGAGCGCGGCGATCTGGCCGATGCGCGCCTGCATCCGCGCGGCGGAGAACGGCCCGTCCACCAGTCGCTGCAGGTATCCGTGATACGCCGCCAGGTACTCCGGCTTGGCCAGGAGTTGCGCCACCAGCGGGTACTGGCTCGTCTTCCCTGACGTCGGCTCGTCGATGTAGAAGCCGATGATCCGCTCCCGGCTGAGCCCGCCGTCGAACCCCCCGAAGATCATGTTGAGGTCCCAGGGGATGATGGAGAAGCGCCCGGACTGCTCGTAGAGGTAGTAGTTGTGACCCGAGCCGATGTAGTTGTCGAGATGCACCAGAGCGGTCGACACTGCCAGGAAGCGGAGACATTCGTCGACGTCGAGGACCCGCTCCAGTTGCTCGGCAGTCGTCGCCGCGGGGTCCTGGTTCAGGACGTCCAGGAGGGCGAACAGGGCGGAGTGGTCGGGCGAATCTTCGTTGGTCTTGAGCCCCACCGAGGTGAGCAGGTCGGAGGACCCCGCCATACCACCGAAGCCGCCGGGGAAACCGCCGAAGCCCGCACCGCCCGCCGCCGTGCCCGCGACCGTGGTGGTCGTCTCACGCCCCGGGATCCACCCGGCGTCGTCGCCCGCCCGGTCGATGATCTCGTCGAGGCCGCCGCCGCCCATGTTGACGGCCAAGGTGGTCGAGGTGGCCGCACCGGCCGAGGAAGCCTGCGCCTCGGCGTCTTCCTTGGTCCAGCGTAGTGACCCGGAAGCGAGTTCCGGCTTGTAGAGATTCCCGCGCGCTTCGGTGAAGTGCTCTTGGAGGAAGCGGGCGTCCACCTGCTCCACCTGGGTGTAGACGCCCATGTGGGTATCGTTCACCCACAGATCGACGAAGCAGCAGCGTGGCGTGGGCAGACCGGCCTCGGCCATCAGCTCGTATCCCAGGAACTCCTTCATCAACGTGGGATCGCTGAAGCCGTTGTTGTAGTTGAGCTTCTTGATGCCGTGATACGACCGGGCCGAGTTGAAGAAGTTCAGGTCCACCTTCAGGCTCACCCGCTTGCTGCCGGACATCACCACCTGCATCAGCGAACTGTTGCCCTTCGGCCGGACGGCCACGTCGGGCACCCGCTCGCCGTCTATCCAGATATCGGCCCGGTAATACTGCTCGGTGCCGGGGCTGGCTTTCAGGGTTTCCCAGTCCTTGGCCTTCATCAAGATGCGGACGGTCTGGACGCGATCGTCGGGGAACTGCCGGTCGTATCGTCCGGTGAGGGCCGTGCCGGTCTCGCCCGCGGCGTTCCCGGCGGCCAGGCCGGAGGCACACCCGGCTAAGAGAATGCCCGCCAGCGCCAGCGCGGCCACGGCGAACGCGGCGACGCAGACTACTACCAAGGTCTGTGGGCAGCGGCGTCTCATGTCCCGATAATGTGTATCACAGGCCGCTGCGGCGGTGCTGGACGCCGAGCCGCGCTCGGCTGCTTCCCGGGCGGGCAGGAACCCGTGGCTCCGAGCCGTCCGTCCCAAAAGCATGGTCCGGCCGGAGGGGCCGGCGCTCGTGGAGGAGGGGTGACATGCACAAAGGTCCCATCGTCTCGTTGATGGTCGTGGCCGTCCTGGCGCTGTCGCTCGCCGCCCTCGCCGGCTGCGGCGACTCGGGCCTCACGACCACCACGACCGGCGGCGGGAGCAACACGACCGACACCACCGCGGACGACACCACGAACAGCACGGTCTCCGACGGCGGAGTGCAGATGGCCGTCTCTCCCATCGCCCGGGTCACCGCCTCGGCTCCACGCGCGGACATCCTTTCGGTGTCCAAAGGGATGAACGCTTTCGGCACCGGCCTCTATGCCATCCTCACCAAGTCCGCCGGCAGCGGGAACGTCGTGTTCTCCCCGGCCAGCATCGAGATCGCCCTGGCCATGACCTACGCCGGGGCCAACGGCGACACAGCCGCGGAGATGGCCAAGGCGCTGCACTTCGCCCTGCAGGGCGACGCCCTCCACCAGGGCTTCAACTCCCTGGACTCACTGCTCGAGTCGAGGAACTGGCAGGGCAAGACCGAGGACGGCAAGGACGAGGGCGTGGTCCTCAAGACCGCGAACAGCCTGTGGGGCCATAAGGACCTGTCGTTCGAGAAGGTCTTCCTCGACACTCTGGCCAAGGACTACGGCGCGGGCATGCGCCTGGTGGACTATAAGACCGCGGCCGAAGACGCGCGGGTGGCCATCAACAAGTGGGTCGCGGACCAGACGAACGACAAGATCAAAGACCTCGTGCCGCAGGGCGCGCTGGACGACATGACCCGGCTGGTACTGGTGAACGCCGTCTATCTCGACGCCACCTGGGCCTCCCAGTTCGACAAGGCAGCCACCCACGACGGCGACTTCACCACCCTCGCGGGCCCCACGGTGACGGCATCGATGATGGCGCAAGAGGCCGCGTTCCGGTACGCCAAGGATGACGGCTGGCAGGCGGTTGAACTGCCCTACGCCCACGACCAACTGGCGATGTTGCTGGTCGTCCCCGACCAGGGCCGCTTCGCAGAGGTGGAGGCGCGACTCGGGAGCGGCCTCCTCGACCGGGCCGCCGGCGCGCTGGCGGATGCCGGTGAGGTAGACCTGACCATGCCGAAGTTCAAGTTCCGCACCCAGGCGAGTCTGCCTGCCGCCCTGAAGGCCCTGGGCATGAGCAAGGCCTTCGATCCGCTGGCCGCCGACTTCTCCGGTATGACCACGCAGGAGCCCCTCTACATCAGTGACGTCATCCACGAGGCGTACATCGCCGTGGACGAGGAAGGTACCGAAGCCGCCGCGGCCACGGCGGTGGTGATGCGTACAGCCAGCGCGCCGGCGCAGACGGTCCAGCTGACCATCGACCGCCCGTTCCTCTTCGCCCTCCGCGACCTGGACACCGGTGCCGTGCTGTTCCTGGGCCGGGTCACCGACCCCACGGCCGCCTGAGACCACAGGCCGGGCCATGCGCCGTCGGCCGGATCGCGCCG
>CAIQPS010000125.1 GCA_903873715.1 uncultured Actinomycetes bacterium
GCCGGGGTGGAAGACCACCTGGGCGACATGGACTTCAAGGTGGCCGGCACGGACCAGGGCATCACCGCTCTGCAGATGGACATCAAGATCACCGGCGTGACCTTCGACATCATGCGCGACGCTCTCGCCCGTGCGAAGAAGGCCCGGCTGTTCATCCTCGACCGCATCGCCGAGGCTCTGAGCGGCCCGCGTGCCGAACTCTCCGAGTTCGCGCCTCGCATCGCCACCATCCGCATCGATCCCGAGAAGATCGGCGCGGTCATCGGCAAGGGCGGCGAGACCATCCGCGGCATGGAAGCCGAGTTCGAATGCACCATCGACGTGGCGGAAGACGGCCTCATCAAGGTCTTCGCCACCGACGGCAAACTGGGCGACCAGTGCATCGAGCGCATCGGCCTGCTGACGCGCGAGACCCAGGCCGGCGACATCATCGAAGGCCGCGTGGCTTCCACCACGTCCTTCGGCGCGTTCGTCACCCTGAAGCCCGGCACGGACGGCCTCATCCACATCTCCCGCCTGGCGGACCGCCGGGTGGCGACGGTGGAAGAAGTGGTCAACCGTGGCGACCTTGTGCGGGTCGAGGTCCTCGAGGTGCAGTTGCAGGGCGGCAAGGAGAAGATCAGCCTCAAGCTGCTCGAGAACATCTCGGCGAAAGACGAGTAGTTGGCCGCCAACGAGTACCGGCTGGAGAACCTTCCCAACGGCCAGCGGCTGGTAACAGAGAAGCTCGACCATCTCAGATCGGTGTGTCTGGGCTTCTGGATCCCAGCCGGCTCGCGGGATGAGCCCGACCGGCTCGAAGGCGCCACGCATTTTCTAGAACATCTCCTCTTCAAGGGGTCGTCGAAGTACACGGCGGAAGAGATCGCCCAGGTCTTCGACACCCTTGGAGGGGAGCTGAACGCCAGCACGTCCAGGGAGTACGTCGTCGTGTACGGCCGCTTCCTGGACGACCAGCTGCCCACAGCGCTCGACGTGATGGCCGACATGCTCATCACGCCCACCTTCGCGGACCTCGACCGGGAGCGGGAAGTCATCCTGGAGGAGATCGCGATGGTGGAGGATTCGCCCCAGGATCTCATCCACGACGTCCTGGCCGAACAGGTGCTGGACGGGCACCCGCTGGCGCACCCCATCCTCGGCACCCGCAAGACCATCACCGAGGCCTCCGAGGAGGAGATCCGCGGCTATCACAAGCAGCGGTTCCAGTTCAGCGACATGGTGGTGGCCGCGGCCGGCAACGTCTCCCATGACGAACTGCGCGAGCTGCTGCTCGAGCGGCAGCCGCACTCCGACGGCGCGGAACCGAAGCGCACGCCGGCCCAGCCGGTGATGAAGCCGTGCCGCTTCTTCCTGGAGAAGGAGACCGAGCAGACCCACGTCTGTCTCGGCGGGGTCGGTTTGGCGCGCGACGACGATCGGCGCTACCAGCTCTCAGTGCTGGACAGCTTGTTCGGGGGCTCGCTCAGTTCCAGGTTGTTCCAGGAGATCAGGGAGAAGCGCGGCCTGGTGTACAGCGTGTACTCGTTCTCGAGCCTTTACCAGGAGACCGGGATGACCGGGCTGTACTTCGGCTGCCGGCCGGAGCGCCTGCAAGAGGTGATGGACACCGTCGGACGCGAGCTCGTGCGTCTGGTCAGCGAGCCCGTTCCCGCCGAGGAACTGCAGCGCGCGAAAGAGCACCTCAAGGGCAGGATGATCCTGGGGCTGGAGAGCACCTCCAGCAGGATGACCCGCCTGGGTAAAGGCGTGCTCACAAATACGGAGATACTGTCGCTCGACCAACTGGCCGCCCGCATCGACGCGGTCACGCCCGAGCAGGTGCTCGAACTCGCGGCCCAGTTGTATCGGCCGGAGAAGCTCTCGGTGGTCGGTATCGGGGCGGACCGCTCGCAGTTCGAGAGCGTGGTCCCCGCCGATTGTCTGGCCGGCCTGTAGAAGGCGCCTCGAGAGGAGGACAGCGTGAGTGCTGACCCGAAGATCAAGGTCGCCGTATGCGGAGCGCTGGGGCGCATGGGTAGCGCAAGCTGCAGCGCCGTGCAGGCCGACGAGGCCCTCGAATTGGTCGCAGCTGTGGATGTCGGCTTCGGCGCCGGCGCGGCGCCGCTGCTCGGTGACGGCAAGGACTTCTCGGACCTGGAGACCGCCCTCACCGTGACCGGCGTGGACGTCGTGGTCGACTTCACCATCCCGGCTTCGGTCAAGGCCAACATCCTCGCCTGTCTGAACCATCACGTTGCCGTGGTGGTCGGTACCACAGGCCTCACGGGCGCCGACCTCGCGGAGATCGACAAGGTCACCGAGAGGGAGGCCACCCCGGTCCTGGTGGCCCCGAACTTCGCCATGGGCGCCGTGCTGATGATGGAGTTCGCCAAGCAGGCCGCCCGCTACTTCCAGGCCTGCGAGATCATCGAGTTGCACCACGACAAGAAGCTGGACGCTCCGTCCGGGACGTCGCGGCTCACCCGGGTGCGCGTCGAGGAGAGCTGGTCCGAGACCGGCGTCGACAAAGAGGTGCCCATCCACAGCGTGCGCTTACCCGGATTGGTGGCCCATCAGGAGGTCGTCTTCGGGGGATTGGGCGAGACGCTGACCATCCGCCACGATTCCCTGTCGCGCGATTCGTTCATGCCGGGCGTGGTCCTGGCGGTCAAACGCGTGCGCTCCCTGCAAGGACTCGTGGTCGGTCTGGAGAACATACTCTAGAAGGCTGCTGAAAGGCAGCACCACGACTACTGCGCGCTCTGACGCGCCGGGCGGCACAGTAGACGCTGTACCGAAGCGCGCGGAGGCAGGGATCCGGACCGTGACTGACAAGAAGCTCAAGGTGATACCGCTCGGCGGTCTGGGCGCCATCGGCAAGAACATGATGGTGCTCGAGTATGACGGTGCCATGCTCGTCCTCGACGCCGGCCTGATGTTCCCGGACGACGACATGCTCGGCATCGATCTCGTCCTGCCTGACTTCTCCTACATCGTGGAGAACAAGGAACGTGTGGTCGGGGTAATACTCACGCACGGGCACGAGGATCACGTCGGCGCTCTGCCGTATCTCCTGAAAGAGGTGGACGCTCCCGTCTACGGCACCAGGCTGACGCTCGGGCTGGTGAACGCGAAACTGGGCGAACACGGCCTGCAGGGCAAGGTGACCCTGGGAGAGATCTCCAGCGCCAAACCGCTCACTCTGGGGCCTTTCAAACTGGAGTTCCTGGAAGTCAGCCACAGCATCCCGGACGGGGTGGGCGTCGGCATCCATACGCCCGTAGGCACAGTGGTGCACACGGGTGACTTCAAGCTCGATCAGACCCCAATCGACAGCCGGCCCACCGCCATGCAGCGGTTCGCCGAACTGGGGAGCAAGGGCGTGCTCCTCCTGATGTCGGACAGCACCAACGCGGACGTCCCAGGCTTCACGACGCCCGAGCGCAACGTGGGGCGGGCCCTCGAAGGCATATTCGCGCTGGCGCCGGGCCGCGTGGTGGTGGCGTCGTTCGCCAGCCACATCCACCGCATCCAGCAGGTCATGGATACGTGCGCCAAGTACGGACGCTCGCTGGCCGTGATCGGCCGGAGCATGGTCAAGAACGTCAACATCGCCCAGAACCTGGGCTATCTCAATGTTCCGGAAGGGCTCCTCATAAAGCCCCACGACCTCGCTCTGTTGCCGCCCGACCGGGTGGCCATCCTGTCCACGGGCAGCCAAGGGGAGCCGTTGTCGGCTCTGGCCCGCATCGCCTCTCACGACCATCCGCTCGTGGAGATCATGAAGGGCGACACCGTGGTCATCTCCGCGCGCGCCGTGCC
>CAIQPS010000126.1 GCA_903873715.1 uncultured Actinomycetes bacterium
ATGAGCACGATCTGGGCGGTGTCCACCGCCACGCTGGAGGCCCCGCGCAGGGAGATCGAGACGTGCGCTTTCTTGAGGGCGATGGCGTCGTTGATGCCGTCGCCGACGTAGCAGACGAAGCGGCCCTCGGCGATCAACCGGTCGATCAGGGCCGCCTTGTTTTCCGGCAGGGTTTCCGCGAAATAGTGGTCGATGCCCAGCCGCGCGGCCAGTTCCCGGGTCGGGGCTTCCTGGTCGCCGGAGATGATGTACGTGTCGCGGATGCCATGACGGTGGCGCAAGTCCTCGATCACCTGGCTGGCCTCGGGGCGCACCGTGGGCGCCAGTTCCACCACGCCGGCCAGCGCCCCATCGATGGCCACCATGACCAGCGAATGACCCTGCCGGTAGCTCGGCTCGAAGGCTTGCTCCAGTTCCTCCGGGAACACGATGCCCTGGGATTCGATGAACCGGCGGCTGCCCACCTGGACGAGGCGGTTCTCCACCAGGACGGTGAGGCCGAGCCCCACTTGGTAATCCGCTTCGTCCAGGGCCGGGATATCCAGGCCCCTGGTCCGGCTTTCGGCCAGGATCGCCCGGGCAATCGGGTGGGCCTGCTTCTGTTCGGCGGCCGCGGCGTAGCGCAGCACCTCGCCGGATTCGAAGTGGGATGAGCCGTAGACCGCCACCACCGTGGGCTGCTCTTCGGTGAGGGTGCCGGTCTTGTCGAACACCAGGGTGTCCACCCGGCCGAGCAGGTCCAGGGAGCGGCCGTCCTTGATGAGGATGCCGTGGCGGGCAGCGATGTTCAGGTAGTTCATCAGGGCGATGGGCGCCAGGATGGACATCCGCTGCCGGAAATGGGCGTCGACGACCGCCAGCCCCCCCATGGGCCCCAGGAAGGGGATCGCCAGCGCGCCGGCGATCAGGGTGGGCGCCACGGTCCGCTGGGCCAGCGTCTCGGCCCGAAGCTGCGCCTCGGACTTGTACTCCGTGGTGGCGTTCAGAATCTGCCCGATGCGGGCCACGGCGGTTTCGCCGCCGGCCTTTTCCACGGCGATTTCCAGACGCCCCGACAGCACCACGGTCCCGGCGAAGACCGTATCGCCGCTGGATTTCTCCACGGGGCGGGCCTCGCCGGTCAGGAGTTGCTGATCCACCGCGCCCTCGCCCGCCGCCACGGTACCGTCCGCCGGGATCACCTCACCGGCCCCGACCACCACCGTCTGGCCGGCCTGGATCAGTTCGACCGGCGTTTGCACCTCGACTCCGTCCACCCGCACCCAGGCATGGGATGGCGCCTGCCGGAACACGTCCACCAGGCTGCTGCGGGAGTCCATCATTACGGTGGCGGTGAGCTTCCGCGCTAGTTGCGCCGTGATGAGGACGAAGCTTGCAATCCAGATGTAACCGACCGCGAGCGCGCCGGTGATCGAAACCACCATGAGCGTGGGAATGCCCACCTTGCCACGACGCAGCAGCTGGTACGCCGCCTTGTAAAGATGGGCCGTCAGGTACAGGGATGCCGAGAGGCTCAGCAGCCGCAACGGCCAGAACAGATGACCCAGGGTCGCGCAGCCGAAGGAGAGCACGGCGATACCGATGTTGCGGTCGCTCTTGCGGGCGATGGCGCGCCGCTGGCGTTTGTCGCTTTCCGACAGAACGTCGTCAAGCAACCGGCGGCGATTCACGAGACCGCGCTGGGCCGGAACTTGCTCCGGTGAAGCGGGAATCAGCCAGGACGCAAGCAGCGGCCGGGACGAATCGGACGGCCGGGTTCCCGGCGGGAGGGCCGCCGCTCCACCGGAGGCCGGGGATGTGGTCAATACATCCGCGAGGGTCTTCCCTCGCAAGCCACAGAGGAACCCGATCACGGGGCCATCCTCTGCCGAATCTGGGCGGTGAGCCCGTGGGTTACTGGCCCCGGCGGCGGAAGATCGGCCGCGACGCCATCGAACTCATAGCCGAACCGGTCGATGTCGGCGCGAAAGTGTTCGCGCACCAGGCGGCGGGCACGGGAGGTGTAGTGCGGCCGATAATCGCGCTCGCGCGGTGACTGGTTGAGCGTTGGCAATGGCGCGTGAATACCGAGCCGGTCGCACACCGCTGCGAAATCACGCTCCAAGGTTTCGTACCGGCCGACGAAATCCACCAAGAGCCGCCCCGACTCGTCGGTCAGCATCTCGGTTTGCAGCTTGGTCGCGCCCCGCGCGAAGGGCTTGTCCGTCCTGACCACCCACGCCAGGTACTCCTCGAAACCGGCCATGGCACTCACGGTCCGGTGGTGGATGTGCCCGATCTCCTTGAGGATGAAGTGGTACATGGAAACCTGCCAATCCCACGGGTTCCGCACGAAGGCGAACTTGTAGGAGGCATCGAAGAGTTCGGCGGACAGACCACGGCGAGCCTCCGCCGCCCGCGCATGGAGTAGCAGCGACTCCCACATCTCGTACAGGGGGTTGGGCTCGCCTTCCACGAGGCGCGGCGGGCGACGGAGCCGGCCGAAGCGCTCCGGTTCCCCTGCGTAGCCCTTCAGCGCCTCGCGGATACTCAATCCTCCCGTCTTGGCGACGTGGAAGTAAATGAAGCGATGGCTGTAGGAGATCAGCATGGACGCGGCTTAGTAAAGGTCCATGAGGCGCCGGGCGAAGCTTTTTCCCACGTAGTCGCCATGTAGGATGCCCTTCCGGGTCAGATGGATGGCGTCGTCCCCGACGGCGATGTACCCGTCGTTCACCAAGCGTTCCAGGGTGTCGTCGCACAAGGTCTCCAGGCGGAAGCCATGGCGTTCCCGGAATCGACCCAAGTCGAAACGGACCAGCTTCAGGCCGAGAACCAGATCGCGGATCACGGCATCGAGGGTGCTGAGGCGGTGTCCGCGCACAATGGGGAGCCGGCCGCTCTCGATCGTTTCGAGATAGGTGCTCTCCTCGTTGGAGTTCTGGAACAGGGTGTCACCGAGCTTCCCGAAAGCCGATACCCCGAAGGCGTAGCAGTCGTCGCCCAGAAAAGTGCTGGTGGCGTAGACATGCTGGTGATCGCCGCCTTGGGTGAAGGTGTAGAAGCTCCAGGGGCCATAGCCGGCGGCTTCCAGGGTATCGACGGCGTGCTCCATAAAGCCCATTTCCCGCGCCTCCGAAGGCAGGTCCAGGGCGTCCTTGCGCATCTCCTTGTAATACGGCGTGTTGGTGTACAGCTCCGTCTTGTAGACGGTGATGCTGTCAACGCCGGACTCGATGGCGCGGCTCACGCTATGAGCCCAGGAATCCTCCGTCTCGTCGGCCAGGCCGCTCATGAGATCGATGTTGACGACCGCCCCGGTGTCCCGGGCGATAGCGATGGCCTTCATCGCTTTCTTCTCGTTATCGAGCCGGTGGGAGCGGGCGATGATCTCGTCATTGAAGGACTGCACCCCCATGCTGATCCGGTTCATGGGCAGGCGCCGCAGGGCTTCCGCCTTGCTTTCGGTGAGCG
>CAIQPS010000127.1 GCA_903873715.1 uncultured Actinomycetes bacterium
TCTGCGGCGGACGGAACCCTGAAGCCCATTCCCTACCCCGCCAGGAGTGCCGAGCCGCCAACGCCGAGGTCCAGCACGGCATTGCGGTCCAACATGATGTTGGCGTGGACGCAGCTCGTCTCCGGGAGCAGGCAGCACCCGTGACATGCGGCGAGATTGAGGCTGAACCAGCCCTGTCCGGCGCTCTCCCGGCACACAGGATCTTGGCTGCACCACTGGCCGTGTGACTGGAGAGCGTCTACCACGGCGCGCATCCTCGCTGGCTCACCGATGCGCACCAGGCCTCCGAGTGTGCCCTCCGAGTCACCTTCTGCCGTGTAAACCAGGATTCCGCTGGCCTCACGGCCATCAGGCGTGGTGCCCACGTAGATACGCTCCCTGAGGCTCGCCGCCGAGTAGCCCGCGATGAACGCCATGTCGCGGATGAGGAGGTGGGCAAGGGTATGGAGAGGGACGAACCATGGGTGCCCGGTCGTAGCGGCATCCCTCCCGTCCTTCAGGAAGGTTGCGTTGCGTCGCTCGAGCTGTCCACCAGAGCGCTCGCGATTCTTGGGATCTGCCGCCCATGCGCGGAGCACCGAGGGCTTGATGTTTATGAACACCCCCTCGCCCAGTACCTCGTGGGCGGGCAGCCAGGAGAGCGCCACCTGACCGTCGTCCTTGACCTTCGTTGGGCCAACCAGTTTGCTGCGCGTTCGGTCCGTGGACATCCTGCGGTAGCCGGCGAACGCCCGCACCTCGCGAACCCGGTGCACGAGGACCAGCCGGTCCACGACTGACGCAAGCGCGTTGCCAAGCTCCGCCGGGTCCGCGTGCTCCGTCAGGAAGCGACTCCAGCTTGGCTGGTCCTGTCGGCGGGACATGAGCGCCATCCACTCGTTTCCAAGGGCCGCCTGCTCCGCCTCGGCCCTGTCCACGTGATCCAGCCGCCCGGTCAAGGCATGACCGGGCGCCCGGCCGGCACCGAGGTCCTGGTCCAGCAGTTCCTCCAAGTCCTCCGGGAGACAGCCCAAGAGTTCCGCATATCGCTCGAGATCCGGATGCCGCCGGCCTTCTTCTCGCTGGGCGCGGAAGAGACTCCACTGGAAGCCACTGATGACCTGGCTGGCGCGCGCTCGGAGTTCAGGATCCGGCTTTCGATCTGCTTCGGGAGGGATCTCAAGCATGGAGATGGACTGGGGGAAGTGCAGTCGCGAGGACGCACGCATCAGCACCTCGGGCACCTGCTCGCAGGAGTCACCCCTGCCGGGGGCGTACCAGGGGTGTCTACCCGGGCACTTCTCCATGCCAACGTCGCGGAGCGTTCCCTTGCCCGGCAGACTGCGAAGGTCGCTGGCTGCGCGACAGTCACGACAGGTCACGACAATCGAGCCGTAGGATGCATAGCCACGACTAAGGCTGGTAACTCGATAGCCACTCCGACGTCGGCACTGCGGGTCAGACACCTGGCGCTTCTGCCTGTTCAGGTGGGCCCAGTCGCCCCACGGCACATCAAAGAGATGACCGTCTGAGCAGGCCGCCACCCAGCGCATCCCGATCAGGTGCCCTGGACACTCGGAGCACTTTGGCTCTCGGTCCAGGAACTCGGACGCCCGGTACTCCCGCAACGCCCCGCATTGGTCGCAGAACAACCATGCCGGGAAGCGAACGAGGGCCGGCCCGTGGTCCTTGGCCCCGTGCGCAGACTTGAGTTGCGTAACACCAAGGCGCTGGGCGAGCCGGTCATGGGGAACTGCTTCGCCGCCGTAGGTCCCTCCACCCCAGTGCACCAAGTCCGTCACGACGAAGGACTGGCGGCCAAGCTCCACGATCGCCCCGACACCCGCACGCCCAACGAGGTCGCGTGACCGGAGTTGCGGGCGCTTCACGACCGACCCCCGGGAGCAAGCGGGTCGAAGATCACGGCCGCAACATCCTCCTCCACGGATCGCATGGAGGTCTGCACGGGCCAGAGACCCCTCGTTTCCGAGAACGACTTGACCAGTCTCCGCCGCTCGTTGCCCCCATCGTGGTACCCAAGCGGTGGACTGGGCGTCCGGGCGGCCTCGTCCCACTCGTTCTCCAGCGCGTCGATTTCTCGCTCCACGTTAGACATCGCCGCAGGATCCGCCTTCTTGGCACGGAGCTTGATCGCGGTCTTTGCTTCGACGGCAACAGCGCTCCCGGCCCGGAACATGCCTGCAGCGGCATCTACCTGCCAGGCGGGCGTCGTTGCGTGGCGCACCAACGTAGTGAAGACCGCTGGCAGGACGCGCTCCATTGCCGCCGTTGAGAACGGGGTGACGGACATGGGCTCCACCCACCGGTAGAGGGCGTCATGGAACGGGCGGAAGGACTCGTAGTGCGAGCGGTCCCGGGCGCGAGCGTGATTGAACAATGTCACA
>CAIQPS010000128.1 GCA_903873715.1 uncultured Actinomycetes bacterium
CCGACGGCAGCCGGCAGACGGTGCAACTGCAGGACGCGCAGGGCATCCAGGTCATCGCGCCTTCCGGCGACGTCGAGCAGGTGGTGGAGACCCAGTGGATCAAGTTCACGGTCCTCTCTGTCTACCCCGACTACAAGTTCGCGAGCGCGGCCCTTTCGGACATCAGGGTCTACGAGGCGATGCAGTAGCAGCAGCCCCGGGCGGCTCCGCGCGCCGGGCATGCCCTCCGTTCTACCGCGTCTCGGCCGCTCCGCGGCGGATGGCGTCCTTGCCGTACTTGTCCCGGATGGTGTCCAGCTTCAGATCGAGTTCCCGGAGCAGCGGCAACTCCTGGTCGAACAGGTCGTCCTGCCAGGCTCGGGGCACAAGGTTGCTGACCCCCACCCCCAGCAGCCGCAGATGGTAGCGCCGCCGCCTCCCCTGCCGGAACAGCGCCAGCACCTCTTCGAAGAACACCTCGTCCACGTCCATGGGGCGCGGCAGTGTATGCGAGCAGGTGTGGGTGACGAAGTCCGAGTAGCGGATCTTCACCGTGACCGTCCGGGCTTCCAGCTGCTTGTGCCTGAGGCGCCGGCACACGTCCTCCGTGAGGGCGATGAGCGTCGACTCGAGCACGCCGGCATCCCCCACGTCCTCCTCGAACGTGTGCTCCCGGGATATCGACTTGACCTCTTCCCTGGGCGTCACCAGCCGCGGGTCCTCCCCTCGGGCCCGGTGGGCCAGCAGTTCGCCCCACTCCCCGAACGAGAGCCGGAGCAGATGCGGCGGGATGAGTACCAGGTCCCCGACCGTGACCACCCCCCGGTCGTGCAGTTGCGACAGCAGGGCCGGGCCCACCCCGGGCAGCCGTTCCACTGGGAGCGGCGCCAGGAAGGCCTCCTCTTCTCCCGGACGGACCACGGTGAAGCCGTGCGGCTTCCGCAGGTCCGACGCCACCTTGGCGACCAGCTTGTTGGTGGCCAGTCCCACCGAGATGCTCAACTGCAGTTCGTCCATGACCCGCTTCTGGATGAGCCGCAGCGTGCGCACCGGCGGGCCGAACAGCTTCTCGGTGCCGGTGAGGTCGAGGTACGCCTCGTCGAGGCTGACCTGCTCCACCAGCGGGGAATACTCGTCGAGCATGTCCATGAGGCGCTTGGAGTACTCGGAGTACAGCCTGTGATGCCCGGTGAGATACACCCCATGGGGACAGAGGCGCCTGGCGGTGCGCAGGGGCATGGCGGAATGGACGCCGTACCGCCGGGCCACGTAGTTGGCCGTGGCGACCACGCCGCGCTCCCCGCCGCCGACGATGACCGGCTTCCCCTTGAGGGACGGGTCCAGGTTCTCCTCGACTGCGGCGAAGAAGGCGTCGAAATCCAGATGGGCGATGACCCGGTACGGCGCGCGCGGCCTCTCGGACTGCTGTAGATCATCCCGCTCCATGGTGCGAGCATATACGAACATTTGTTCGTTGGCAAGCAAGCCGGCACGCGGAGCGTTGGAAAGGGCGGAAAAGCGGTCCGGCCGTGGGGGCTCCCCACGGCCGGGTAGATTCGCGACCAGGAAGGGCCGGCCCCGGGAGACATCCCGAGACCCGCCCGCAGCGTCAGTCTGCCAACATCCAGCCCGCGCGCACCCAGGAGGAGTCGGTGGTCCGCTCCGCGCCCGCACCCTTGACCGGAGCGCTGCTGAAGACCACGGCCCTATCGTGCACCACCGCACCTATGAGGCGCCTGTCGGTGAGAAGCACGAAGCGCAGGGCGGGATGGGCCGAGCCCGGGGCCATGAAGGCGTCGTTGTCGGGCGTCGGTTCGGGGCGGGCATAGGCGAACACGTCCGTGTCCTCCGGGCGGCCTCCACGGGCGTATCCCATCACGTCCGGCACGCGCCGCGCGCGCTCGAGGTCGTAGGCGAAGACATCCGTTTGAGGGGCCGCTTCGCGCCGCACGTAGTGGAATACGTCGGTCTGCTCCGCGGTGCTTCCAGGAGTATAGGAGAAGGCATCAACCTCGGCCCGGTCGAGCGGCGGCCGGCCGGCGTACGCAAGAAGGGTCTCCCCCGGCTCCAGATAGGAACTGAGTGTCTCCAGGGCCTGCTGACGGCGCCCGTTCGCCCGCTCCGCCCGGTCTGACAACAACGCTTCCAGACTACGCCGGAACTCCGGATCGCAGGCAAAAGTGCTCACAGATCCTCCCTTGAGACTGGAGACGCGTCACCGGTCTTGACGTGGGTGAAGGGCGAGGGATTCCCCGCCGGGCGAAGGCATCGGCCCTGGAAGTTCCGACGATCGGCAGTCGACATTCCGCTGTTCCCCTTTTCAGTAGCGCCCGAAGAGCCAAAGGGAAGACGTCCGATGTGGATAAGGTGCCCAACATTATAACCGTACTAATGATTCGTGCAAGGGGGTTGCGAAAAGCTCCGGCCCCATCGGGAGCTGGGAGCCCTCCACCACGGTCGCTTCTGTCAGTCCCCCTCGGAGATCAGCCCCGAGACCTTGGCGATCGCCTTGACGCGTTCGGCAAGATCGGAGCTTGCGTCGTAGACGGCGGCGCTCAACTGGTCCGCCTCGACCACCCGGTCGTCACGCGGGAGCCAGCCGGCGAGCGGCACGTCGCCGATGTGCTTGCGGATGAAGTCGAGGTCCTCCTCGGCCCGCACCTTGTTGGCCACGACCCACACGGAGGGGATGTTGAGCTCCTTGGCCATGCGCGCGATGTCCTCGGCCACGCCGATGCTGCGCTGGCCGGGCTCCACCACTATGTACATGGCGTCCACCGCCGCGGCGGTGCCGCGGCCGAGATGCTCGAGGCCGGCGACCATGTCGAGGAGGACGGTCTCCTTCTCCCTCAGGAGCAGGTGGGTGACCAGGGCTTTGACCATCGTGTTCTCAGGGCACACGCAGCCGGTGCCGGCGCCCCGCACCACGCCCATCTCGAGGAGCCGGATGCCCCGGTATTCGACGGCGAAGCGCGCGGGTATGTCGTCCACGCGCGGGTTCAGACGGAAGTACGACCCGGAATCTCCCGGGACCGCACCCGTGCGTTCCTGCACGAGGTCCTTCATCTCGATGATGGGGACCACCTGGTCCTGGAGTTCCTGGGGGAACCCCAGCGCCTGGCCCAAGGTAGGGCTGGAATCGGCGTCGATGGCGTACACGGTCTGTCCAGCAGCGGCCAGCACATAGGCCAGCACCGCGCTGAACGTGGTCTTGCCCACCCCGCCTTTGCCGGCCACGGCGATCTTAGGCATGCTCTTCCCCCCCGTCCTTTGCCGCTTTGTCGGCTTGATACGCCAGCCAGCGCTCTTCGCCGATGCATTCGCGGGCCATCGCGCACCACTCCACGCAGGACGGCACCACGTCTCTATCTATATGGTTGCCACACACATGGCAGCGGACGCGGCACTCGTCTGAGAACATCTCGACCTCGGCCCCGCACGAGGGGCACGTCACTGTCGATACGCTCAGCGAACGTCCGTCCTGGCCTGGACACCGCCCCGACATCGCACATCACCACCCTGCGTCCTGGACTATCGAGGTCAGTCGCCGGTCCCGTCGTACTTGGTGCCGTCTTTGTTGACCCACGTCCCGCAGACATGGCACTTGACCCGTTTTTCGTCGGAGAACAGCTCCAGATCGGCGCCGCAGTTGGGGCAGACGATCTCGGTGACACCGAGGTCCCGGCCTTCGTGGCCCGCGCAATGCTCGCTCATCTCACGACCCCCCTTTTTTTTCTCAAGATCAGGACTTGACGTATCGTGACAGAACGCCTATATAATAGCAACCTAATAAGGTAAAAGAGCATTAGATTGGGGAATCAAGTGCTCTGCATCTCCAACAAAGGACGATCCGCGACTCGGATCCTGACATTGTTGGCGTCCGGGGGGGCGAAGAGAATCTACTCTAGCACAGACATCTGCACGGCAGAGGGCATCAACCCCGGTTACGTCCAGCAGATCATGGGATCCCTGCGAGACTCTGGCCTCGTTGTGAGCCATCGTGGCAAGCAAGGCGGCTTCGAACTCGCACGCCCCGCAAGCATGATCACCCTCGCCGACGTCCTGCACGTCATGGAAGGCGAGACCCGTCTGGCCCCCTGCCACGACGGCACCGTATGCGAGCGGGTCCCAACCTGTGCCGCGCGCTCCGCCTGGGTGGAGGCCGCGTCTGTAATGGACAGTTTCTTCGAACAGATCACGATCGAGCAATTGGCAAACCGGGCCCAAGAGCTGGCAGCCCAAAGGGAAGGTGAGGGATGAAGCAGATAGTGTTGGAAGTGCCGGGAATGTATGGGGATCACCACGTGATGGCGGTCCGTGAGTTGCTCCTGGGCACAGATGGTGTGACCGAGGTCACCGCGAGCGCCGCCCGGCGCAAGGTCGCGGTGGGCTTCGATGAGGCCAAGACCTCGGCCGACAAGGTCCAGGACGCGCTCGCCGCGGCGGGCTACATGGGCGCCGATCCTTCAATCATGGAAGGCCTGCCCGACCGGCACAAGGACGGCTCCGCATGGCACGTGCTCGGCGACCGGTCGACCATCACCGAGCGCAAAGACCGCGAGATGTCCGGCGACCACCGGCGCTATTAGAACGCCACCGCTGACTCTGATCCAGAGCCAAAAGGAGAGACTGAAGAATGCCTTCTTACAACAGCTTGGATAGCGCGGCGTGCGAGATGCTGTCGGCGTGCGAGGGGGTCGTCGAGACTTCCTTCAGCCGGGCGGACGCGATGCTGCCCTGCTCGATCGGCGCGGACGCGCTGTGCTGCCGGCACTGCGCCATGGGGCCGTGCCGCCTGATAGGCCCTCACATGACCGGCGTGTGCGGCGCCACTCGCTCCACAGTCGTCGCCCGTAACTTCGCCCGCGCCGTCGCCGCCGGGGCTGCCGCTCACTCCGACCACGGGCGCGACATCGTGTTCGCCCTGCTCGCCGTCGCCAAGGGCGAGGCCAAGAGCTTCCGCATCCGCGACGAGGCCAAGCTCCGTGAGGTGGCCGGCCATCTCAACGTCAAGACAGAAGGGCGCACCACCGAGGAGATCGCTCTCGATGTCGCCGAGAAGGCCTTAGCGGAGTTCGGCAAGCAGACCGGCTCGCTCTCCTATTTCAGAAGGGCCACCATCCCCCGCCAGGAGATTTGGCGCGAGCAGCGTGTGATGACCAGAGGCATCGACCGCGAGGTCGTGGAGCTCATGCACCGCACCCACATGGGGACCGACCAGGATCCGAAGAACCTGCTGGACGGCTGCATCCGCGCGGCCCTCGGCGACGGCTGGGGCGGCTCGATGCTGGGCACCGACCTCAGCGACGTGCTCTTCGGCACTCCCAGCCCGCTCAAGAGCAAGGTGAACCTCGGGGTCCTCAAGGACGATGAGGTGAACGTCGTGGTCCACGGGCACGACCCGATCCTCTCCGAGATGATCGTGGCTGCGTCCACCGATCCCGAGATCATCGAATACGCCAAGAGCAAGGGCGCCAACGGGATCAACCTCGCGGGTATCTGCTGCACCGCCAATGAGGTCCTCATGCGTCACGGCATCCCGCCGGCAGGCAACTTCCTCTCCCAGGAGCTGGCCATCGCCACCGGCGCCGTGGAAGCCATGGTGGTGGACGTCCAGTGCATCATGCAGGCACTGGCCAAGCTGTCCCAGCAGTTCCACACGAAACTCATCACCACCTCGCCCAAGGCCAAGATCGAAGGCGCGGACCACTTCGAGTTCGACGAGCATCACGCATACGAGGACGCCAAGAAGATCATCCGCACCGCCATCGACAACTACGGCAACCGTGGCAAGACCAAGATCCCGCAGGTCAACGAGGCGCTGGTGGCTGGCTTCTCGCACGAGTACATCCGCTACATGCAGGGTGGCCACTTCCGCGGCTCGTTCCGCCCGCTCAACGACGCCATCGCCGCCGGCCGTATCCGCGGCCTCGCGGCAGTCGTCGGCTGCAACAACGTCCGCGTTACCCACGACGCGCCCATCTCCCAGACGATCAAGGCGCTCATCGAGAACGACGTCCTGGTGGCCGTCACCGGGTGCGCCGCCAGCGGCGCCGCCAAGTACGGCTACCTCAAGCCGGAGTTCATGGAGCAGGCCGGCGCCGGTCTGCGCGAAGTCTGCGAGGCGATCGGCATCCCGCCGGTCATCCACGTGGGCTCGTGCGTCGACAACTCCCGCCTGCTCACCATCCTCACCGAGTGCGCCACTGAAGGCGGCCTGGGCGAGGACATCTCCGACCTCCCGGCGGTGGGTATCTGCCCCGAGTACATGTCAGAGAAGGCCCTTTCCATCGGCACCTACTGCGCGGCCTCCGGCGCCTACACCCTGTTCGGCCTCCCCTCCCCCGCGGCGGGCAGCCCGGCCGTCATGGACATGATGCTGAACGGTTGGATGGAACGCTTCGGCGGCGGGATCGACTTCGAGCCCGACATCGACAAGCTGATCGAGAAGGCCCTCGCTCACATCGACCTCAAGCGCAAGGAACTCGGGCTCACCGAATACGATCCCGAGCGCTACGGCCAGAGCGGCGACCGCCTGATGGAGGAGATCCTCGAGCAGGCCGGCGATTTCGCGCCTCTCAACCTGTACTCAGTCAAGGACGCTGCGGCCGCCGCGTCCGCCGGCAACAAACAGACCGTCTAATCGGAGGTTCAGTCAGATGTCGAAATACATCGCGAAGGCGGCCATCCGAGGCGCGACTGCGATCGTCAACGAGGCCGACCAGTTGCTCGAAGCGGCCATCGCCGACCTGGGTGCGGACAAAGAGGTGGCGTTCACCAACACCGCCTACTATCTCCCGACCATCCTGGGCTTCACCGGCAAGGAAGTCAGCAACCTCGGCCAGTTGCGCGACGTGGTGGCGCACTGCAAGACGCTGCTGAACGAGCCTCCGGGCGACGAGCTCTGGCTGCCCTACCTGGGTGAGACCCTGGACAGCGGCGCCGCCACCCTGCTCGCCGCCGAGACCATCGAAGCCGTGCGGTTCGTCCGCGGCCAGCAACCGGAGAAGATCGACGGCCTGCAGTTGGTGGGCACCAGCGCGCCCGGTGGCCCGGGCTACGCCAACGGTCCCATCGACGACATCCAGCTCCGCGCCTGGGGCATCCAGCTCGTGGACGGCCGCATGCCCGGCTTCGCCGCCATCGTCGGCTGCGCCCGCAGCAACGAAGCGGCCGTGACCCTCATCCGCGAGCTCCAGAAGCGTAATATCTTGGTGTTCCTGTCCGGCAACGTGAACGGTCGCAGCATCATCGACCAGTTGCAGGAAGAGGGCGTCGAGATGGGCTACGACACCTACATCGTGCCCTTCGGCCGCGACACCATCTCGGCCATCTACGCCTTGGGCTTCGCCACCCGCTCCGCGCTGACCTTCGGTGGTATGTCCGGCGGCCAGATCCGCGACATCCTGCTCTACAACAAGTTCCGCGTGTTCGCCTTCGTCCTCGCCCTCGGCGAAGTGGACGACCTCAAGTACGCGGCCGCGGCCGGCGCCATCAACTACGGCTTCCCGGTCATCGCGGACACGGTCATCCCGCAGATCCTCCCGACCGGCGTCACGGCCTACGAGCACGTCGTCAGCATGCCGTTCGACGACATCGAGGGCGACACCGACACCGACAAGGCCCGCCGCATGGTGCAGCGCGCCATCGAGGTCCGCGGCGTCAAGATCAAGATCACCGACGTTCCGATCCCCGTCCCCTACGGTTCCGCCTTCGAGGGCGAGCGCATCCGCCGCGCCGACATGCGCGTCGAGTTCGGGGGCAGCAAGTCCACAGCCTTCGAATATCTGCGTATGGTCGATAGCGACTCGATCGAAGACGGCAGGATAACCGTGGTCGGGCCGGACTTCTCGGAGATCAAAGACGGCGGCGCGATGAACATGGGCATGGTCATCGAGGTGGCCGGCCGCAAGATGCAGGAAGACTTCGAGCCCGTCCTCGAGCGCCAGATGCACTACTTCGTCAACGGCGCCTCCGGCATCCAGCACGTGGGTCAGCGCGACATCACCTGGATCCGCTTCAGCAAGGCTGCCGTAGACAAAGGCTTCGGTCTCAAGAACCTGGGCGACATCGCCCACGCCCGTTTGCACGCGGAGTTCGGGGCGATCGTCGACAAGGTGCAGGTGACCATCTACACCGACCCGGAGAAGTTCGAGGAGTGGCTAGCGAAAGCCCGCGAAGCGTATCTCAACCGCAACGTCCGGCTGGCCGGCCTCATCGACAGCAACGTCGAGGAGTTCTACAGCTGCACGTTGTGCCAGAGCTTCGCCCCCACCCACGTGTGCGTCATCTCGCCTGAACGTCTGGGCCTGTGCGGCGCCTACAACTGGCTGGACTGCAAGGCTTCCTACCAGATCAACCCCACCGGGCCCAACCAGCCCATCTACAAGGGCACCTGCATCGACGCGGACAAGGGTGTCTGGGAGGGCAGCAACGCGTTCGTGTATGCGAACTCCCAGCAGGCCGTGGACAACGTGTCGCTGTACTCCATCATGGACAGCCCGATGACGGCGTGCGGTTGCTTCGAGTGCCTGGTGATGCTCATCCCCGAGGCCAACGGCGTCATGGTCGTCTCCCGCGAGGACCCGAGCATGACCCCGGCCGGCATGACCTTCTCCACCCTGGCCGGCGTGGCCGGTGGCGGTCTGCAGTCGCCGGGCATCATGGGCGTCGGCAAGTACTACCTCACCAGCAAGAAGTTCATCGCTGCCGAGGGCGGCTTCAAGAGGGTCGTCTGGATGTCCAGCAACCTCAAAGCCATCATGGCGGACGAACTCAAGCAGGTGGCCGAGCGCGAGGGCGATCCCGACCTCATCGACAAGATCGCCGACGAGCGCTCCGCCACGACCGTCGAAGAACTGCTGCCCTTCCTCGAAGAGAAGGGGCATCCGGCTCTCGTCATGGAATCCATCATCTAGATCCGGCAGGCATCGAAAGGAGACCCTATGGCAGTCCCTGAGGTAAAAGAGAAGTACGCCGGTCGGATACAAGAGGTGACCCTGGGCGCCGGCAGCCGCGGCAAGACGGTCGCCATCGGCGGCGAGTCGACCCTGCCCTTCCTCCACTTCGAAGGCACCGTGGCCAACCGCCCGGCGATCGCCATCGAGGTGAGCGACCGCGAGCCCGACGACTGGTCCCCGCTCCTCAAAGAGGCGTGGGGCGACGTGATGGGCGACCCGGCAAAGTGGGCGGCCAAAGCCGAGGAACTCGGCGCGGACGTCATCGCGCTCTCGCTCGACAGCGCCCATCCGGAGCGCGGCAACACGGGCGCCGACGACGCCCGCAAGACCGTGCGCAAAGTGCTGGAGGCCACCACCCTCCCGCTCATCGTCTACGGCCCCGGCCAGAAGGACAAGGACAACGAGGTCCTCGTCGCAGCGGCCGAGGAAGCCAAGGGCGAGCGCATCGCCATCGGTAACGCCGAGGAGAAGAACTACCGCACGATCGTGGCGGCAGCGCTGGCGAACGACCAGGTCGTCATCGCCAAGAGCCCCATGGACGTGAACCTCGCCAAACAGCTCAACGTGCTCATCGGCGACATGGGCATCCCCAAAGACCGCATCATCATGGACCCGACCACCGGCGCCCTCGGCTACGGGGTCGAGTACAGCTACTCGGTCATGGAGCGCGTCCGCCTCGCCGCCCTGGGTGGCGACGCCACCCTTCAGCAGCCCATGGTGCTGACGGTGGGCTACGAGGCCTGGCGCACCAAAGAAGCCCGGACCAACGACGAAGTCCCCCAGGAATGGGGCGACTGGGCCCAGCGCGCGATCCTCTGGGAAGCCAACACCGCCATCACCCTGGTCAACACCGGGGCGAACCTGCTGGTGCTGCGGCATCCCCAGTCGGTGGCGCTGGTCCGCAAGGCCATCGACCGGCTCATGGCCGGAGCCTAGGCGCTATCAGTACACATCCGAGTACAGACGAAAGGAGCGCCTAGATGGCCCTCAGTGGGATTCAGATCTACAAGGTACTGCCGCAGACGAACTGCAAAGAGTGCGGCGTGGCCACCTGCTTGGCCTTCGCCATGAAGCTGGCCGCCCGCCAGGCAGAGCTGTCGGCGTGCCCGTACGTGTCCGACGAGGCGAAAGCCATGCTGGACACCGCGGCCGCCCCGCCCATCCGCCTCATCACGCTGGGCGCCGGCGACCGCAAGCTGGAAGTCGGCAACGAGACCGTGGTCTACCGGCATGAGAAGACCTTCGTGCACCAGCCCGGCCTCTTCCTGCGGCTGCCCGCCTCTCTCTCCGACGCCGACTTCGCAGCCGGTGTCGACAAGGTGGCCGGCTACACCGTCGAGCGCGTCGGCCAGATGCTGCGCACCGACGGCGTCGCAATCGAAGGCGCGTCCGCCGATGCCTTCGCCGCTCGCGTCAAACAGGCCGTCGACAAGGGCCTGGCCGTCATCCTGCTCGCGTCCGACCCGGCCGTCATCGAAGCCGGTCTCGCCGCCGCAGGCAACACCAAGCCGCTCATCTACGCCGGCGCCGGCGCCGACTCGGCAGCCCTGGCCCCGCTGGCCAAGAAGTACTCCGCCAGCCTCACGGTCGGCGCCGCGGGCGACCTCGAAGCCCTGGCCGCCGCCACCGAGAAGGCCGTGGCCGCAGGTGCCGAGGATCTGGTGCTCGACCCGGGCATGACCGGTTGGGCCGACGCCCTGGCGCTCCCCGCCCAGCTGCGCCGTGCCGCCATCAAGAAGAACTTCAAGCAGCTCGGTTACCCGATCATCGCCTTCCCGGGGTCGCTCAGCGACAGCGCCGAGGAAGAAGCGATGCTGGCGAGCCTGCTTATCGGTAAATACGCGGGCCTCATCGTCCTCGACCGGTTCGACCAGGCCGTGGTCTACTCGCTGCTGGCTCTCCGCCAGAACATCTACACCGACCCGCAGAAACCCATCCAGGTCAGCCCCGGCCTGTACGAGATCGGCGAGCCCGAACCGGGCTCCCCGCTGCTCGTCACCACCAACTTCTCCCTCACCTACTTCTCGGTGGCGGGCGAGGTCGAAGGCAGCGGCCGCAAGGCCTGGCTCCTCGTGGCCGACTCCGAGGGCCTCTCGGTGCTCACCGCCTGGGCGGCCGGCAAGTTCGACGCCGAAGCGATCGCCAAAGCGGTCAAGACCACCGGCGTCGCCGAAAAGATCAACCACAAGAGCATCGTCCTTCCGGGAGCCGTCGCCGGTCTGTCCGGTGAGCTCGAGGAAGAACTGCCGGGCTGGAAGGTGCTTGTCGGCCCGCGCGAATCCATCGGTATCCCCTCCTATCTGAAGCTCCTGGCCTCTCAGTAGGATCCATGCCACTGAGCGACGACACAGCTCTCCTTGACGGCACCACGGCCGGGGCGCAAGCTCCGGACGTGGCCGTCCGCCTGGAGCCCGCCGGCGTGACGGTCACCGTCCCGGCAGGCTCGCTCCTGGAGGACGCCATCTCCAAGGCCGGCCTTCGCGTCGCACTGCCCTGCGGGGGGCAGGGCCGCTGCGGCCGTTGCGTCGTACAGGTGAAGGAGGGCTCTGTCCGTCGCCGGTCCACCGTCCGCCTCGGGGCCGAGCAGATCGAAGAGGGTTACGCTCTGGCCTGTCAGACCCTGGTCAACAGTGATGCGGTGGTCCTCCTGATCGACGCGGAGCCGCGGCAGGAACGGATCGTCGGCGGGGACCTGGCGGACAAGGTGGCCAGAGAGAGCGTTCCGTGCGATCGCCGGCGTGCGCCCGTCGTGTCGGCCTACCGGGTGGTCGTACCTCCCCCGGACATGGCCGACAACACCCCGGATTTCGAGCGCCTGCAGCGGGAGATGGCTCTCCAGTACGGCATCAGGCGCATCACTCCCTCTCTGACCGCCTTGGCTCGCCTGCCGGAGTCCCTGCGGAACGGGGAGTGGACGGTCACGGCAGTGATCGAGCAGCGCGACCCGGACGTGGCCTTGGCCTTGGACCCCACGGACTCGGCGGGCTCCTATCGTCTGCTGGACGTCTTTCCCGGCGACCAGCCACCTCGGCTCTATGGGGCGGCTATCGACATCGGGACGACCACCGTAGTGGCATATCTGACCGACCTAGCCACCGGTGAGGTCGTGGACGGCCTCTCCGCCTACAACGACCAGATCGCGCGGGGCGAGGACGTCATCTCCCGCATCATCTACGGGAAACAGCTGGCGCGGCGGGTCGAGTTGCGCGAGCGCGTGGTCGGCACCATGAACGGCTTGCTCGACGAGATGCTGTCCCGCAAGCGGCTCACACGCGACGACATCCTCGCCGTGGTCGTGGCGGGGAACACCACCATGACACATCTGTTCCTGGGTCTCGACCCGGCGAACATCCGGCTGGAGCCCTACGTGGGCGCCGCGGGCAAGTTCCCGCTCGTACCCGCCTCGACCCTCAGCCTGCACGTACACCCGGAGGCGCTCGTCGACTGCATGCCGGCCGTCGGAGCGTACGTCGGCGGCGACATCACCGCGGGCGCACTCATATCCGGCATGACCGAGGGGGAAGAGATAGCCCTGTTCCTGGACATCGGTACCAATGGCGAGATGGTCCTCGGCAACAACGAATGGCTCATCAGTTGCGCCTGCTCGGCCGGCCCAGGCTTTGAAGGAGCCGGTGCGAGTTCGGGCATGAGGGCCGTCCGGGGTGCCATCGAGGAGGTCTGGATCGACCCGGTCACCTTCGAACCCACCGTCACCACCATCGGTGGCGACGTGCCCCGCGGCATCTGCGGCTCGGGGATGATCTCGCTCATGGGCGAACTCATGATGACGGGGATCATCAACAAGAGTGGCCGCATATCCCCCGATATCCCCACCAAGCGCATCCGTGAAGGCCACAACGGCTTGGAGTACGTGGTGGTGTGGGCCGACGATACCGCGACCGGCGAGCGGGACATCATCCTGGACGACACCGACATCATCAACCTGCTTCGGGCCAAGGCCGCCATCTACGCCGGCGCCGCCGTGCTCTGCGAGAGCGTGGGCCTGTCCATCACGGACGTCGACCGGGTGCTCATCGGGGGGTCGTTCGGCAAACACATCGACGTCGAGAAGGCCATCCAGATCGGCCTCTTGCCGGATCTGCCCTGGGACCGCTTCTCGTACCTGGGGAACACTTCCCTCCAGGGCGCGTACCACGCGCTCGTCTGCCGGACATGCCGGGCGGAGATCGAGGACATCGCCTCGAAGATGACCTACCTGGAGCTGAGCGCGGACAACCGGTTCATGGACGCGTTCACATCCGCCCTGTTCCTGCCCCACACCGACGAGAGCCTCTTCCCGTCGGTCCAACAAAGCCTCGAGGCCCGTAAACAAGGAGTGTCCGCCGTATGACCTTGACCATAGCCATAGTCGGGAAGGGCGGCACCGGCAAGACCACGTTCGCTTCTCTCACCGTCAAGTATCTGACCGAGATCGGGATGACCCCGGTCCTGGCCATAGACGCCGACCCCAGCGCGAACCTCAACATGGCCCTCGGCATGGAGCTCGGCGACACCGTCGGCCAGATCCGCGAAGACACCCGCGACCAGGTGACCGGCGGGACCTTCGCCCCAGGCGTCTCCAAGCCTGACTGGTTCCAGTACCAGGTGGAGAACTGCGTGGTCGAGGGCGACGACGTGGACCTCATCTCCATGGGCCGGCCCGAAGGGCCCGGCTGCTACTGCGCCGCCAACCACATGCTGCGCGAGGCCATCGACCGGCTCGGCAACTCCTACAAGGCCGTCGTGATCGACAACGAAGCCGGCATGGAGCACATCAGCCGGCAGACCACCCGCGACGTCGACTGGCTGTTCATAGTCACCGACCCGTCCCAGCGCGGACTGGTGGCGGCGGAGCAGATCGTCTACCTCATCGATTCCCTCGGCGCGCGCATCGCGCACGCGGGCCTCGTCGTCAACCGGGTGACCGGCGACCTGTCCCCCGCGTGGAGCGAGCGGGCCGCGGCGCTGGGAGTGCCGCTGCTGGGCGCCGTGCCGCAAGACCCGGGCGTCTCCGTGCGGGACGCCGACGGCCTGCCCCTCGTCGACCTCGATGGCTCTTCTGCCATCTACCCTGCCGTGAAGGCCATCCTCGAGAAGTGCCTTATGGAAACGACCGCCCAGCGTCCGTAGATAGGAGGACCTTTAGTGCTCATCATCGGCGAGAACATCCACATCATCTCCCCTCACATCAAAGAAGCGATCGCCAATCGGGACACCGCCGCCATCCAGAAGCTGGCGCTCGAGCAGGCGGCCGCCGGGGCCGGCATCCTTGACCTGAACATCGGCCCCCAGAAGAAAGAAGGGGTCGAGGTGATGCGCTGGATGACCGAGGCCGTCCAGGAAGTCACCGACCTCCCCATCTCGTTCGATACCACCAACCTGGAAGCCATCCGCGCCGGCCTCCGTCTCGCCAAGGTCCAGGGCATGGTCAACTCGGCCTCCGCCGAACCGCAGCGCCTCGCGGACGTGCCTCCGGTGGCAGCCGAGTTCGGCGCCCGGCTCATCGCCCTCACCATGGGCGCGGCCGGTATCCCGGTGACCGCCGAGGAGCGCGTGGCCATCGCCATCGAGACCCTCATCCCCCGGGCCGTCGAACTGGGCATCCCCATGGAGAACCTCTACCTGGACCCGCTGTTCATGACGGTGTCCGGCTGCCAGGAATACTGCCCGCCGGCCATCGAGGCCGTGCGCTACATCAAGCTGGGCATGGACCCGGCGCCGATGACCACCGGTGGCCTGAGCAACGTGTCCAACCGGGTGCCCGCTGAGGGCCGCAGCCTCCTGAACCGCGTCTACATGGCCATGATGATGGCCGTGGGTCTCGATTCGGCCATCGCCGACCCGCTGGACAAGGAACTCATGAAGGTCATCCGCATCGTCGAGACGCGCGACGACTCGTCCGCGGCCGGCTCCCTGCTCCTGCTCCTCCACGACCGCGTGGCGGCCATGGAAGAACTGGAAGCCGGGGACGTCGACATGAACGAGCCGGATCAGGTCGAGATCTGGAAGACCTACCAGGTGTTGATGAACAAGGTCATCTACACGGACAACTACCTGCGGGCCTAGTCCCGGCACCTACCTGGCGAAAGGAGTGACCGGATGGATGCTTCCACCCAAGAGATAAAGAGCCTGCTGGAGTACTTGGTGAAGCACAACGCGGACCACGCGGGCGAGATCATGGAACTGGCGGATCGGGCGCAGATCCTGGGCAACCAGGAGGCCTACAAGCACATCGTCGAGGGCGTGCGCCTATTGAACGACTCGAACGAGAGCCTGCGGGCCGGCCTGGCCGCGCTGGAGGCCTGAGATGTGCCTGGCCAAAGCATACGTCCGCCCCGTGAACGACTGCCCGGTCCCGGTCCCGGCCACTCCGGGCACCACTGAGGGCACGTTCCTGCTCATGGAGAACGTGACCCGGCTCGAGATCGACGGGGACGACCTCACGGTGCGGTCCCTGCTCGGGGCCACCCAGTCGCTGCATGCCCGGGTAGCAAGTATCGATTTCGCGGAGGGCAAGTTGGTCCTCCAGTGTTTGGAGCCAGCCACGGTGATGGAGGCGAAGAATGTCTGAACAGACGACGGTCGACATGGCGGAACTGCTTGGGCGCTATGGGGGTGATAAATCCCAGCTCATCCAGGTCCTGCTCGAGATCCAGCGCCGCAAGCGCTGGCTTTCCGCGGAGGACCTCGAAGCGGTCAGCACCTCGCTCGGCATCCCGTACACCCAGGTGTACCACGTGGCGACGTTCTACAAGGCCTTCAGCCTGGTCCCCAAGGGCAAGCATTCCATCTCCGTCTGCCTGGGCACGGCGTGCCAGGTGAGGAACGCCCCGCGGCTCCTCGACCGCATCGTCGACATCTTCGGCGTCAAGCCGGGCGACACTTCCCAGGACATGCAGTTCAGCCTGGATACGGTCAACTGCCTCGGCTGCTGCGCCCTCGGTCCCGTCATGATGATGGACGGCCAGTACTACAGCAAACCCACTAACGAAGAGCTCGAGCGGCTGGCCTCGGCCGAGTAGCTCCTGACGGGGAGGAAAACGTGCCCAAACTAGATTCAGGTGCAGCCCTCGAGTCCTTCCGGCAGAGCCTTCAGGCCGCCCAGGAAGCTCAGAGGCCGTGCGTCACCATCTGCTCCGGTACCGGCTGCCACGCCTCGCGCAGCGACAAGGTCAACGCGGCCTTCGTCGAACAGCTCCAAGCGCAGGGCCTAGCCGACAAGGTTGACATCAAGCGCACCGGGTGCCACGGGTTCTGCGAGCTCGGCACCATCGTGGCGATCCTGCCCCAGGAGGTCACCTACCTGCAGGTCAAGCCCGAGGACGTGGCGGAAGTCGTCACCACCACTCTGGTGGAGGGCGGCGTGGTCGAGCGCCTCGTCTATCACGATGCGGTGATCGGCGCCATCCCGCGCGAGGACGACATCCCGTTCTACAAGCCCCAGACCCCGCTGGTCTTCGGCCAGAACCGCTACATCGACCCGTGCGACATCGACAGCTACATCGTCAAGGGTGGCTACGCCGCGCTGGCGAAAGCACTGTTCAGCATGTCACCCGACGAGGTGCTCAACGAGGTCAAGGCCTCGGAACTCCGTGGGCGCGGCGGCGGTGGCTTCCCCACCGGGGCCAAGTGGAAGACCACCAAGGAGGCCGCTGACCCGGTCAAGTACGTCGTGGTCAACGCCGACGAAGGCGACCCGGGCGCGTTCATGGACCGCTCGCTCTTGGAGGGCAACCCACACCGGGTCATAGAGGGCCTCATCATCGGCGCCTACGCCATCGGCGCCCATCAAGGCTACGTCTACGTGCGCCAGGAGTACCCGATCGCGGTCGATAACCTCACCGTCGCCCTGCAGCAGGCCCGGGAATACGGCCTTCTGGGCGATAGCGTGCTGGGCTCCGGCTTCTCGTTCGACATCGCCATCCACCGCGGCGCCGGCGCCTTCGTCAGCGGCGAATCGAGCGCCCTCATGGCCGCGATCGAGGGCCACGTCGGCGAGCCCCGGCCCAAGTACGTGCGGACGGCCGTCAGCGGTATCTACGGCCATCCCACCAACCTCAACAACGTCGAGACCTGGGCGACCGTACCGCTCATCATCGAGAACGGCTCCGAATGGTTCCGCGGCATCGGCACCGAGGGCAGCAAGGGCACCAAGATCTTCTCGCTGGTGGGCAAGGTCAAGAACACCGGTCTGGTGGAGGTGCCCATGGGCATCCCGCTCCGCCAGGTGGTCTTCGACATCGGCGGAGGCATCCCCAAGGACCGCAAGTTCAAGGCGGTGCAGACGGGTGGTCCTTCCGGGGGCGTCATCCCCGAGAAGATGATCGACGTGCGCGTGGACTTCGACGACCTGTCGGCCGCCGGTTCCATGATGGGCTCCGGTGGTCTGATCGTCATGGACGAGGACACCTGCATGGTCGACACCGCCCGCTACTACCTCAACTTCCTCTCTGAGGAATCGTGCGGCAAGTGCGTGCCCTGCCGCGAGGGCATCTACCAGATGCTCGGGCTGCTGACCGCCATGTGCGAGGGGACGTCCCAACCGGGCGACATCGAGCGCCTGGAGGAGATCTCCGGAGTGGTCAAGGACTTCTCCCTGTGCGCCCTGGGCACCACCGCGCCGAACCCGGTGCTCTCCACTCTCGCCCACTTCCGGGATGAGTACGAAGCCCACGTCAACGAGAAGCGTTGCCCCGCCGGCGTCTGCAAGCCGCTTGTCAACTACTACATCGACCCGGACAAGTGCCGGGCCTGCATGCTCTGCTTCAAGGAATGCCCCGCGGCCGCCATCACCGGCGCCCGCCGCGAGATCCACATCATCGATCAGAGCAAGTGCACCAAGTGCGGCGCCTGCTTCGACGTCTGCCCGTCCCGCTACAACGCGGTGGCGCGGCTCAGCGGTGTGCCCGTACCGGAGCCCGTGGCCGCCGGCACCCCCGTGTCTCCGAGGAAAGGGGGCGACGATGAGTGAGATCACCCTGACCATCAACGGCCAAGAGGTCGTCGCTCAGGAAGGCCAGACGGTCCTCGAAGTGGCGAAGGCTGCGGGTGTGGACATCCCCACCCTCTGCAACCTCCCGGAACTCGTCCCGTCGGGCGCCTGCCGCCTGTGCACCGTGGAGATCGAGGAGCGCGGGCGCAAACGCCTCGTGGCTTCCTGCGTCTACCCGGCCGAGCAGGGTCTCAAGGTGGAGACCGAGACGCCGCAGGTGGCCTCCGGCCGCAGGCTCGTGCTCGAACTGCTCATGGCCCGCGCTCCGGGCGTCAAGCAACTCACCGAGTACGGCATCCGCTACGGAGTGGACCCGCGCAAGTTCGACGACACCGACGCCGACATGTGCATCCTGTGCGGCATCTGCGTGCGCTACTGCGCCGAGGTGAAGGGCTTGAACGCTATCGGTTTCGTGGGCCGCGGCGTGGACCGGGAGGTCATGTTCATCCCGGAGATCGCCGCCAAAGAGTGTGCGGACTGCTCGGAGTGCTTCCGCCTCTGCCCCACCGGGGTGCTGCCGTCCAACTACGGCATCAACCGCGTTCCCCACTTCGACTTCCCGCCGAACTCGTTCTGCAAGCCGTGAGGCTTGCGTGACAGACTCCGACGAGATCCGGAGACTCGAAGGCCAGCTCGCCGATCTGAAGGCGCGCTGGCCTTCTCACTCTGTCCCTCCAGCCATGTGGGACGAGTTGGAGATGCTCGAGGAGGAGCTTGAGACCGCCCACGCAGCGGCGGGCACCGGCGTGTCCGCCGCTGATGGCAGTGAGGACGACCGAGATGGCTAAGATGGCGGTGGTCGATTACCGCCTCTGCGACCCGGCATGCTGCCCCGACGGCATCTGCCCGGCCACGCGGGCCTGCGATCAGAAAGTGCTCAAGCAGGAAGGGCCGTTCGAGACCCCTATGCCGGGGTCATCGCCGTGCCGAGCATGCGGGGAGTGCGTTCGCGTGTGCCCTCTGGGCGCCATCAAGCTTGTCACCGGCTAGGAACGGGGCACCCGGCAGCAAGAGTCCAGCCGCTTCGGAATCGCGATCCCGCAGCAGATCGGCGATCGTGGTGCTGTCGAGCAGTTCGTTGACGGCGCGCATGACGCGCAGCCAGAACGGACGAGTAGCGCAATGGTCGGCCCGGGCGCACTCGTCGGCGTCGTCACACGGTACCGGCTCCACCCGGCCCTCCGTGCAGCGCAGGACCTCACCCACCGTGATCGTCTCCGGGTCCCGCGCCAGCGAGAAGCCGCCGGCTTTGCCCCGGTAGCTCTTGACGATGCCCGCGCTCAGAAGCGTGCCCATGATCTGCTGAAGGTACCCCGGCGTGACCTGCTCGGCCTCGGAGATCTCCGTCTTGGTAAGGGGACGGCCGGGCCACTCGGCGAGAAAGGTGACGACACGTAGCGCGTACCGGCCCTTGGTGGAGATACACATCATGGCGATGGCACCCTCTTACGGTCAGTGTCCTTATTAGAATACCCTTCCATTATCCCACATACTGAGCGAGCGTTCTAATAGAATCGGCCTCTTCTCTACCGAATCCGGCCCGCAAGATCCTCGTAGCCGGCCCTTCCCATCAGGGCATAAGTAGCCTTCTTGCTCAATTCGACACCCGGCTGGTCAAAAGCGTCGATGTCGTACAGTTCGCCGGCCACCGCGGTCGCCATCTCCAGCATGTACATGAGGGCCCCTACGGAACGCGCTTCTACTTTGGGGACCGTGATCGTCAGAGACGGACGGCCCTTCTGCGCCAACGCCCACGCTGTGGCCCTCTGCTCCGCCCAGAGCAATCCTCCCAGGGTGTGGCCGCCCAGGTAGGAGAGCGCCTCTGCCTCCGGCCCGGGCGCCGGGATCTGAAGGGTCTGCGCGAACTCGCCCACTCCCAGGAAGGTGATGATCTTGTCGTCCGGCCCTTCGGCGTAGAGCTGGAGTTGCGAGTGCTGGTCAGTGACCCCGAGGCTCTTCACGGGAGTCGGTCCGCAGTCGATGGGTCGGCCCTTCCGGTCGACGCTCTTGCCGAGACTCTCGGCCCACAACTGGCGGTACCAGTCGGCGATGTCGCGCAGGTGGGCGGAGTACGGCATCATCACGCTTATCCGTCGGCGGAACTCCACGTCGTTGAGGTACTGGACGCCCGCGAAGGCGCAGGCCGGGTTGTCCCAACCGGCGCTCTCCTCGATCCAGGAGGCCATGTCGGCCGCACCGGCGAGCAGGCCGGAGACGTCCATGCCCGTGAGAGCGGCGGGCAACAGGCCCACCGGGCTGAGCACCGAGAACCTCCCTCCGATACCTGGGCCGAGGTCGAACATGGGCACGCCGGTCTCGTTGCCGATCTGCCGGAGGGTGCCGCCCGCCGGGTCGGTGGTGAACACCAGGTGCTCCTTGACCGCCCGGGGGCCGACGACGGCCTCCAGCCGCTGTTTGATGATGAGATATCCGGCCATCGACTCGCCCGTGGTGCCCGACTTGGAGATGACGTTCACCAGGGTCCGCTCCAGGTCGAGGCGGTCGAGGAGCGCGACCGTCTCATCCGGGTCGACGTTGTCGAGGACGTACAACCGGGGCATGTGCCGGCGCCGGGTGGGACTCAGCTCGTTCCAGTAGAAGGGCAGCAGGGCGGTGGCCAGAGCTATGGGACCCAACGCCGAACCGCCGATGCCGATCACCATGAGGGCGTCGTATCTGCCGTGGTTGGCTGCCGCGTAGCTCACCAAGGCCCCCGGGTCCTTCGCCGGCAGTTCGGTCCATTCGAGCCACCCCGTACCGGCGGCCGCGTGAACGGCGGCCAGTGCTTCGTCCAACCGGGGCCGCAGCGCCTCCATCATCTCGGGAGTCAGACCCCGGGCGATCGTCCCGCCCGCCATGCACCGCGCCAGATCGAGGGAAAGCCTGTCCATGTCTGTCTCCCTATCGTTCGTCGCCGTATGTCAGGTGGGCCCCATCGGCCTATCGAGGTTCCACCTGTCGCTACGATTCTATATTCTCCCCGCTATGGACATGAGTCACAAACCACAGAAGCCGGACCGGACTGCGCATACCACCCACGAGAAGAGCCACGCAGCCCCGCTCCACCCCGCTGCCCCGCCCCGCCCCGCCATCGGCGCCCAACTCTCCACGGCGGGCGGCTTCCTACCGGTGCCCCAGCGTGCGCTCGACATAGGCGCGGAGGTGGTGCAGGTCTTCAATACCAATCCGAGGATGTGGAAGCCTCGCGTTCCCGGCCCGGGCGAGTTGGAAGGCTTCAGGGATGGTCTGCGGGCGAACGGGCTGCGTCTGGTGTTCCACAGCACCTACCTCATCAACCTGGCCTCTCCGGATGACGGGCTGAGGGAGCGGTCGTCCGAGGCCCTTGCCCTGGCCCTGACCACCGGCGCGCTTTGCGGCGCCGAAGGCGTGGTGACCCACGTGGGGTCGCACCGGGGCGCGGTGGACGAGGCGGAGCGACGGGTCATAGCCGCGATCGGAAGGGCAGTCGAGATGGCGCTGGAGGCGGCCGGCGACCCCCTGCCCCCGCTCCTTCTGGAGACTGGGGCCGGTGCCGGCAACACCCTGGGCGGGAGGCTCGAGGAGCTACAGATCCTGCTCCACCTGGAAGAGGCCGTCGGTCTGGCCGGCGTTCTGCCTCTCGGTATCTGCATCGACACCGCGCACCTGTTCGCCTCCGGCTACCCGGTAGATGAGGAAGCCGGTCTGGAGGACCTGATCGGCTCGCTGCGCCGCCTGGGGCTGCTCGACCGCGTCCGGCTGGTGCACCTCAACGACTCCAGGACCCCGCGAGGCGTCAAACGCGACGTCCACGAGAATCTGGGCGACGGGCGCTTGGGCTACGAAGGCCTCGCCCGGGTGGTCCGCCACCCGGCATTGAGCGCAGTGCCGTTCGTCCTCGAGACCCCCGGCCTCGACGGTCACGGTCCCGACGCTGCCAACATGGAAGTCGCCCGGGCCATGCGGGCCGGCCTGCCGGCGTCGAAGCGCCGGGGCCGCTGAACTACCGCCGGGGCCGCTGAGCTACCTTCCGGCGGCCAAAGGCCGCGGCTCCGGCAGCCCCACCAATGCGGCCTGGATCTGCCGGAAGCGGTCCAGCACGGTCAGAGTCACGGTGCCGGCCTTGCCGTCGCCCACCTGATGGGACCCCACGCGGACCACGGGCAGCATGTCCTTGAGGGTCGACGCGGTGAAGACCTCACAACCGGCCGGCGCCGCGGAGGTGATGTCCGCCAGGGTGAAGGCCCGCTCCTCGACGGTGTATCCGAGTGCGCGCGCGATCTCGATGACGTGCAGCCGGGTGATGCCGCCCAGTATGCGGTTGCTCAGCGGGTGGGTGCGGATGACGCCGTCAAGCACGGCGAACACGTTCGAGGACCCGCCCTCACGCACCAGCCCCTCCGAGTCGAGGAAGAGGGCCTCGTCGGCTCCAGCCTCCTTGGCTTCCTCCTTCGCAAGTACCGCCGCCAGAAGGTTCGTAGACTTGATGTCGCAGCGCGCCCAGCGCATGTCCTCGACGGGGTGCAGCACGGTGCCCCGGTGGATCTCCTCTTCGGTGGGCAGCTTCTTCGCCCGCGCATAGGCGAGCACGGTGGGGTTCGGGGGATGCGGGAACACGAAGTCCCGCGGCGCGTGCCCGCGGGTGACCTGGACGTAGACCATCCCGTTCGCGATGCCGGACCGTTCCACCAGTTCCGGGAGCACCGTCTCGAACTCGTGTCCGACCGAGGCATCCGTCAACCGGATCTCCCCCAGGCTGCGATACAGGCGGACCAGGTGGTCCTCCAGCCAGACCGCCTTGCTGTTCATGACCTTAACGACCTCGTAGATGCCGTCCCCGAGTTCGAAGCCCCGGTCCTCGATGCGGACCCAGCCGTCTTCCAGAGACTTGAACTCACCGTTCAGATAAAGGACCTCAGCATCCATCTGCTAACCTCGCCTCATGATCGCGTATCGCCGAGCAACCGAAGCGGATGCACCCGCCGTGCTTTCCCTCCTCGAGGAGATCATGGAGCACCACGGCGTCCATCCACCCGGGCGCGACCTGCTGACCTCCATCGTCTCCCGCATTATCGCAGCGCAGGACCATTGTTTCCTCCTCGCCGTCGACCGTGGCGCGCCGGAGGTTCCGGCCTCCAGTCCGGAAACGGCCAGGGTGGCGCCGGAGGGCGGTCGCATCGTGGGGATGTGCGCCCTGGTGTTCACCCTCAGTTCCTGGTCCGCGGCACCGGTGTGCGAGGTGCAGGACGTCATCGTGACGGCCGCGAGCCGGCGCGAGGATGTGGGCGCGGGCCTGCTGGCGGCCGCGGAGGCCGCGGCCCGGGAAGAGGGCTGCGCCAGGCTGTTCCTGCTGGCGGAATCGTGGAACCTGGGGGCGCACGCGTTCTACCGCAGTCTCGGGTTGGCCGAGAAGACCTGCCTCTACTTCGAGCGGGACCTCAGCGGCGGCGCCGAAACCTGAGGCGCGCCCGAAGCACGTCCACGTGCGTCCCTCCCCGCGCCGCGCAGAGCCTGGGCGGCTACTTCAGGAAGGACGGCACCTCGAGATCGTCGTCCCCACCTTCTGGAGCGGCAGGAGCGTCCTGAGCCAGGCCTCTGGTGGCCTCTATGGCATCCTCGCGGGATAGGATCGCCCCGGTACCGGCGGGTTTCGGCTCCTCCGCAACTGGCGCAGCAGGGGCTGGGCGGGCGGCTTCCTGTTTGGCCGGCGCGTGCATCTCGAACGGCTCCTCGATGGTCCCGTCGAAACCGGCCGCGACTACGGTGACCCAGAGGGTGTCGCCCAGGGTCTCGTCGACCACTGCACCGAAGATGATGTTGGCCTCAGGATCGGCGGCGGAGTTGATGATCTCCGCGACTTCGTTGACCTCATACAGCGACAGGTCGTTGCCGCCGCTGATGTTGAGCAGGATGCCCCGGGCGCCGTCGATGGAGGTCTCGAGCAGCGACGAGTTGATAGCCATCTCCGCAGCCTTCTGCGCCCTGCCGTCGCCCCTGCCCCGGCCGATGCCCATGTGGGCGGTGCCGGCGTTGGTCATGATGGTGCGGACGTCGGCCAGGTCGAGGTTTATGAGGCCCGGCACGGTCACCAGGTCGCAGATGCCCTGCACGCCCTGACGGAGCACGTCGTCGGCCAGCCTCAGGGCGTCCAGCATGGAAGTGCCCCGATCGGCGACCAGCAGCAACTTGTCGTTGGGCACCACGATGACGGTATCGGCCTTCTGGCGCAGCATGCGCACGCCGTCCAGGGCCTGGAGCCCGCGGCGCTTGCCTTCGAACGCGAACGGCCGCGAGACGACCCCGATGGTGAGCGCGCCGATGGACTTGGCGATCTCCGCGACCACGGGCGCAGCCCCGGTGCCCGTCCCCCCGCCTTCGCCGGCGGTGATGAACACCATGTCGCTGCCCTTGATCATCTGCTTGATCTCGTCGTAGGCCGCCAGAGCGGCTTCCCGGCCCACCCGCGGGTCGGAGCCGCCGCCGAGGCCCTTGGTCAGTTCCCGGCCGATGCGAAGCTTGTGGTCGGCCTCGCACATGGCCAGCGCCTGCGCGTCGGTGTTGATGGCGATGAACTCCACACCCTCGAGGTTGGCCTCGAGCATGCGGTTGATGGCATTGGTGCCTGCGCCGCCCACTCCGACCACGCGGATGACGGCCGGGAAGGTGCGGGACGGCTGGATGAGGGACCGGCGCGCGGCGTCGGTCTCCTGGTCCTCGGGCCTCTCCTCTTCAGCGCCTTCGGTGCCTCGGAAGAGGAAGCTGAGGCCGCTGTCTTTCATGCTAGATCTTTTTTCCACTGAGCACCTCTCTTGCGAGCTGCCTGTATGCGTTGGCCGCCTGGCTGTCCGGGGCGTACTTGAGCACCGATTCCCCCTTGACCGGTGCCTCGGCGAACTTGATCGTCTTCCGGATGGGGGTGCTGAACACGAGGTCCCCGAAGTTCTGCCTCAGGACCTCGACGGCCTCTCTCCCGTGCACCGTACGAGAATCGTACATCGTGGGCACGATGCCGGCGATGTGGACCTTGGGATTGAGGTTCTCGCGCACCAGTTCGAGGGTCTTCTCGAGCTGAGCCAAGCCGCGCAGGGAAAGATACTCGCACTGGACCGGCACTATGACGGCGTCGGCCGCGGTGAGGGCGTTGATGGTGAGGAGCCCCAACGAGGGCGGGGTGTCGATGACCATGTAGTCGTAGCGGTCGTGCAGGGGGAGCAGCGCCTTGCTGAGCACCCGTTCCCGCCCGATGATGGAGCTGAGGGCGATCTCCGCTGCCGCCAGGTCGATGCTCGAGACGACGACGTCGAGCTCCCGCCGGAGAAGAGCCTGCTCCGCGCCGACGCCGTTCACGAGTACGTCGTACATGCTCGGGCGGACCTGGTCCGGGTCGAGGCCGAGGCTCATGGTGAGGTTGCCCTGCGGGTCCATGTCGACCGCGAGGACCTTGTACCCCATCTCCTGCAGGGCGACGCCCATGTTGAGCGTCGTGGTCGTCTTAGCGACGCCACCCTTCTGGTTTGCAAAGGCCAAGACCTTGGCCAAACGTCATCCCCCTCTCGGGTACGAAATCGAAAACAGATTGCCCTTGATATTCTTTCGGAAAGGGTTGGGGAAATCCTCCCTGTGAGGGCTTGCGCCGACCGATGACACGGTATCGCGCCGCCAAGTGCTCTCCGGCGGCCGGGGCTTGGTCCTTGAGCGGCCCTCTAGGCCGTTGGGGTCTCCAGACCCGGACCCAGCGCACCCAAAGCGGAACTCTGCTTGGAACCCTTGAAGGGATCGTCGGGGACCGGCGGCCGCTGCTTGGACGAGTACTCCTTCAGCTCCCTGAGGAAGGCCCTGTTCTCCGGCACGTGCTCCCACGAATGGGCCAGCGCATAACCCTGCCACTGGTGCTTCCGGTACCGCGGAGAGTTCGGGTGCATGGTGAAGACGCGCCTGCCGGTGTAGAACCGCTTGTGGGCGTCCAGGGTGGCGATCTGCAGGTCGTACGGTGTCATCTGCTTGGGCCAGAACACCACGTGATGCCCGTCGTACAGGCTCCAGTTGTGAGTGAAGACCCGGCCCTCCCGCTCCAGCATATCGGTCTGGCGCGTGCCCGGGAGCGGCGTGAGCGCGAGGAACTGGACCGAGTTAAGACCGTTCTGTGAGGCGAAGTCCGCCGTCATGGAGAGCGACTCGATGGTGTCCGAATCGGCCCCGAACACGAACATGCCGTGCGTGTGGATGCCCCGCTTGTGAAGGGCGTCCAGGCCGCCGACGATGTCGTCGATGCTGGCTTCCTTGTGATATTCCTTGAGGGTCTCCGGGTTGACCGACTCCAGCCCGAGGTACACGATGCGGCAGCCCGCCTCCCACATGAGGTCGAGGAGTTCCTGGTCCACCTTGCCGTTCTTGCACACCGAGTCCACCCGGATCTGCGCGAAGAACGGGAAGTTCATCTTCTCCTTGGCCATGAGGGCCAGCAGTTCGCGGCCCCGCCGCTTGCTGATGAAGAAGTTGTCGTCGTAGAAGAACACCTTGGTCGGCCGGATGCGTTTGAGCTCCCGCACGACCTCCTCCGGGTCCACGGCGCGCACCCGCCGGCCGAACATCATCACCACGGAGCAGAACTCGCAGTCGAACGGGCAGCCCCGCGACGAGAGGATGGGGGTCGGGTGGATCTTCTCCCCTCCGACGACCAGGCTCAGGTCGGGCCAGGGCAGATCGGTGAGCCCGCCGAGCAGCGCCCGCTCGGGATTGTCCACCTGTTCGCCCTCCGGGTTCCTGTAGGACAGGCCCTGGATGTCCGAGATCGCCCGCTTGCCTTCGAGGAACTCGACCAGCTCGACGATGGCGTCCTCGCCCTCGTTGCGGATGACGTAGTCGCAGAAGTCGAGCGCTTCGCGAGCCATGAAGGTGACGTGCGGGCCACCCATGACCACCGGCACACCGGCGTCGCGGGCCCGCTGGGCGTAACGATAGGCTCGAACGGCGGTGGAAGTGGTGGTGGACACCCCTACCAGGTCGGACGAGAGCACCTCGTCCCAATCGACCTCGCCGAGGCTCTCGGCATAGACTTTCACTTCGTGGCCGTGCTGCTTCAGGATAGCTCCCAGCAGCGGCAGCCCAAGACGCATCTGTTTGACGAAACTGTATACGTGGAAACCCGGTGCGGCGGGTTCGATGAACGTGATTCGCACGGCACGCCTCTGGGTGATCTCGTGGGTCAGAGTGCAGGGTATGGTAGCACACACCCCCTACACCCCCCGGCAAAAGAGGGGCTCGGCGGTACTCCTTGGGCCACGGATGGCGCCCGCGAGCTAATATGAGGTGGTGATGCCTTACACGGTTCACAGCGACCAGGACAGGCGGCGCCTGCTCGACTCCATCGGGGCCTCGAGCGCAGTGGACCTATTCGCCCAGATCCCGCGCATTCTCCTGGATGCGGCCGTGCTGGGCCTGCCTCCCGGGTTGAGCGAGCAGGAGACCCGCGACCGCACCGACGCCCTGGCCGCCGCCGACCGGGTCCCCGGTCCGGCCTCGTTCTTGGGGGCGGGACTCTACCGGCATTTCGTGCCGGCCGCCGTGCGCTCCCTGGCCGCCCGCAGCGAGTTCGCCACCGCCTACACCCCGTATCAGCCGGAAGTCAGCCAGGGCACTCTGGAACACATCTTCGAGTTCCAGACCTGCATGTGCGAGTTGACCGGCATGGACCTGAGCAACGCATCGCTGTACGACGGGGCTTCCGCGCTGGCCGAGGGCGCCTTCATGGCTCTGCGCTCCACCCACCGTGACGCGGTGGCGGTGTCGGCCGGGGTCCATCCGGAGGCTCGTGAGGTGCTGCGCACGTACGCGAGCGGTCCGCAGATAGCCATCCACAGCCTCGCCCTCCACGATGCCACCGGGCGCACGGGCGGCCTCGACGGCTGCCCGGCGGACGTCGGGGCCGTGCTGGTACAGCAGCCCAACTATCTGGGGGTGATCGAGGACCTGGCGCCGCTGGCCGACGCGGCTCACGCGATCGGCGCCCTGCTCGTCGTCTCCGTGAATCCGTCCAGCCTCGGCCTGCTCGAGACTCCGGGCGCACTCGGCGCCGACATCGCCGTGGGTGACGCCCAGGTGTTCGGCTGCTCCCCGTCGTTCGGCGGCCCGACCGTGGGCTTCCTTGCCTGCCGCACCGCCTACATGCGGCAGATCCCAGGTCGTCTGGTGAGTCAGACCGTCGACGAGGACGGCCGGCTCTGCTACACCCTCACGCTGCAGGCCCGGGAGCAGCACATCCGCAGGGAGAAAGCGACGTCCAACATCTGCTCCAACCAGGCGCTCAGCGCCCTGGCTGCGACCATCCACCTGGCGCTGCTCGGACCCGCCGGTCTGGCCCAGCGCGCGGACATCTGCCTGCAACGGGCGCACCACCTGCAGGCGCGGCTCTGCGCCCTGCCGGGGGTGCAGCCCTTCGTCACCGGCCCGTTCTTCAACGAGTTCTCCCTGCTCCTGCCCTGCTCGGCCGCGGGGTTCCGCACCGCCATGCGGGATCGCGGGGTCGACCCCGGAGTGCCTTTGGAGCACCTGTTCGCGGACACACATCCGGGCCTCGGCCCGGGTCGCGCCGGCCTCGCGGGCCGGCCTCCCGGCGCCGGCCGCTGCCTGCTGACCGCGGTCACGGAACTGAACCCTCCGGAAGCCCTCGACGCGTACGTCGCCGCCGCGAGTGAAGTCCTCGCCGCCGGCCCGGAGGTGGCGCCATGATCCCCGGCCCGCTGGAACCGCCCATCTTCGCCCACAGCATCGCCGGGCACCAGGGCGTCGACCTGCCCGCCGCGGGCGTGCCCCGCGTGGAGCCGGCCGTCCTGCTTCCGGGCGTGGCACTGCGCTCCGCGCCGCCACTGCTGCCCCGGGTGGCCGAATCCCAGGTGGTGCGGCACTACACCCGGCTGTCGCATCTGAACCACTGCGTCGACACCGGGTTCTACCCTCTGGGTTCGTGCACGATGAAGTACAACCCCAAGCTGGACGACGAGGTGGCGGCTCTACCCGGCTTCGCCGAGATGCACCCCTACCAGCCCGAAGCCGACACGCAGGGCATCCTCCAATTGATGCACGAGTTGGAGAAGGGCCTTCTGGCGGTCACAGGGATGCACCGGGCGAGCCTCCAGCCGGCCGCGGGCGCCCAAGGGGAGCTCACCGGCATCCTGATGATCAAGGCCTACCACCGCGACCACTCGGGATCGGAGCGCGACCAGGTCATCGTCCCGGACTCGGCTCACGGGACCAACCTGGCATCCGCGACCATGGCCGGCTACCACGTGGTGGAGCTGCCCAGTTCGCCGCGCGGGCTCGTGGATCTCGAGGCACTGCGCGCCCATCTGTCCGAACGGACCGCGGCCATCATGCTCACGAACCCCAACACGCTCGGGCTGTTCGAGGAGGACATCCTGGAGATCTCCCGGCTCGTGCACGACGCCGGTGCCCTCTGCTACTACGACGGCGCCAACCTCAACGCCATCATGGGCAAGGCCAGGCCGGGCGATATGGGGATGGACGTGGTCCACGTGAACCTCCACAAGACCTTCTCGACCCCGCACGGGGGCGGCGGCCCGGGAGCGGGCCCGGTGGCGGTCACGGACCGCCTGGAGCCCTACCTGCCGGCGCCGCTCGTCACCAGGGACCCCGACGGCACCTACCGTCTCGATCGCGACCGCCCGTCGAGCATCGGCAGGGTCAAGGCTTTCCACGGCAACGTCGGCGTCCTCGTCCGAGCCTACAGTTACCTGCTGCGCATGGGTTCCGGCGGACTCACCCAGGCGAGCGAAGACGCCGTTCTCAACGCCAACTACCTGCGCACGCGCCTGCACGGCCTCTTTCCCGTGCCCTACGACGGACCGTGCATGCACGAGTTCGTCCTGTCCGCCTCGGAGCACGGAGCCGGCGCCGCGCGCGACATAGGCAAGCGGATCCTGGACTTCGGCATGCACGCTCCCACGGTGTACTTCCCGCTGATAGTCCACGAGGCTCTGATGATCGAGCCCACCGAGACCGAGGACATCGCCACGCTGGACCGCTTCGTCGAGGTGATGACCCGGATAGACACCGAGTTCCGGAGTGACCCGGACGTGGTCAGGACCGCTCCCCACACCACCCCGGTCCGGCGTCCGGACGAAGCGCACGCAGCCCGGGAGCCGGTCCTGCGCTGGTCGCCTGAAGCGCGGCCCCGAGAGTCGCGCTGATGTACACTCGACTCAGGTCCTTGCGAATCTGCCGACCCACCAGATCGAGAAGGTGGTAGCCATGGATGTCAGGGTCTCGCTCCTTGGAGAGGCGCCGCTCATCGAAGCCCACGGCGACATCGACCACAACAACTGTGGGACCGTCGAGTCGGCTCTGACCAATGCGCTCGAAGAGGGCAAAGTGGTCGTCCTGCTCGACCTGCGCGATGTGAGCTACATCGACAGCGGGGGGCTTTCCGTCCTGCTGTCGGGCGTGCGGCACCTTCGTGACCGCGGATGGCTCGGTGCCGTCGGCCCCAACGCGAACGTCCGGCGACTCCTGGAGATAGTGGGCCTGCTGGTGGACCCGGACTTCCGCGTGTTCGCCGATCTGGGCGAAGCCGAAGCGGCGGTGGCACAACCCGCGATCCGTTGAGGCCTGCGGCCCGCTAGATCCTCGCCGCCGAGACGCGCATCATCACGTCACCGGCCTGCACCACGCGGCCGATGACGGCAGCAGCCGGCGTGCCCCGCTCCACGAGGGCCGCCACGGCGCTCTCGACCCGCTCCTCGGGCACGCACAACACAAGGCCGCCGGACGTCTGAGCGTCGGCGCACAGCAGGCGCTGCCACGGTTCGAACGTCCCCGGGAAGGCGGTCCAAGGCTCGACGAACTCCAGGTTGCGCCGTGTGCCGCCCGGCGCCACGCCGGAGCGGACCAGATCGACGGCTCCAGGCAGGAACGGCAGCGAATCGAACCAGAGTTCCACCGATACCCCGCTCGCTCGGCACAGCTCGCTCAGGTGCCCCAGCGGGCCGAAGCCGGTGATGTCGGTGAGGGCTTTGACGCCCATCTCCCGGGCGACTTCCGAGCCCGCGCGGTTGAGATGGGCCATGGATTCGGTCGCCGCGGCGACGATCTCCGGAGCGGCCTTGCCCTGCTTGATGGCCGTGGCGATGATGCCCGTCCCCAGCGGTTTGGTGAGGATCAGATGGTCGCCGGGCCGGGCGGCGGCGTTGGTCATCTGCTCGCCGGGCTTCACGATGCCCGTGACGGCCATCCCGTACTTGGGCTCCGGGTCGTCGATGGTGTGACCTCCGACGATGGTGGCGGACGCCTGGCGGGCGATCTCGGCCCCACCGAGGAGGATGCGGCCCAGATAGTCCAACGGAAGCGTCCCGGATGGGAACGACACGATGTTGAGAGCCGTGAGCGGCCTCGCCCCCATGGCGTAGACGTCCGAGAACGCGTTGGCGGCGGCGATGCGCCCGAAGTCGAACGGGTCGTCCACCACCGGTGTGAAGAAGTCGACCGTCTGCACCAGCGCGAGGTCGTCGCTCAGGCGGTAGATGGCCGCGTCGTCGAGCGTGTCCGCGCCGACCAGGAGGTCCGGGTCGTCGACAGGCGGCAGCATGGCCATGACCTGCCCCAAGTCCTTGGGGCCGAGCTTACATGCTCAGCCGGAGCCGTGGGACAACGTGGTCAGCCTCGGGATCTCTCCCCAGGCTCCCTCGCCGTTCGTCGTGTCCGCCATGACCATCACCTCCTTCCGCCTTCAGGCACCCTCGCCAGCCTCCGGGAGACAGGCGCCCGTGCTCAGCAGACACTACCAGACACGCGCACCGGCATCCACGGCCACCCGGACGGAAGCTTGTTGCGAACGCCGCGAAGTTGACAAGTGATGGCTATTGCAATAAATTCGCATCAACATGACCCACCATGCCACCAAGACACTTCAGGAGCTCGGGTACCGCCTCACTCCCCAGCGGACACTGGTCTGGGACGTGTTGCGGGCGAGCGACGGCCACATGAGCGCCGAAGAGGTCTGCGCCCAGGTCCAGAGCAGCTTCCCGCACATCAACATCTCCACCGTGTACCGCACGCTCGAGTTGCTGGTGGAGCTCCATCTCGTCCGGGAGACCCAGCTCGGTCCCACCCGGCGCTTCTTCGAGGTGGAGGAGGAAGTGCCGCACCACCATCTGGTATGCGAGCGCTGCGGCTCCGTGGCTCACGTGCACGACGAGGACCTTGGCAGCCTCCATCTCACGCTGGCCAAAGGCCAGGGCTTCGCCGCCAAGCAACTCACCATCTTCGGCATCTGCGACACGTGCGCCGCCGAGGGTGACCGGGGAACGGCACCGGCCGGTGAAGTGGGCCCCGCTGCAGATGCGGCCGGCGACGCCGCCGGCGCGTAGAGCTCAGGCCCGGGCATGCATATCCCTGACGGATATCTCAGCCCGCAGACGTTCATCGTGCTCGACGTCGCCATGGTCCCCATCTGGGTGATCGCGGCCCGCAAGGTCAAGAAGACCCTGAAGACCAAGCAGGTGCCGCTCATGGCCCTGGGCGCGGCCTTCGCCTTCATCATCATGATGTTCAACGTGCCGGTCATCGGCGGTTCGACGGGACACGCGGTGGGCGGCACGCTCATCGCCATCATCCTGGGGCCATGGGCCGCCGTCCTCGCCATCTCGGTCGCCCTCATCATCCAGGCCCTGGTCTTCGGGGACGGTGGTATCACGGCCATCGGGGCCAACTGCCTGAACATGGCGGTCGTACTGCCCTTCGTCGGCTATTACGTCTACCGGCTGCTCTTCGGCGAGGGCCGCTCCAATGCCCGGCGGCTGGTCTCTGCCGGAGTGGCCGCCTACGTGGGTATCGTCGCCTCGGCGGTGTGCGCAGGCATCGAGTTCGGCCTGCAGCCGTACATCGCCCACACCGCCGCCGGCCAAGCGCTGTACGCCCCCTATCCCCTGACCATCGCGGTCCCCGCCATGGCCATCGAGCACATCCTGTTCTTCGGCTGGGTGGAGGCCATCGTCACGGTTGGGGTCGTGGCCGCGCTCGCCAAGTCGGACACCGCCCTGCTCTCCGGTAGACCGGCCGCCAAGCCGCTCCGCTGGCTCTGGGCCGGCATCGGGGCGCTCATCATCCTGGTCCCCCTGGGGGCTCTCGCACCCGGTACGGCGTGGGGAGAATGGAGCAGCGGGCAGATCGAGTCGCTCGTGGGATATGTCCCCGGCAACCTCGAGAGCCTGGGATCGGTGTGGAAGTCCGCCCTACCGGGCTACACGGCCCCCGGCGTGAGCCACTCCTCGGTGGGATATCTCTTCGCGGCCGTCATCGGCGTGATCCTGTGTGTGGCCGTGGGATGGGGTGCCGCAGCGCTCCTCGCCCGCCGGCACCGCCCGGCTGTGGCCGGTGCGACAGGCCCCCACGACGAGGGAGACATCGCCCAGGCGGTCCATGCCAGGCGGCCGAGGGTCCGGTCGCTCGCCCGCAAGACGGCGGACTCGCTGGGCCGGGCCATCAGCGAGGTGCTGGAGAACGAGGAGCATGCCAGCCGTCCCGGCCTGCTCCAGCGCCTCGATCCCCGGATAAAGCTCTTCTCCATCGTGCTGATGGCGGTGACCGTGAGTCTCGTCCACTCTTTCTGGATGCTCGTGCTCTTCGTCGCGGTGGGAGCGGCTCTGGCGGCAGCGTCCCGCCTGAGCGTCGCCTCGTTCTCCCGGAAGGTGTGGCTTTCCGCGGGGCTGCTCGCGCTCATCCTGGTGATCCCGTCGACCACCGCCTGGGTCACCCCGGGCGCCGTGGTGATCCCAATGGGCCGTTTCTCGATAACCGAACCGGGGCTCGTAGGCGCAGCCACGCTGGTGCTGCGGGTGGTAGCCGCGGCGGGGTTCTCCCTCCTGGTGCTGTGGACGATGCGGTGGGCGCAGCTGCTCCAGGCACTCACGGCGCTCCGGGTCCCGGGCGTCATAGTCGCCACGCTGGCCATGACCCACAAGCAGATCGTCACGCTGCTCCGCACCGTCGAGCAGATCCACCTGGCGCGCGAGAGCCGCCTGGTCACCGCGGGGTCCACCCACGACAACCGGGCATGGGTCACCGACCGGATGGCGTTCGTGGTCCGCAAATCCATGAAGACCGCGGACGACGTCTACGACGCGATGCTGGCCCGGGGCTATTCGGGCCCGGTGCGCACCCTGGTGCAACTCAAGACCACCCGCCGTGACTGGGTGTGGGTCACCGCCTGTGTGGTGGGCTGCGTGGCCGCCGTGGCCGTCGACAGGCTGGTACTGGGAGTGCTGGCATGACCACCCCCGACTTCGAACTCGCGGGAATCGGACTTGAATACCGGGCAGGCGTGCGGGCCCTCGATTCCATCGACCTCACCATCCGGCGGGGCGAGCAGGTGGCCATCGTGGGCGCCAACGGGTCGGGCAAGTCCACGCTCCTCAAGATCCTCGACGGTCTGGTGTTCCCCACGTCCGGCTCCATCAAGGCGTTCGGCGCCACCCTGACGGAGCATGCCCTCGAGGACCCTGCATTCCGAAAGGACTTCCGCTCCCGGGTGGGCTTCGTGTTCCAGGAGGCGGACGTCCAACTGTTCTGCTCCAACGCGCGCGACGAACTGGCCTTCGGCCCTCTGCAACTCGGCCTGGATGCCGGGGAAGTGGAACGCCGGGTCAACGAGGTGGCGGCGCAACTGCGCATCGAGAAGCTGCTCGACCGCGCCCCCTACACGCTCTCCGGAGGCGAGAAGAAGCGGGTGGCCATCGGCTCGGTGCTCACCATGGAGCCCCAGGCGTTGCTCATGGACGAGCCGAGCAGCGCCCTCGACCCCCGCAGCCAGGTGTGGCTCCTCAGCGTGCTCGACGAGTGGAAGCGCCAGGGGCGCACGGCCATCATCGCCACCCACGACCTGTCGGCGGCGGCGGAATCGGCCGACCGGATGGTCGTGCTGTCCGAGGACCACGTGGTGGTGGCGGACGGGCCGCCGGAGAAGGTACTGGCTCAGCGCGAGCTACTGCTGGCGGTGAACCTCATCCACGAGCATGCCCACCGCCACCAGACGGTGACGCACACCCATCCGCATCACACCCACCCGCACACGCACCCGCACACCACCTAGGCCCGGCCGACGCCGTCCGGCGCCAGCGGGCGCGGCCCTGCGCCGTTCCGGGTGCCGGGCTCAGCGCATCCGGGGCGGCCTGCCGGAGCGCGGGCCGCGAGAACCGGCCGGTGGCATGCCTGACGAGCCGGGCACGTCCAGCGGGATGATGATCCAGAGGACCAGGTAGAGCAGGAGGCCGCTCCCGGCCAGGAAGGCCACGAGCACCCACAGCACCCGCACCACCGTGGGGTCCATGCCGAGGTATTCGGCTATGCCGCCGCAGACCCCGGCGATCATCTTCTCGGTGCGAGACCTATGCAGCCGCTTGGGAGGCATGACTCACCGGTCCGTCCGGTCGGCCATCTGCTCCCTGATGATGTCGGTCTTGAAGAGGACGCAGTCCGGGTTCACGCAGAACCACACCCGGTAGGTGGCACATTCGCCGGTGGAGCGGCTCACGCCGGTACCCGTGCGCTCCTCCTCCTCGACCCGGTCGCACAGGGCTTTGCCACATTCCATACAGGTCTTGACTTCTGCGGTCATCGATCCCCCCTTACGTGTCGCGTTGCCGGCCCAGCCTGCGGCCCAGGTCCTCGGCCGCCGCGCGGGCCTCGGGATGCGCAAGCACCTCGCCCTTCTCGTCCACCTTCGGCACCAGCACCTCCCCGGCGGGCGTCACTCCCAGGACGTGCCACAGGTAGCGCACCACCCGCCGGCTGCCGGAGAACACCTCGGGAAGGTCCGTCCCCGAGCAGCACAGGAAGGCGCCCAGCCTCTCGGGGCCCTCCGTCCGCGCGAGCGGCTGCTTGAGTATGTACTTGAGAGCCCAGAACGGCTGACAGCGGTCGACGACTATCTTGGGCACGCCCGGCATCCCCATCGAGTAGATGGGCGACGCCAGCACGATGGAGTCCGCGTCCCGCAGATGAGGATAGAGCAGGTGCATGTCGTCCTTCTGGATGCAGGTGCCGTCCTTGAAGCAGGCGTCGCAGGCCCGGCAGCCCCGCAGGTCCAGGTCGCAAAGCCGGAACTCCACCACTTCGGCGCCTTCGGCCCGAGCGGCGTCCAGGCACCAGCCGAGCAGCGTCTCCGAATTGCCGTTGCGCCGGGGACTGCCCGCCAGTGCCAGGACGGTGATGGCCATGAGCGCCGCGCCGCCTAGACCTGCTCGCCCTTGACGCGACGGGCGATGCTGCGCCCCAGTTCGTGGCAGGCGTCGAGATCCTCCGGCTGAGGCATGTAGCGGGCCTCGAGAGGCTCGACCACGTCCAGTCCCAGGGCCCGCAGTTCGGCATCCACCTGCTTCACCGCGCCGCCGCTCCAGCCGTAGGAGCCGTAGGCCCCGGCGATCCTCTGCTTGGGCTTGAGACCCTTGATGTAGGTGAGGAAGGCGCCCACGGTGGGGAACATCGCCTGGTTGAGGGTCGGCGAGCCCACCAGGAAGGCCTGGCAGTCAAGCACCTGGCGGGCGAGCTCCGAGC
>CAIQPS010000129.1 GCA_903873715.1 uncultured Actinomycetes bacterium
CCAGGGTGGTCGACTTGCCGGAGCCGGTGGGCCCAGTGACCAACACGAACCCGCGCGGCTTATGACAGAACGTGTGCAGCACCTTGGGCAGGTTGAGTTCTTCGATGGTCTTGATGTTCATGGGGATGAGCCGGAACGCCGCCGCAAGACTGCCCTTGTGGAAGAACACGTTGACGCGGAAGCGGGCCTGGCCGTAGAGCGAGTACGAGAGGTCGACCTCCCAGTCGGTCTCCAGCTTCTGCCGCTGGTCCTGGTTGAGGATGCTGTAGATGAGTTCCCGCGACTCGTTCGCGGTCAGTTCCGAATAGCCCTCGTACGGGACCAGGTGGCCGTCGATGCGCATCACCGGCGGAAGCCCGACCGCCAGATGCAGGTCGGACGCGTTGTGCTGGACCACAACCCTCAGGATCTCGCCTAGATCCACTGTTCACTCACTCCGTTCGCTCCCGGCACCCGCGCTATACGATGACCCGGGAGATCTCTTCAATGCTGGTCAATCCCTGGAGCACCCGCTCGTACCCGTCCTGCCGAAGCGAGACCATTCCTTCCGCACGGGCCACTCGACCTATCTCATCGGCACTCTTGCGCTCGACGATGAGTCTTTCGATGGCTTCCGTCACCAGCATGATCTCGTAGATGCCCATCCGGCCCTTGTAGCCGGTGTTGTTGCACCGCGGGCATCCGGCCGGGCGATACAAGGTGACGTCGTGGTTCTCGATCGCATCCTTGTTGAACCCCAGTTGGCGCAGGATGTCGCGCGAGGGCGTGTATGACTCCCTGCACGACTGGCACAGCTTGCGCACGAGGCGCTGGGCGATGACGCAGTCCACGGCCGAAGCGGTCAGGAAGGGCTCAACGCCCATCTCGGTGAGGCGCGTGAGGGCGCCCGGCGCGTCGTTGGTGTGAAGCGTGGACAGGACCAGGTGACCGGTGAGCGCGGATTCCACGGCGATCTGCGCCGTGTCCTTGTCGCGGACCTCGCCGACCATGACGATGTCGGGGTCGCAACGCAGGATGGACCGCAGACCGGATGCGAACGTCAGCCCCGCCTTGGGGTTGATCTGCACCTGGTTGATCCCGGCCAGCCGGTATTCGACCGGGTCTTCGACGGTGATGATGTTCTTGTCGGGCGTGTTCAGGATGTTCAGCGTGGCGTACAGCGTGGTGGATTTGCCGGAGCCGGTAGGCCCGGTCACCAGGATGGCGCCGTACGGCTTGGTGAACGAACGCTTGTAGCGGTTGTAAGCCGCCTCCGAGAAGCCCAGTTCCTCCAACCGCAGCATCACGTTCGAGCGGTCGAGCAGACGGATGACGACCTTCTCCCCGTACACCGTCGGCAGCGACGCCACCCTCATGTCGATAGGCCTGCCACCGACGGTGAGCCCGATACGTCCGTCCTGCGGGATACGGCGCTCGGCGATGTCGAGGTCCGCCATGATCTTGAGCCTGGAGATGACACCAGCCTGAAGCCGCTTGGGGATGGTCATGATCTCGTGGAGCACGCCGTCATGCCTGAAGCGGATGAGCAGATCCCGGGCCTGGGGCTCGAAGTGGATATCGGAGGCTCCCTCGTCTGCGGCCCGGGCCAGCACCCCGTTGACCAGCTTGACCACCGGGGCGGCTTCCACCTGCTCCCGGATGTCGCCCATCTCGTCGGCGATGACTTCTTCATCACTGGTGCTGACCTTGGTGTCGAGACCTTCGGAGAGCTGCCCGCCCACGGAGCGGAGCTTGCTGAGCATCTCGATGATCTCGTCGTTGCCGGCAAGCCCAGGTTCGATATCGAAGCCGGTGAGGATGCGCAGGTCGTCGACAGCGACGATGTTCGACGGGTCCGCCATGGCCACCAAGACCGTGTGCTCGTCCACGAACGAGACCGGGATGGCGGCGTAGCGGCGCGCGTCGCGCTCGGAGATGAGCTCCAGTGCCACCGGATCGATCCGCGTGCCCGCCAGGTCCAGGTACTTGCAGCCGAGACGCCGCGCCAGGGCCTGCATCATGTCACCCTTGGTGACCCACCCCTTGGACATCGCGATCTCGCCGATGCGCAGATGGGAGTGCTGCTGCTCCGCCGCGGCCTGGTCGAGCTGCTCTTGGGTGAGCAGGCCCATGTCGACGAGCACCTCGCCCGTCGGCTTTCCGACCAGCCGTTTCTGCGGATTATCGTTACGAATCTGCTGCATGGATGGGTGACTCTGTCCTATTCGCTGATGCTGCGGCGCATGACGTCGACAGGAGCCGGCCTACCGGTCCATAGCTCGTATGAGCCGGCCGCCTGCATCAAGAGCATCTCCTTACCGTCTATCGCGGTCGCACCTCTTGCTTTCGCCTCTCTCACCAGCTCCGTCACTTTGCCCGAGGCGTACACCAAGTCCATGACGATATGCCGGCTGTTCAGAGTATCGACAGGAAGAGCAGACTCCTTGAAGTACGACGTTAGTCCAATAGCGGTGGCATTGACCAAAAGGTCGACCCCTTCCGCGGCCGCGGCCCCATCGGCTACCGGTACGGCGACACACGGAGCACTACCCCACGCCGAGGCCTGAGCGCAAAGGGACACCGCACGCTCATGTGTCCGGTTGACCACGAGGATCTCCGCCGCGCCCTCGAGTTGAAGCGCGGCCACCACACCCCGAGCGGCCCCTCCTGCCCCGGCGACGAAGCAGCGCAGCCCCGCCGCCCCGTCCGGCCTGAGCCCGCGCAGTGCCGCGATGAACCCGCTGACGTCGGTGTTGTGCCCCTTGAGCCTGCCGGCTTCGTTGACCACGGTATTCACCGAACCGATGCGCGCGGCCATGGTATCGACCTCGTCCAGGAGCGCCCCGATGGCCTCTTTGTGCGGGATCGTGACGTTGCAGCCACGGAACCCCAGCGCACGCATGCCGCTCACGGCCGCACCAAGGCCCTCAGGGGGCACGTCGAACGCCAGGTAGACCATATCCACGCCCTGCGCCTTCAGAGCGGCATTGTGCATGCGCGGCGAGAGGGTGTGAGCTATGGGATGACCCAACACGCCCAATAGGCCCGTCTGACTGCCGATGCCCTCGTGCCCTACCATCTGCCACCTCCGGTCGCCACTACCACCGAGAAGACCTGTTGCAAGGTGCAGACTACCGCGTGCGGCGTCGCGGCGTCTCAGACCATGGACCGAGGATGGCGGATGCGGTGGCCGCGAGGGCTGCAGAGGGCGCCGCGCGCGGAGCCGCGGCGCCGGGGACCCGTCCTACTGCCCGAGATTCTTCTTGAGCTTCAGGAACTCGTTGTACGAGGTCGTGAAGTACATCTTGCCCTTGGCGTCGGCGATGAAGTACAGGTACTCGACCCCAGCGGTCGGGTTGAGGGCCGCATTGATGGAGTTCACGCCCGGACTGCATATGGGCGCCGGCGGCAACCCTTTGACCACCCGGGTGTTATAGGGCGAATCCACCTTCAAGTCGGCGTCGGTGAGGGGCTCGGTGCCCCACTTCTGCACCGCGTAGCGGACGGTGACGTCCAGACCGAGCGTCATCTTCTTCTTCAGACGGTTATAGATGACCGCCGCCACCGACTGCCGGTCTGCCGTCGTACTGGCCTCCTTCTCGCACAGCGAGGCCACGATGAGGATCTGGTACGGCGTCAGTCCCAAGGCGTCGGCCTTGTCCCACTCGAGCGAGGCCGTCTTCTTGTTGAACGCCTGCAGTTGGGCTCCGATGAGCTGCGTGGGACCGTCGCCGGCCATCAGGTTGTACGTGTCCGGGAACAGCAGGCCTTCCAGAGTGGTGACCTTCTGCGTGATGCCGCCGATCTGCGGGACCACGAACTTGTCGGGCTGGTTCGCCAGCGCCTGGTACGTGTCGGCGCCGGTGACGCTGCCGCCCTTGGTCAATTGCTCCTGTATCTGGCTGGCAGCCAGGCCTTCGGGCACGGTCACCGTGAAAGTGGTGGACCCTTGGCCCTTCTCCAACTTATCCACGATCGCGATCAGCTGGGCAGACGTCGACAAGGTATACGTTCCCGGCTGCAACTTGGTCGAACTGCCGCGCGAGGCCACTAGATCGACGAAGGCCTGGGCCGAGCTGATGACGCCCTTGTCTTCGAGCAATTGACCGATCTGCGCCGAGGACATCCCCGGACTTATGACGACCCTCACACTGGCGGCCAAAGTCGTCGACGTGGTCTCGGCGGCTTTCGCCTGAAGCCATTCGTGGGTGCGGTCCGCGACCGTGTAGACGCCGTACATGAACGCGGCGAACCCGGCAACCACCACCATGCGGATGATCCAACCCTTGAGGCCACGGCGCTTCCTGCGCCTCTTCTTGGCCGGGAAGCTCTCCCCCGCCAGCGGCAGTTCCGAATACCAATCGCTCATATGCCTCTCCGGTCTTGAGCCTGTTGCTTCCTGGAGCGCCACTCAAGATAGTCCTGCAACATATAGCACGCTGCCACCGAATCCTGCTCGCCGGTGCGCTTGCCGCCCCGATCGGCCAGCTTGGACGTGAACCTCTCGTCCCAGGTGACCACGGGGATGGCAGTCCCCGCCGCCAACCGCTCCTTGAAAGCGAGCACCGCCTCCAACTGTTCGTTGCTCCCGCCTTTGAGCGGCCGCGGGAGACCGACGACGATCTCTTCCGCAGAATGTTCCTCGGCGGCGGCGATGACCCTTAGAAGCACCTTCTCCGCATCACGTTCCCGGATGACCGGCAGCGGAGTGCAGGTGATGCCCATCACATCGGAAAGGGCCATCCCTGTCCGGCTCGTCCCCAGGTCTATACCCAGGACCCGCACTTACCCGCTCAGGCCCGCCAGTACCGTCTCCCGAGCCTTGGCGACAGCATCCGCGAGCTTGGCCGGATCGCCCCCACCACCTCTGCCGAGCTGGGGCGTGCCGCCTCCACCACCGCCGAAGGCCTGCGATGCGACCTTCACGATCTGGCCGGCATTGATGCTGGTTATCTGCGGGCTGACGCTGACCACCAGGGCCGCCTTGCCGCCGACCTCGGCCGCCAGAGCGACCACGCCCGGCTGCACACGATCGCGCACCTGGTCGACCAGAGACAGCAGATGGTCCATGTCCCGCGCCTCCACCGACGAGGCCACCACGGAGACCCCATCCTGCTGGACCGCTTCAGCCACGAGGCCGGCCACCACGTCCTTGGCGGCAGCCGAGACGAAGGCACCAAGCTCGCTCTCCAGCGCCGCCACGCGGGTCTGCAGCCGCGAGAGCCCCGGCAAGAGCTGATCCTCGGTCACGCCGAGCGTGGTGGCGGCCGCAGTGGCGACCGCATCACGGTCCCGGTAGTAAGCGATGGCCGCCCGGCCCGAAACCGCCTCGATGCGGCGCACGTTGGCTCCTACGCTGCCCTCGGAGAGGATCTTGAAGGCGCCCACTTCACTGGTCCAGGCCACGTGGGTGCCCCCGCACAACTCCCTGCTGAAGTCGTCTATCTCGACGACGCGCACGAAGTCGCCGTACTTCTCGCCGAACAGGGCCATGGCCCCGAGGTCCTTGGCGTGCTCGATGCTCGTGGTGAAAGTGCGCACCGGATGGTTCTCCACGATGCGCCGGTTCACCAACTCCTCGATCTCTTTGAGATGTTCCTTGCCGATCGGTTCGTGGTAGGCGAAGTCGAAGCGGAACTTGTCCGCGCGGACGGAAGAGCCCGCCTGCGTGACGTCTTTGCCGAGCCGCGAGCGGAGCGCGTAGTGGAGGATGTGCGTGGCCGTGTGGTTGGCCGCCACATCGTGGCGGTAGCTCGAGGAGAGGATGGCTTTGACCCGCACTCCGGCCTCGATCTCGCCGTCGATGGGCTTGGCCACGAGGACCTGCACCTCGCCCTGCTGCTGCACGTCGATGACCTGGACCTTACCGCCCTCTCCCTCGACCACTCCGGTATCGGCGGTCTGGCCGCCCATCTCGGCATAGAAGGGGCTCTCGCGGAGCGCCAGCAGGACGTGGCCGTCATCGAGCGTGTCGACGTTCTCCACGACAGTGTAGAGGTCCTCGCGCTCGTAGCCTTTGAACTCGGTGGCATGCTCGGTCTGGCGGGCGAAGCGCACGATGGCGTCTTGGAGCAGGTCGCCACCCTTCTGGGCTTTGCGGGCCCGCTTGCGCTGGTCGTCCATGGACGACTCGAACCCGTCCATGTCGAGCGTCAGACCGCGCTCCTCTACGATCTCCCTCGTGACCTCCACCGGGAACCCATAGGTGTCGTGCAACTGGAAGGCGACGCCGCCCGGAAAGACCGCGCTGCCCTCTTCCCGCGCCTTCTCGATGGCCTCCTCGACAAGAACCAGCCCTTGGTCGAGTGTCCGGTTGAAGCGTTCCTCCTCGGAGCCCACGGTGCGCAGGATGGTGTCCCGGCGCTCCACCAGTTCCGGGTACGCACTGCCGAACTGCTCGATGGTGCGTTTCGCGAAGCGCTGGAGGAAGGGCGGCTGCATGCCGGCGGACCGGCTGAAACGGGCGGCGCGCCGGATGACGCGCCGCAGAACGTAGCCGCGGCCTTCGTTGCTCGGCAGCACGCCGTCGGCGATGAGGAAGGACATGGCCCGGGCGTGGTCGGCCAGGACGCGCAGGGCGATGTCCACCTGCTTGTCCTCTCCGTACTTCTTGCCGGCTATCTCCTCTCCCAGTTCGACGAGCGGGCGGAACAGATCGGTGAGGAAGACCGAGGAGACGTCCTGCTTGAGAGCCGCGATGCGCTCCAGACCCATCCCCGTGTCGATGTTCTGCTTGGGCAGGTTGCTGAGCTTCTTGTCCTCGCCCATGTTGTAGCCGGTGAAGACCAGGTTCCAGTACTCGACATATCGGTCACAGTCGCAGCCCGGCTTGCACTCGGGGTCGTCACAGCCGTACTCCGGGCCCCGGTCGTAATAGAGCTCGGAGCAGGGGCCGCACGGACCGGTGGGGCCGACCGGGCCCCAGAAGTTCGCGCTGCGCGGCAGGCCCACCATGCGCTCCCGCGGTACGCCCAGACTCGCCCACATGTCGGTGGCCTCGGTGTCCGCCTCGATCTCGTCGTCGCCCTCGAAGTACGACACCCAGATGCGGTCCTTGTCGAACTTCAGATAGTCGAGCGAGAACTCCCAGGCGTATTTGATGGCGCCCTCTTTGAAGTAGTCGCCCACCGAGAAGTTGCCGAGCATCTCGAAGAAGGTGCAGTGGCGGGCGGTGAGCCCCACCTTGTCGATGTCGGAGGTGCGGAAGCACTTCTGTACGCTGGTCATCTTGCCACTGGGCGGTTCGGCGAGTCCCATGAAATAGGGCTTGAACTGCTGCATCCCGGCAGTGGTGAGAAGGACGGATGTGTCCTTGTACGGGACCAGCGATGAACTGGGAACGAGCAGGTGACCCTGCTCGACGAAGTAATCGAGATACATCTTGCGCAGTTCGGCCGTCTTCACTTATTCGTCCTTGCCTCTCTCCCCCGCGCCGTCGGCTTGGGGTCCCTCCTCCTCCATGTACTGGCGGAGGCTTTCTATCGATTTGCGGATCAACCGCGAAACGTGCATCTGCGAGATGCCGATCCGCGCCGCCACCTGGGTCTGCGTCATTCCCTCGAAGAACCGCAGGTGGAGGATAAGCCTTTCACGAGGGTCGAGCCGCTCCATGGCGGGAGCGAGTACGCGACGCTGCTCGACGATCTCGTACGCTTCTTCTTCAGCGCCCAGGCAATCGAGCAGGCCCGCCGACTCCTCGTCGTCCGGACCCCCTCCGGCGAAGATGGAGACGGAACTGTACGCCCGCCCGCTTTCCAAGGCTTCTACCACTTCCTCTTCCGAGGTCCCGGTCGCCGCAGCCAGCTCCGCGATGGTAGGCGAGTGGCGCAGTTCCACGGTCAGGGACTCTGTGACCCGGTTGAGCCGGACATTGAGGTCCTGAAGGGCCCGCGGCACCTTCACCGCCCAGCCCTTGTCCCGGAAGTATCGCTTTATCTCGCCCAGGATAGTGGGTGTCGCATAGGTGGACAACTCCACACCCCGTTCGAGGTCGAACCTATCGATGGCCTTGATGAGGCCTATGCAGCCGACCTGGACCAGATCCTCCACGGGCTGCCCCCGCGAGGCGAACCGCCGGGCGAGGCTCCTGACCAAAGGCAGGTACCGCGTGATCAGCTCGTCGCGAGCGGCCCGGTCCTTGTGGTCGCGCACCATGACCAGGAGATCACGCTCCGACATGGTCTTGGGCCCGTCACCGAACGCCATCGTCACCTCTGAAGCTCTTGGCCCTCGTGTCGCCGTGATGCAACCGGACACCTAGCCGATCCGTTTCTCCATCTGGACCGCGAATGAAGCGGCGCCTGGGCCGCTCACGGTCTGGTAGCCGTCCAGAAGCGCGTCCATGATCATGCGCAGGATGTTCTCGGGGCCGAGCCGATCGGCATCCGCCGCCGCCCCCGACAGGGTCTTGAGCACGAGGGGGCTGCACAGACCGCCGAGAGTCACCGTGAAGTTCCCGGAAGCCACCGCTATCCGAAGCGTGAAGTCCTCACCGCCCGGCGGCTCCTCCTGGAACAGAGTCTCGACGGCGAGTTCGACATCGTCGAGTCTGTCGACCGGAAGAGCGTGCCGTGAAGCCATCCCGCCAATTACGACCCGGATCACCGGCAAGGACCCCCTGCCCCGGGGCGCTCTGAGGACGACGACGTCGGACCTATCGCTCGGTTCAGCCAGCACTGCCACCCCTACTCGGCCGCACCGCCACCGTGCAGGAACGCGTCCATCTCGGCCTGCTTGTGTTCGTACGCGTCACGCGCGCCCGCCGCCGCCTGGTCCACGCGAGCCTGGATGTCGGCGACCATGCGCCGGACCTCCGCGGGCACATCCGCGAACGACTCGGTGATGCCCTTCCCGGACTCCTCGGAGACCCTGTGCGCGATCACGAGGGCACCCCCGATGGCTGCCCCGGCCGCCAGTATCACACACGACTTCAGGACGCCCATCTCAGACATCCTTCCGCTTGCCGGAGACGAAGGACGTTACCCCTTCGACCAGCGCCGAAGAGATGCTGGCCACCTTCTTGATGGGCTTCTCGACGGCGTCGTGGACGGCGGTGGTCGTGCTCTCCGCCACCTTCAACATCTGCGCCACCGAGGTGGTGATCTGCTCGACTTGGTCGAGTTCTCCGTTGACCCGGTCGAGAGTGGTCTCCACCCGGGTGAGCAGCGGTATGACCTCAGTGTTCACATCCGTGAGGATGTTGGTGGTACGGGTGAACACTCCTCCGAGACGCAGGAGCATGTACAGCAATCCCACGCCGAAGAGAATGAAGAAGACGCCGATGGCGATGTCCATTATGGCGTTCGCGTTCCAGTCCATACCAGCCCCTTTCCTCTTCGGAAGAAAACGACACCGAATATATCACGGTGCGCTTTTACTGCACTTTTTAGCCGGGAGAGCCGCTCCCTGACGGTTCGTCCGCCCGCGTCGCGATCCACTTCTCGGTGAGGTCGATGGTACCCGACACGACCACACGGTCCTCCTCGTACACCACAGCCGTCTGCCCGGGCGCGACGCCCGAAGCCGGCTCCGCCAACATCACCCGCAGAGCCTCCGGGCCGACCTGGAAGCCTTCGAGCGGGAGCGCTGCCCCGGCAGAGCGCACCTGTACGGTCAGCGGAGTGCCTCCGGGAGATCGATGCCAGGTGAGCCCAGCCACTCGCAGAGCCCCCACCTGGCCCTCGACAGCCGTGCCTACGACCACCCGCCGCCCGTCCGCCTCGACTGCCACGACGTAGAGCGGCTCCGGCGCGGCGATCCCCAGGCCCTTCCTCTGCCCTATGGTGTAGTTGTACGTGCCGCTGTGATGTCCTCGTACCTAGCCCGAGGTGTCGACTATGTCGCCCGGCAGTTCGCCCAGCCGCTCGGCGAGGAATCCGCGGTGATCGTCGTCCGGTACGAAGCAGATCTCCTGACTCTCGGGAGCGGAGTGGCCCTCCAATCCCGCTTCGGCGGCCAACGCGCGGACATCGGGCTTCCGCATCTCCCCCAGCGGGAACACCATCCTCTCCAGGATCTCAGGGGCCACCTCGGCCAGCACGTACGACTGGTCCTTGCTTTGATCCACGCCCCGAGCGAGTCTCGGAGGCGAGCCGACGAGCCGGGCGTAGTGCCCTGTGGCCACACGCTCCAGACCAAGCCGCCCGGCGACGTCCACCAGCAGCCCGAGCCTGATGCGCGAGTTGCACTTGGCGCACGGGTTGGGAGTGCGGCCCCTGGCATATTCCGCCACGAAGTACTCCACCACCGAGTCGTAGAACGCGCTGCGGGCGTCCACAGAGATATGGGGCAGGCCCAGGCTGTGCGCCACCCTCCGCGCCCGGCGCACGTTCTCCGGCGAACAGCAACTCCGCTCGTCGGCCACCCGCGGATCGTTCCAGAATCGCAGGGTGATGCCCACCACCCGGAAGCCTTGTTCCTTGACCAGCATGGCGGTGACTGCGCTGTCCACGCCCCCGCTCATACCGACCAGCACGCCGCCGGGAACAGGCCGGACGCCGGATCCCTCCTCGGCCGGCCCGGAGACCCCTTGGGCAGCAGGCAGACCTGCCACCGCCGCTCCGAGTGCCTCATGAAGGGCGTCGACGGCGATGCCGGCCGTGTACTCCTTCTCCGGCACCAGCCCGATGCCCGCGCATACCATCTCTTGCGACACCGCTGCGGCATCCAACAGTCCTTGACCGGTCACCCGGGCACACACCTCGCTGGCCGCGGCGAGCGTGGCCGGGCATCCGTGCGCCTGGTATCGGGCCTCCTTGATGATGGAGCCGTCCATCCGGAGGTCGACGCGCACCAGGCTGCCACATTCCAGGCTTCCCGCCTCCCCGGACGCGTCGGGCTGGACCATGGGGCCGGCGAAGGTGCACGTCAGAAGACGCTCGGCCACCCTGGTGCCGTACACCGTGCCCGGAGTCACCGCTTCTCTTGCATCGTCCCCTGGAGCCACTGGACCCCTTCGAAATAGTAAGGGCCGGGAGACCCCGGCCCTCGCCAGCATGCTGGTGTCAGAGGCGTGTCATCCCTGCCCGACGTTGATCAGGCACTGCCTGAGCGAGCCTTCGTCGAGATACCCGTTCCAGATGTTGCGGACGGTCCCGGCTTTGTCGATCAGCACAGTCTCAGGCGGGTAGTTTACCTGCAGAAGCAGGGAAAGGTCGCCATATGCCTGGGGCTGGCGGTAGTCGTAGGTGAGGAACGTGTAATCCGGGAAGTCGGCCTGCACGGCTTTGAACATGTCGAGCACCTTGGTGTCGTCGACGCTGCCCGGCACGTAGAACAGGATGGCGATCGGCTTTGCCTGACCGACGGCCTCGACGTACGCCTCGGGGGTCTCCTGAGTGGTGGCCAGTCTGGTCATCAGCAGGTCTTCCACCGCGCTCCCGACGGACTTGGCCGCCGTGACCCGGGTGGTGCCGCCCTTCGCCACCGTGGAACTGGTCGTGGACTTCTTGCCGCTGCCGCCACAACCGGAGAGGACCACGGCCAGCCCGATCACGAGGACGAGGACCAGAACCGACAGTCTGCTGCGCGCTGACATCTCGAACCTTCCCACAATAAAAATGCTCCACCTAGCCGTGTCTGACAGGCGCTTGAACCTGCCGAAGCAGGTGGGTGGCCGCTCCCGATTGGCGTATCACCGTTCGAGAAACCATGCCTCCCAAGCGTGGTGTGTTGGCTCAAGTTGAGGCCAGATCACAAACGAGGTCGAGCACCCCGAGGGTACCACAGCGACCTACGGGGAGCAACGCCCCAAGGCCTCTCGTGCGCCTCGCACCACAGCTTTCACACAGTGTTATTCGGCTTTTTGCGGGCAGGACTTGAGTGCCGCCCTGCAGCGCCGCTACACGGTGCGGATGCGGAGCTCGCGCAACTGGTCCGCGGCGACCTTGGACGGCGCGTCCGTGAGCGGGCACGAGCCGCTGGCGGTCTTGGGGAACGCGATGACGTCTCTGATGGAGCTCTCGCCGGCCATGAGCATGATGGTGCGATCGAGACCCAGACCGATGCCCCCGAGCGGCGGGATGCCGTAGGCCATGGCCTCGACGAGGAAGCCGAACTTGACCTTGATGTCCTCCTCGGTGAGACCCAGCGCCTCGAACACCGCTTCCTGCATATCCGGCTCGGAGATGCGGATGGAGCCGCTCCCCAGTTCGACGCCGTTGAGCACCAGGTCGTAGGCGTACGTGCCCAGTTCCATCGGCTTGTCCTTGAGGTCCGACAGACTCTCGAGGCGCGGCTTGGTGAACGGATGGTGCTGCGCCTTGAGCCTCTGCTCCTTGGCGTCGTATTCGAACATCGGGAAGTTGACCACCCAGAGGAACTGCCAACCCGTGCGCTCTATGCCAAGCCGGCTGGCCAGGGAAAGGCGCAATGCGCCCAGGCTCGGCTCGGCCACGGCCTTGGAATCCGCCACGAAGAGCAGGAGGTCGCCCGGCTGCCCGCCGAGTCGGCCTATAAGGGCCTTCGTCTGGTCTTCGCCGACGAACTTGATGAGCGGGGAACGGACCCCCCCATCGGCGTCGAGCCAGATGGGAAGGACGCCCTGCGCACCGAACACGGCGGCCTGCGCTGTGAGGTCGTCCACGTCCTTGCGGGAGAACCCTGCGGCGCCCTCGGCCCTCAGTCCGCGCACCACGCCACCCTTGGCCACAGCCTCTGCGAAGACCCTGAAGTCGGTCGCGCCGGCGATGTCGCTCACGTCGACGATCTCCATCCCGAAGCGGAGGTCCGGCTTGTCCGAGCCGTAGCGGGCCATTGCATCCGCGTACTCGAGACGCGGGAACGGCAGCTGCAGTTCGACCCCGAGAGTCTCCTTGAACGCCGCCGCGAACATGCCCTCCACGGTGTTCTGGATGTCGGCCTCGTCGATGAAACTCATCTCGATATCGATCTGAGTGTGTTCGGGCTGACGGTCGGCACGGAGATCCTCGTCACGGAACGCGCGGGCGATCTGGTAGTACCGCTCGAAGCCGGCGATCATCAGCAGCTGCTTGAACAGCTGAGGCGACTGCGGCAGGGCGTAGAACTCCCCGGCCTGCAGGCGGCTGGGAACGAGGAAGTCTCGGGCCCCCTCCGGCGTGCTCTTGGTGAGGATGGGCGTCTCCACGTCGATGAAGCCCGCGTCCCCCAGGTAACGCCGCACGGCCTGGACCACCTGGCTGCGAAGCTGCAGGTTGCGGAACATCTTGGGCCGGCGCAGGTCGATATACCGGTATTTGAGACGGACGGTCTCGTCCACGTCCACATCGTCTTCGGGGAAGAAGGGAGGCGTCTCGGCGGCGGCCAGGATCCTCAGGGAATCCAGGACTATCTCCACCTTGCCCGAGGCCAGGTTGGGGTTGATCCGCTCCGGAGACCGGGCGACGACTTCGCCGCTGGCGCACATCGTGTACTCGCTCCGGAGTTCGGACGCGACCGCATGGAGCTCAGGCTGCCCGGTGGCTTCGACCACGAGCTGCACGAGGCCGGTGCGGTCGCGCAGGTCGACGAAGATCAGCCCGCCGTGGTCGCGGCGGCGGTGCACCCACCCGGCCACCGACACGCGCTTGCCGATCATGGTCTCGTCGACGGTCCCGCACCAAATATCCCTGTAAGCCACCGTGAACCTCTTCCTTCCTGTGTGTCAGACACCGGCCGCCGGCGTACCCGCCGCGGCAGCCCGCACAAGCGCCACAGCTTCGCCGGGCGCCACCTGTTTCTCTTCTCCGGACGCCAGGTCCCGCAGAGCCACGGTCCCGGCGGCGATCTCGGCCTCGCCGATCATCACCGCATAGCGGGCGCCGGTGCGGCCCGCCTGCTTCATCTGCCCCTTGGGGCTTCTGCCGACGTAATCCAATTCCACCGGGACACCCTGCGACCGCATCTCGTGCGCCAGCGCGAACACCGCGCCACGCGCCTCTTCTCCGAAGCTCACCAGATACGCCATGGGCGCCGGCGGCGCCGGCACCTCGGTAGCCGACCGCGACACCGCCAGGAGGATCCTCTCCACTCCCGTCCCGAAGCCCACGCCCGGCGTCTCCGGGCCGCCGATGGCCGCCACCAGATCGTCGTAGCGCCCTCCCCCGCCGATGCCGGACTGCGCGCCCAGCAGCGAAGACTGGAACTCGAACGTGGTGCGCGTGTAGTAGTCCATGCCCCGCACCAGCGTGTGGTCCTCGACATACTCGATGCCCTGAGCTTCGAGACCCGCCTTCACGCGGGCGTGATGCTCGGCGCATTCGGGGCACAGATGGTCTGGAAGGCGCGGCGCATCCTGCAGCGCCACCTTGCATCCCGGGACCTTGCAGTCGAAGGCCCGCAGCGGGTTGAGCTGCGCCCGTTCCCTGCACTCGCCGCAGATCTCACCGGTGTGAGCGGTGAGGTACTCGCGCATCGCGGCGGAATAGCCCGGCCGGCAGGCCTTGCATCCCATGGAGTTGATCTTGAGCACGATGCCTGTGAGCCCGAGTTCTTTGTAGAGCGCGGCCAGAACGCCCACCACCTCGGCATCCAGTTCCGGCGACTGGGACCCGAAGGCCTCCACCCCCAACTGGTAATGCTGACGATAGCGGCCCGATTGGGGCTGCTCGTAGCGGAACATCGGGGCGTGGTAATAGAGCTTCACCGGCTGGGGCAGCGTGTGCATCCCGTGCTCCACGTACGCGCGGCACACTGGGGCGGTGCCCTCCGGACGGAGAGTCATACTGCGGCCGCCCAGGTCCTCGAAGGTGTACATCTCCTTGCGGACTATGTCCGTGGAGTCACCGACACCCCGGTGGAACAGCCGGGTGTCTTCGAAGGTCGGCGTGTCGATGCGCCGGTAGCCGTAGCGTTGGAAGACGCTTTCTGCAGTCGCTATCACCCAGCGCCGCACGGGCTGCTGATCGGGCAGTACGTCGTACGTACCCTTGGGAGCTGTGAAGGGCTCAGCCATTGGCCCTCATGCTGGCAAGGAACGGGTTGTGCGCGAGTTCCTCGCCAAGGGTGGTCGACTCCATGTGGCCCGGGAACACTTCGGTGTCACCGGGATATGTCTTGACCAGACGGGAGACGGAGGCCAGCAACTGCGGGAAGTTCCCACCGGGGAAATCGGTACGGCCCACCGAGCGGCGGAACAGCAGGTCGCCGCAGAACAAGGCGCCACCGATCTCGAACGTCACGTCACCGGGGGTGTGGCCGGGGGTGGCGATCACCGTCACTGTGAGAGCGCCCACGCTGATGGTCTCGCCGTCCGCGACCACTTTTATGGTGGACTCGCCCGCAGCCGGGACCGGATAACCGGTGGCGGAGCAACCCTGGCTCCCAGAGAGCACCGGCTGGACCTGGCCGGAGCAATAGATGGTGGCACCGACCGCCTCGGCGAGGCCTTTGACCCCCTCGACGTGGTCGAAGTGGCCGTGGGTGACCAGGACGGCTTCGAGCTTGAGACCCTTCTGCGCCACGAGGCGGGCAAGACGGTCAGGCTCTCCCCCGGGGTCGACGGCGCAGGTGGTCCCGGCATCGTCAGAGACCAGGTAGCAGTTCGCCTGCAGTGGCCCGACGGGCACGCAGAGTATGTCCATGATCAGCCCTCTCCTGTGGTGTGCCGGGAGGTGGACGAAAAGCCTCGCCTCCGGCAGGCAATTCTACCAGAGGGGCGCTCGCGGGCCGTCTAGTGCGGCGTCACCCGGTAGGCGTCATACACGGTGTCGATACGCCGGATGCGCTGCAGGACCGTCTCCAGGTACTCGATCTCGGGCACCTCGAACACGAACCGGTCCTTGACCATGTTGTTCTTGCCCACCCTGCACTCCGCTGCCAGGATATTCACACCGCTCTCGCTGAGGGTGCGGGAGATGTCTTCCAGCAGATGGTTGCGGTCGTAGGCCTCGATCTGGATCTCCACGCGCAACGGGGTCTTGCCCATGGATTCCCAATGCACGGCGGCGAACCGCTCCGGGTTCTTCTCCAGGTTCCTGACGTTGGGGCAGTCCTTGCGGTGGACCGTGATGCCCCGGCCGAGCGAGATGTATCCGACCACCTCGTCCCCCGGAACCGGACGGCAGCACTGCGGCAAGCGGATGGCAACGTCGTCGACGCCGTCCACGTGGATGCCCAGGCGGCTACCCGAGGGCACATCGCGCTGTCTGGGAGCGGCCGCCGGCGCCGACAGCGCGGCCACTTCCTCCTGCTGCGGGTTGAGCATCTGGATGATGCGGGTGACCACGTGCTGCGGGCTTATCTTGTTGGAGCCCAGCGCCGCGAAGAAGTCCTCCTTCTTGGCGATGTTGCTCTCTTTCATGATCTCGCTGATGAACTCCGAACCGATGAGCCGTTGCGCGGGCAACCCCTGCTTGCGCAGCGCCTCCAGCAGCGCCTCACGGCCGAGGTGCTCGGCGTCCTCCCGGCGCTCCTTGTTGAACCACTGGCGGATCTTGTTGCGCGCTCCCGAACTGGCGACGAACTGCAGCCAGTCCCGGGATGGTCCCTGCGTGGTCTTGGAGGTGAGGATCTCGACGATGTCGCCGGACTGCAGCTTGTAGGTTAGCGGGACGATGTGGTTGTCCACTTTCGCGCCCGTGCAGCGGTGCCCCACGTCGGTATGGATGGCGTACGCGAAGTCCACCGGCGTCGACCCGACCGGCAGGCGCTTGACCTCTCCCTTGGGCGTGAAGACGTAGACCTCGTCGTGGAAGAGGTCGATCTTGAGCGACTCCATGAACTCGCCGGCGTCCTTGGTCTCGGACTGCCAGTCCATGATCTGCCGGAGCCACTGGAGCTTCTCCTCCTCGGCGCCGGACCGCCGGCCACCCCCCTTGTCCTTGTACATCCAGTGAGCCGCGATCCCGTACTGAGCCGTCTCGTGCATGTCGTGGGTGCGGATCTGGATCTCCAGAGGCTTGCCGAGCGGACCGATCACCGTGGTGTGCAGCGACTGGTACATGTTCGCCTTGGGCATGGCGATGTAGTCCTTGAACCGCCCGGGCAGGGGCTTCCACAGCGAATGGATGACCCCCAGCGCCGCGTAGCAGTCCTTGACGGAATCCACGAGGACGCGCAACGCCGTGAGGTCGAAGATCTCGTTGAACTCCTTGCCCTTGCGCACCATCTTGTCGTAGATGGAATAGAAATGCTTGGCCCGGCCGAAGATCTCGGCGTCCACGTTGAAGGCCTTGAGCTCCCGCTCGAGGATGCTGCGGGCCTCCTCCATGTCCTGCTCGCGGTCGGCGCGGCGTTGGGCCACCATCTGCTGTATCTCGGTGTACTTGCGGGGATGGAGGGTCTGGAAGGCCAGGTCCTCCAGCTCCCAGCGCACGGACTCGATACCCAGACGATGAGCCAGCGGCGCGTAGACCTCGAGGGTCTCCTTGGCCTTGACGAGTTGCTTCTCTTTGCCGAGATAGCGCAGCGTGCGCATGTTGTGCAGCCTGTCGGCGAGCTTGATGAGGATCACCCGGACGTCGCGCGCCATGGCGATGATCATCTTGCGGATGTTCTCCGCCTGTTCCTCTTCCACCGAGCGGAACTGCATCTGAGAGAGCTTGGTGACGCCGTCCACCAGCAGGGCGACCTCTTCCCCGAACTGCGTCCTCACCTCGTCGAGAGAGACCTCGGTGTCCTCCACGACGTCGTGAAGGAGAGCTGCCGCCAGAGTGGGGCTGTCGAGCTTCAGATCGGCGCAGATGTCCGTGGTGCCGAGCGGGTGGTTGATGTACGGCTCACCGCTGGCCCTCAGCTGGTGCTGGTGCTGCGAGGCTGCAACGGTGAAGGCGCGGGTGATGAGGTCTCGGTCGAAACCAGGGTTGTACTTCTCCACCTTGCCGAGGATGCGCGCGAGCATCTCCTCGGCGCTCGGCCCGTCGGCCGGACGCACGGCCGGGACGGGCTTGTGCGGGGGCGGCGAAGGCTGGCTGGTCTCTACAGGGTCTGGCACAGTCTGGAGCACTCCTCATATTCGGCTTCAGCTTGCGCGTACGCGGCTATGCTGCGTGCATCTAGTTTAGCCTCTCCTGCCCTCGGATCGTCCACGCGGAGTTCCTCGAGGAACGACAAGGCTCGCCGGAGGCTCTCGCGCGGCATGACCACCCGCGCCTCCTCCCAGGCCATCCGGGCGGCGGACTCGAGCACGACGCCCTCATCCGGCTGTCCTTCATCCGCACGACACGACTCCAGCGCGCGGTACACGCAGACCATCGCGAACCGGGGATGCACCAGGTAGCGCAGCAGCTTCGCGGCTGCGCCCCGCTCCTCCGCCCCATATAGGAGATGCACGTTGGCCCCGCCCCGCCCCGCCTGCTCGAGCAGACCCAGATGGCCGGCCCTGTAGGGCGGGTCGACCGCCACCAGGTGGACACGCTCGTCCATGTGGCGCCGGTCCTGGAGTAGCGCATCCCACTCGGCCATGAGGACGGCCACGCTTCCACCGGGCGCATCGGCCCCGGCCGGCCGGCCGTCGGCCAAGAACGACCTGGCGCCGGCGGCGCTCGTGGCGAACGCCAGTCCGCCCCTGCACAGATCGGTGAAGGGCAGACGTTCCAGCGGTTCCTTCAACATGTGCGGCAGGGAACAGCCGACCACCACGGCCCGCTCACCGGAACACAGGATCTGCGCCAGTGCGCTCGTCCGCCCGGGGCGATCGCGAAGGTCGCGCGCCACGTTGGACGGGAGGGCGGGCCGAGCTCCGGTCGCGCCGTTTCCTGCGGGAGGCAGCGGTTCGCGGGCCGTCGGCTCTTCCGCCCACACGGCCTGCCAGGCCTCGGTCCCAGGTCCGCAGTCGAACAGACGTCCGCCGTCCAGCGGCGCCGCTCCGATACGGTCGATGACGAACTCCGGTCTGAGCGACCCCTGCCAGGTGTCCACCTGGAACTGGACTCCCAGGAGCCTCCCCACCCCATCCGTCTGCAGCGCAGCCGCGTCCTTGCCCATGCCGAACCCTATGCCCCTCACCCGGACGCCGTCCACCCTGACGTTGCAGCGCAGATGGGACCCGTCGCGGGTGGTCTCGACCTGCTGCAGATCGGCCCCCACCAGCATGAGCCTGGGCTTGGGATTGCCGCTGCCGAACGGGCCTAGAGCGTTGAGCGCCAGGGCGGTGTCCGCCGTGACGTCGTCCCCACACAGCACCGCGTCCCCCCGGAACGTGGGCACAAGGTCCCGCGGGTCGAGAACGAGCGACGCGTGGTTCTCTATGGCCGTCCTGAAATCTCCCACTCGCTCGGCCTCGAGGGTGAGCCCGACAGCCTGCGGATGCCCGCCGAAGACGGTGAGGTGTTCCGCGCAGGCGTTGAGGCCCTGCATGATGTCGTACCGCCCGATGCTGCGACCGGAGCCTTTTGCCACCCCGTCGCGCACCCCCAGGAGGATGGCGGGCCGGTGATAGCGCTCGACCAGACGGGCCGCGACGATGCCCACGACGCCTTCGTGCCACTCCTTGCCCGCCAGCACGATGACCGGCGGCGGTGCACCGGCCCGGTCCACCTCTTCGATGGCCTGCTCGAGGATCTGGCGCTCGACGTCCTGCCGTGCGGTGTTGAGTTCGTGCAGTTGCTGGGCCAACGCCGCAGCCTCCTGCTCGTCAGAGGTGAGCAACAAGCGCAGAGGCGAGGTGGGGTCGGCGAGGCGGCCGGCGGCGTTCAGCCGGGGCGCCAGCCGGTAGGCGACGGTGGACGAGTCGGTGGAACCCGTGCAGCCCGAGATCTGAGCCAGGGCACGCAGCCCCACTCTCTGACCTATGGCCACGAGCTTCAGCCCCTCGCGCACGTAGTAGCGGTTCTCACCCACGAGCGCCGCCAGGTCAGCGATGGTGCCGACGGCCACCAGGTCGAGCATAGCCATGAGTCCCGGGGGCAACCGGTCCGCGGCGGCGCCACATCTGCGCATGTGCACGCCATGGAGCACTTTGAGGGCCAGACCGACGCCGCACAGCGTGCCGTGCGGATACTCTCCGGCGACTTCATGGACGAGATGGCAGTCGGGAAGCACCGGCCCGGGCTGATGATGGTCCACGACTATGACCTCGAGGCCGCTGGCCTTCGCCAGCGCCACCTCTTCGGGGTAGTTCACCCCGCAGTCGACCGTGATCAGCAGGGCAGGGCCCTTTGCCGAGATGGTCTCCACCGCCAGGCGGGAGAGCCCGTAGCCCTCCTTGAAGCGGCTGGGCAGGTACCACTCAGCCTCCAGACCCAGGTCTCGAAGTCCGAGCAACATCAACGCCGTCGCGGTGATGCCGTCCGCGTCGTAGTCGCCGTGCACCACGACGCGGCCGTGGTGGTCGAGGGCCGAGCATATAGCGTCGACGGCGCCTTCCATGTGGCTGAAGAGGAAGGGGTCGGGGATGTCTGCCTCGCCGTCGATGAAGCGCCGAGCCTCTCGCGGATCGGCAAGCCCCCTCCCCGCCAGGACGACCGCCGCGGCGTGAGGTATGCCCAGCACCTTGGCCAGGTCGCGTGCGGCGGCCCACGAGTAGGGGCTCACCTTCCAGTGCGTCTGTTCTGAGAGATCCGGCAGCGTCATGTCACAGACACTATAGCGGGAGCCGGGGACGGGAACAGGCGACGCATGCCCGGCATGCACGGCGCCGCAGGAACATCCCCCGTCTACAACCTCCCCGAGCGGATGATCGCCCAGATGATCCAGAGACCGAACAGGAGCGAGAGCACGATGCCCGGCACCCCCCACAAGGACACGCCACCCAGGTGGGGCCCTCCTTCGATGAGGATGCCTATCGCCGTGCTCGTGACGCCGATCGCGATGGTGATGAGCGCAAGGACCACCCGGTTGGTGATCACGTCCAGCCGGTGCGCGAAGTTCTCGAGACCTGTGTGCCGGAACCGGATCTCGAGCTCGCCGGCCCGCATCTCGTCGAGCAGTTCGTGGAGCTGCACCGGATAGTCGCGGACGATCTGGGCGTACTCGGCGGCATATCGCTGGGCCCTTCCGGCGATGGTGCGCGGATCAAGCCTGCGCTTCTTGAGGGCCCCCGCGTACGCCCGGCCCATCGCGAAGATGTCCAGATCGGGGTACAGGTTCTTGACCACGCCCTCCATGGTGAGCAGGGTCTTGTCGAGCAGCAGGAAGCGGCTGGGGAGCCGCAGCTTGAGCGAATACACGATGTCGAACACCTGATGCAGCAAGGCCGACATGTCCACGTTGCGGGAGGACATCCCGAAATACCGGCTGAAGCCTTCCTCTATGGCCTGGGTGACCGCGTCGTCGGTGGACGGGCTCCATTCCATCCCGAGCCTGCGCAACGACCGTTTGATCCCGGGGATGTCGGAGTCCATGACATGCAGGAACAGCCGCACCCCCTCTTCCAGGTCTTCCGCTCGCAGGAATCCGGCCGTCCCGAAGTCGAACAGCGCAATCCGGCCTTCACCAAGGTAGGCGATGTTCGCCGGATGGGGGTCGCCGTGGAAGAAGCCGTCCTCGAGGATCTGCTTGAACCAGCAATCCGCGACCGCCTCCGCGATGGCCTTCCTGTCCTCGTCCGGCAGCGCTGCGACCGCGGGCGTGTTCAGCGTCGGGCCGTCGATGCGCTCCATGGTGAGAAGTCGGCTGGTGGTATACGCCCAGTGGATCTGCGGGATGCGCACGCGGGGATCGTCCTCGAAGTGCTTGGCGAACCGCTCAGCATTGCGCGCCTCGAGGATGTAGTCG
>CAIQPS010000130.1 GCA_903873715.1 uncultured Actinomycetes bacterium
ACCTCCAACGCCCAGCTGGTCGAACAGCTGGTGGGCGTGGCCAAGTCGATGAACCTGCAGCCGGCATCGGTCGAGGAGGTCATCGACCGGCTGAAGCTCGACCGCGACCTCATCGGGTAGCGGCATCGGGGCAGGCAAGGGACACAGGCACGAGAATGCGCCACGCGTCCTCGGCGAGCACGGTTCACCCCCCGGACCGTGCTCGCCGAGGGCGCGTCGGTGTTTGAAGGAGGCTGACCGCCAAATGGCGACACCGAACGACATCATCCAGAAGGCCCAGGGGGAGGGACGCACCGTCCTCACCGAGACCGAGTCGAAACAGTTGCTGAAGGGTCTGGGCATCCCCACCACCGAGATGCGCTTGGCCGCCACCGAGGCCGAGGCGGTGGCGACCGCCGCCGAGATCGGCTACCCGTGCGTGCTCAAAGTGTCCTCGCACGACATCACCCACAAGAGCGACGCGGGCGGGGTCAAGGTGGGCCTCAAGGATGCCGCTGAAGTGGCGGCCGCCTACCAGGCCATCATGGCGTCCTGCCGGGCCGCATACCCGCAGGCGGTCATCGATGGTGTGACGGTGCAGGACATGGCCAAGCCGGGCGTGGAGGTCATCGTGGGGATGGCCACCGACCCGCAGTTCGGCCCGGTGCTCATGTTCGGGCTGGGCGGCGTCTGGGTGGAACTCCTCAAGGATGTGAGCTTCAAACTGGTGCCGCTCAATCGCGCCGACGCCAAGGCGGCCATCGGCGACATCCGGGCCGCGCGCCTGCTCGAGGGCTTCCGTGGGTCCGACCCGGTCGATAAGGGGGCGCTCGAGGACATCCTGCTGCGGGTCTCGGACTTCGTGGCTGCGACGCCCGCGGTCGCCGAGATGGACCTCAACCCCATATTCGCCTACTCCGACGGGGCCGTCGCCGTGGACGCCCGCGTGATCCTGGGAGCGTGACGCCGTGACGCAGACCGTCGATCAGCTGAGGGACATCTTCAACGCCGAGGCCGTCGCGCTGGTGGGCGCCAGCGACAAGGACGGCAGCTTCGGCCGCCTCTTCCTCGAAGGGATGAAGGAGGCCGGCTGCAAGCGCCTCTACCCGGTGAACCCCAAACGCGACGAGATCCTGGGCCTCAAGGCCTATCCCAGCATCAGCGCGGTGCCCGAGCAGCTGGACGTCGCCATCCTCCTGACGCCGCCGGAGTCGGTGCTCGACCTCGTGAAGGAATGTGTGGCCAACAAGGTGAAAGGGGCCGTGGTGTTCGCCTCCGGCTTCGGCGAACTGGGGCCCGAGGGCCGCGAGCTGCAGAAGGAGATCGGCCGCGTGGGCCGCGAGGGCGGCACCCGGGTCATCGGGCCGAACTGCATCGGGTTCTTCAGCCCGCGCTCGGGGGTCATAACCTACCCGCAGGTGATCATGAAGGGAACACCCAGGGAGCCCGGGAGCGTGGGCGGCTTCTCGCAGAGCGGCTCCTTCGTCGACTATCTGGTGTGGTTCCTGGCCACCAAGGGCCTGCGGTTCAGCACCGTCGTCAGTTGCGGCAACGAGGCGGACCTGGCCGCGGAGGACTACCTGGAGTATTTCGGCGAGGACGAGGCCACCAAAGTCATCGTCTCCTACATGGAGGGCGTGAAAGACGGCCGCCGCTTCTTCGACGTGGCCCGCAAGGTCGGCGTGAAGAAGCCCATCATCCTATGGAAGGGCGGCATGAGCGAGCAGGGCGCCCGGGCGGCGGCGTCGCACACCGGGGCACTCGCCGGCTCGGCCAGCATCTGGCAGGCGATGTTCAAGCAGACCGGCATAGTCAACGTGGCCAGTGTGGAGGACGTGGTGGACCTGGCGGTCGCCTTCCACAACCTGCCGCTGCCCAAGGGCCGCAGGATCGCCGTCATCGGCGGGCAGGGTGGCACCGGGGTCGGCACGGCCGACAACTGCTACGCCCTCGGCCTGGAACTGCCGAAGCTCCACGAGACCACCGTCGCCCGGTTGCGCGAAGTGCTTCCGCCGGTCGGCACCTCGGTGGGCAACCCCACCGACACCGGCGTGGCGTCGCTGCTCAACCCGGAGCTGTACGCCAAGGCCATCGAGATCGTGGCGGACGACCCCGGCATCGACATGATCCTGGTGATCTCGACGCCGGTGCAGGTCTGTCTGGAGCACGTGGCCGCCGCCGCCAAGTCCATCGACAAGCCGCTGGCCGTGTCGGTCTACGCGTTGCCCGAGTCGGAACCGGGGATCTACGAGTTCCTCGCAGAGAAGGGCGTTGCGGCGTATCCGGACCCGAAGCGCGCGGCCATCGTGCTGGCGCGGATGGCGGAGTACGCGGCGTTCGTCAAAGCAGCCGGGGAGGCCTGAGAGAGTCCCGCGGCGCGGCGGCATACCAGGCCGGAGACCGGGAGCCGGGCGGTTTGTAACCGCCCCGGGGGGCGACTATGATGGATGGTCATGACGCGGACCCGGCGGGGCCGGGAGACGGAGCTGGAGGGAGAGCCCGGGTGGAATCGATCGAGCGGCAGAAGGTCCGCATCCTGCTGGTGGACGACCACCCGCTGGTGCGCCGCGCGCTCCGCGACATCCTCGAGAAGGAACCGGACCTGCAGGTCATCGCCGAGGCGGGCACCGGGCAGCAGGCCGTTGAGATGACCGAGGAGCACAAGCCGGACGTCGTCATCATGGACATCAGCATGCCGGTGATGAACGGGGTCGACGCCACCAAAGCCATCAAAGCCTCCAACCCCCTCACCGCGGTGCTGATCCTCACGGTGCACACCGACGTCGAGACCATCTTCAGCATCCTGCAGGCCGGCGCCAGCGGCTATCTGGTCAAGTCGATCTTCGGCCCCGAGGTGATCCACACCATCCGGGCCGTCATGGACGGCGACATGGTCCTATCCGCCGAGGTCTCCCAGGAAGTGCTCAAGTATGCCCTCCAGCACGGCACCAAGCCCGTCAAGCACGTCCCCACGGAACGCATGTCCGCCAAGGGCCTTGAGGTGCTCAGCCTCGCGGCCAAAGGCCTGTCGAACAAGGAGATCGGGGCCAAGCTCGGGATAACCGAGGCGACGGTGAAGAGCTACTTCGTGGACGTGTTCCAGAAACTGAACGTGCGCTCCCGCACCGAAGCCATCTTCGTGGGGCTCAAGACAGGGCTGCTGACCCTAGACGACCTGGACTGACGCTTCGTACGGGATCGACACCCATATGCGGGTGCCGCTCCCCGGGTAGGACTCGAGACGCATCTCCCCGCCTATCGAGGTCACCCGTTGCTCCATGCCCATGACGCCCAGCTTGCTCTCCACCACGAACGCTCCGAGCCGCTCCGGCGGCTCGAAACCGACCCCGTCGTCACTCACCTGGATGTGGAGCCTGTCCGTATCGAAATCGACCGTCACTTCGGCGCCGGCGGCCTCCGAGTGCTTCTGGATGTTGTTGAGCGCCTCCTGCACCACGCGGAACGCGGTCACCTCGGCCAGGCTCGACATCTCCGGCGCTTCCCCGTGGACACTGATGTCCACATGGCAGCCGTCCTGGGCGTTGCTGTTGTTGACCAGCCATCTGATCCCGGATACCAGGCCGAAGTTGTCGAGGATGCTGGGCCGCAGGTTCATGCTCAGGCGCCGCAGGTCGTCCATGGTGCTGAGCACCTGCTGCTTCACCCACAGATTGCCCTGAGCCTGAGTGGAATCGGTCTCCGCCCGGGCGAGGGCCTCCGATTTGTTGGCGATGACCATGAGCGTCTGGAGCGTCTCGTCGTGGAGCTCCTGAGCGATGCGCCGGCGCTCGGTCTCCTCGGCTTCGACGAGCTTGGCGATATAGGCCTTGCGCTCCTGCTCCCGCTCGACGAAATGCGTCCTCTCGCTCTCCCGCCAGCGCCGTTCGCCGATGAGGATGGCCACGAGCAACACGGGGATGAGCAGCAGGGCGAGGCTTATCCAATGTACGCCGTTGCTCCAGGAGAGAAGGGTGGGGATGGACCAGAACAGCGAGACGAACCAGGCGAACATGCCCCCCTGCCACCCGAGCATGAGCGAGCCGTAGACGACCGGGATGAGGAACAGCGAGCCGAAGAAGTGGAATGGGATCTCCACGTGAAGGACGAGTGGCTCCAGCACTGAGAGCCAGCTGAAGGCAGACCAGATGCCGGACCGGAAGTGGATGGGCACCCAGGGCCACGCCTGGTAGATGAAGAGCAGCAGGGCCAACAGGACGACCACGCCCCAGAAATGGGCGTTCTTGGCGGTCCGTTTGAGTGCCGGGATGGTTCGTGCTGCCCTCGAACTGCTCATGGGCCCCACGATACCTCAGTGTCGACCAAAGTTGGCCAACCAACGAGATAGAAAACCCCGGCAGGCCGCTGTACATAGGTAATGGCTACATCTGACTTCGCATACGAAGTCCTGTACGTAGTAGTGATGTCGGCGAGGGCTCGTGTCCGTGGGTCTCAGGGGGTGGCTATTAGACACATGGCGACTGATGCGCGAGAAACGTCCGTACAACCTCAACGTGATCGAAACCGATGCGAATCAGGAGGGGCGAGATGAAGAAGACGACATGGGCGGCGGTGCTTGTGCTGGCGGTGATCCTGGGCTTCGGCCTGCTGCTCTCCGCCTGCGGTGGCGGCGAGGAGACGACCACCACAGCGGCGCCGACCGCCACCACTGCGGGGCCGGCTACGACTGCCGCGCCGACCACGACCACCGCGGCGCCTGAGACCACCACCACCGTAGCGGGCGCGCCCGACACCGGGCAGACGTTCAAGCTCAAGATGGCCTTCCACGTGCCGTCGCGGGCCAGCATCGTCGGCGCCTACTATCAGCCCTGGGCCGACGCCGTGGCCAAAGCCACCAACAACCGCGTGACCATCGAGATGTACGCGGAAGAGACCCTGGTCAAGGAAGCCGACCAGGTGGACGCGGTCCTCTCCGGGCTCGCGGACATCGCTTCCTGCTCCTCGGACGCCACCCCGGGCCGTTTCCCGTTGGCCGACTTCTACGGCCTGCCGGAACTGTTCCCGAGCGCTGAAGTGGCCGCTAAAGTCTATTGGGACATCCTGACCGACTCGGCGGTGTCCGCTGAGTACAAGGACTTCAAAGTCCTGGGCACCGCGGCCATCGCGCCGGCTCAGCTGTTCTCGAACAAAGAGGTGAAGGTCCCGGCCGACATGAAAGGCCAGCGGGTCCGTTCCGGCGGCCAGATCGAAGCCTGGCTGATCGAAGCCCTGGGCGCCACTCCGGTCGAGATCAGCACCGGCGAGCTGGCGACCTCCATGGAACGCGGCATGGCCGATTCCTGCTTCCTCAGCTACTCCTTCGGTCTCATCACCGGTATCAAGGACGTGACCAAGTACCGGACCGAGACCAGCATGTTCTACCGCGTGTTCGCGATCATCATGAACAAGAAGGTCTGGGACTCTATCCCGGTCGCACTCCAGGACCAGATCATGAGCGTGAGCGGTCAGGCCGCTTCCGGTACCTACAGCGCGGCTAACGAAGCGCTGGCGGCGGAAGACAAGGGCGCCATCGCTGGTTCCGACAAGGGTGCGGGCAACCCCGGCATCTACGTGCCGACCGCTGCCGAGATGGATCTCTGGAAAGCCGCGGCCACCCCGGTCTGGGCGACCTGGGTGAAGAGCGTGGGCGGCGACGCTCAGGCGGTGCTCGACAAGGCTGTGGAACTCACCAAGAAGTACGCTGCCATGGCTCCGACTGAAGTGACCACCACCACGGCCGCTCCCGGTACCACCGGCATCTTCTTCGAAGACCTGGGCGGCAAGAAGGTGCTCGTCACCATCGTGCCCGACCCCGGCAAGAAGTTCGAAGTCTCCACCGAAGGCCCGTTCGGGGCCAAGATCGAGGGCTTCGACGCCTCGGGCAAGAGCCTCGGCGCCCTCGAGATCCCTGACGCCGCCAAAGGCGTGCTCGACTACTCCGGCATCGCCGGCCTCGCCAAGATCGTCGTCACCGACGCCGCCCACGGTGGCGCCAAGTACGAGTACATGATCCCGTAAGCCGACGCCTGACGATCGGCCCTGGCCCTTGCGGCCAGGGCCGATCTCTCCCATCGGAGGAAGAACATGAGTGAACACGGACATCACGAAGGAGCGGCGGCCATACCCTCGTCGGGTCTTGGCAAGGTCGCCGACTCGATCGAGGCCTTCATAAAACCCATCTACACCTGGCTTGCCTACGTCGGCGCCGCAGCCTTGGCGGTACTGGTATTGACCATGATCTGGTCCATCATCGGCCGCCGCTTCTTCAATGCGCCCCTCAAAGGGTCCACGGAACTCACCCAGTTGGGCCTGGTGGTCATGACGTTCCTGGTCCTCGGGATCGAGCACATGGGGCGGCACGAGAAGATGACGGTGGAGATCATCATCAGGTATCTGCCGCGAAGGGTGCAGCAGTTCATCGCTCCCGTCGTCTACCTGCTCGGCATCGCCATCTTCGTCATCCTGTGCTGGCAGCTCGTGAAGCTCGGCATCACCTATCAGAACGCGCATCAGCGCATGCGCAACCTGTTCGTCCCGCTGTTCCCGTTCACATACCTGGCGGCCTTCGGGATACTCACGATGATCCCGGTGTACGTCGCAAAGTTCTTGCGAGCCGTGGGTGAAGCGTTCTCCGCCCCGGCGATGAAGGCGGTGGAGAAATGACAGAACTGCCGCTTTGGGCCATAGGCGTCATCGGCGCAGGCATCTTCTTCGTCCTCATGTTCCTGAGGATGCACGTCGGCCTTTCCCTGATGATCGCAGGCTTCGTCGGTATCTGGCTCTCCAGGGGCCTCGACGCCTCGCTCAACACCATGGCCACCACGGTGTGGCGGGTGGGCAACTCGCAATATCTCGTGGTGATCCCGCTCTTCGTGCTCATGGGCATCATCGCGGGGCAAGGTGGGGTGACGGAGAGCGCCTTCGGGACCTTCAACAAGTTCGTGGGGCACCTGCGCGGTGGTCTGGCCATGGCCACCGTCGGCACGTGTGCGGCTTTCGGTGCGGTCTGCGGCGACAACATCGCCACGGCGGCCACCATGGACAAGGCCGCTCTCCCCGAGATGCGCAAGTACGGCTACAAGGACCACTTCTCGCTCGGGGCCATCGCGGCCGGGGGCAACCTCGGGATCCTGATACCGCCGAGCACTGCGTTCGTGGTGTTCGGCTTCATCACCCAGACGTCCATCGCCGCGCTGTTCATCGCTGGGATCCTCCCGGGGATCGTGCTGACCATCATGTTCATGGTGCAGATCGCGATGCAATGCAAGATCGACCCCACCCTGTGCTCGGTGCAGCCGAAGGCCTCCTGGGTGCAGCGGTTGGTGTCGCTGAAAGGCATCATCGGGATCCTGGTGGTGTTCCTCTTCGTGATGGGGGGCATGCTCACCGGTCTCTTCACGCCTACGGAGGCAGGCGCGGCAGGCAGCATCGCCGTCATCGTCGTGAGCATCTTCTACAAGCGGTTCTCGCTGAAGATGGTCTGGCATTCGCTTGTCGAAGCCACCCGGATCTCTGCGATGATCCTGCTGCTCATCTTCGGGGCGCAGTTCTTCAGCCACTTCCTGACCACCAGCGAGGTGGCCCCGGCCATGTCGAACGCCCTCGTCGACGCCGGTCTCAGCAAGTGGCTGGTGATGCTGCTGGTCATCATCCTGTATTTCATCCTGGGCATGCTCATGGACATCTGGTCGGTGATGATCATCACGCTGCCGATCTTCTTCCCCATCCTTACAGATCTCGGCTTCGATCCGCTCCAACTCGGCGTCATCGCGGTCCTCTGCATCATGATCGGCTGCATCACGCCGCCTGTGGGGGTGGTGGTGTTCTCCTTGGCGGGTATGCACAAGGAGGTGCCGATGTACACCATCTTCAAGGGATGCTGGGCTTTCGTGGCCACCATGCTCATCTTCCTCATCCTCGTGGTCTTCCTGCCCTGGCTGTCCACCTGGCTGCCCGGTCTCATGTACGCCGGCTGACCCCCAGCCACCCGGCGATCGCATCCCGGGCGAGCGCGGTCTTGGTCCCCTCCGGACCGCGCTTTCCCGGGATGCAGCTCTTCTGGGCGGCTCCCTGGGCATCAGGAACGCCGCCCGCTCGGGGCCTATTGACTTTCGTATCCAGGGGCGATACCGTGTGCTCATCTAGTTCGTATACGAACTCGTATACGCACCAAGGTAGGCACGGGGCGCCGGAATGAAACACCCGACCAGGAACAGAGGCCTGCATGCCCGCTGAAGATGAATCAGTCTCCTCCGACGAGTTCTTCATGCTCTGGACGCTGATCGCTCAGACCAAGGACGCCATCCTGCGGGCCCGGCAGATCGACTACATGCGCTACGGCATCAGCAACGAGAGGCGGGCCATCCTCTGGATCATCCAGAACAACGGGGGACATTCGACGCCCGTGGAGATAGCCAGGCACTTCTTCCGCGAGGTCCAGTCGGTCACCGAGATGCTCAAGAGGATGGAAGCCGACGAACTGGTCACGCGGTCCAAGGGCTCCGGCAAATCGAAGGTGGAGGTCCGGCTCACCGAGAAGGGCCTCGACGTGCTCAACCAGTCCCTCTACAACAAGACCGACGAGCGCATCTTCTCGGTCCTCAGCCCCAAGGAGCGCGACCAGCTCGCCTCCTACCTGTGGAGACTCAGGCGGAAGGTCATGCAGGATCTAGGCATCCCTGAATGGCAGATCGCCTTCCCGGTCAAACCGAACAGCGTCAAAGAGTAAAGGAGAGGAAGCATGAGTCATCAGTTGGGCATCCCTAAGGCGGCGCTGAACTCGCTCATCCAGATGGTGGACTACGACGCCCAGGTGAAGCCGGGCATGGAAGTGGTCATCCTGGCGCACACCGACGGCCTCTACGGCAGCGACAACTGGGTGGACGAGCAGGCCGTCAACTGGATGCAGGCTGTCGTCCAGTCCCGCGGCGCCAACTGCTCGATCCTGTGGATCGACGAGGTCATGAAGGCCCACGAGTGGCGTCTGCCCCCCATCGTCAAGGGCGCCATCGCCAACGCCGACCTGTTCATCAACACCTCCCTCGACCTGGCCATCGAAGAGGTGGCCGAGTTCCGCAAGTACATCGAAGAGGTCAAGACCTGGTACGTCCGCATGTTCCCGGTCACCGCTTCGCTCCTCATGACCAAGTGGGCCCAGACCCCGCACGACCTGGTCGTCATGGTGCGCCACGTCAGCTCCGACCCGTTCATGACCCACGAAGCCAAGTGGAACATGACCGACCCCAACGGCACGGAACTCGAGGGCTACTCTCTTGACCCTGTGCAGCGGGCCGGCATCCCCGGCATGCCCTACAACTCCTGGCGCCGTGATGCCAGCCACTACATCCCGTACCCGGAGTGGGTGCACCCGCCGATCAACAGCAAAGACGTCAACGGCGTCTTCTACTTCAACTGCATGCTCCCCTGGTGGTCCCGCTACATGGGCCTGCCGCCGGCATGGGAGAAAGACGTCCGCGTCGACGTCAAAGACAGCCGCATGGCCAAGATCTCGGGTGGCAAGGAAGCCGACGCCATAAACCGCTATCTCAAGATGATGGAAGGCAAAGTCGGCGACGGCATCTGGAAGTTCGACACGTTCCACTTCGGCATCCACCCGAACGCGTGCGTCACCGACGCCGAGTGCCCGAACGCCATCTACAAGCGGATCATCGACCACTCGCACACGTCGAACCTGCATTGGCACGTGGGCTCCGCGCCGGCCAACGCCAACTACAACTACTATCCGCACATCACCGCGGACATCCGCAACGCCACCCTCAAGGTCAACGGCAAGCTGGTCTACGACAACGGCTATCTCGAGTGCCTGCAGGATCCGCGCGTCCTCGAAGTGGCTGCCAAGTACCCCGATCTTCCCGGCGTGCCGGACAAGATCTGAGACACCGACCGAGAGTGTAGGAGACACGGCATGGGCAAGCTACTCGCATACGTGGGACGTAACCACATCGGGGACTTCTCCGGCGGCGGCATCGACATCTTCGAGGTCAGCAAAGACGGGAAGACCATCACCCCGGTCGAAGGCGGCAGCATCGACACGCCGAAGCGCGCCGGCTTCCTGGCCTACGCGCCCAAGTCGGGCACCCTTTATTCGGTCGACGAACGCAAGACCGACGGCCGCGGGCCCAAGCGCCCGTCCTCGACCATCATGTCGTTCAAGGTGGACCAGAAGACCGGCGCTCTGACCTTCCTCAACTCGCAGTACGCGTTGGGCGCCAACCCGGCCTCCGTCTGCGTGGGCCCGGACGAGAAGTACCTCTTCACCGCCAACCACGGCTTCTTCGAGCACGTCATCAAAGTGGTCGAGACCGAGGACGGCAAGTGGGTCAACACGTTCCTCTACGACGACTCCACCGTCGTCCAGTACCCGCTGAACGCGGACGGCTCCATCGGCGAGGCCACTGACGTCCACGTGCTCACCGGGCACGGCAACGACCCCAACAGCTCCCCTCAGGGCGGTGGCCACGCTCAGGCGAGCCCGCACTCGCACATCGTGGTGGTCGACCCCACCAGCCGGTTCCTCATCGTCTGTGAGAAGGCCGGCGAGCGCATCTACGTCTATCGCCTCGGCGGCGACAGACTGGTGCTCGCCTCTGTGTTCCAGTGCCCGCTCGGCACGGGCCCGCGCCACGCCGTGTTCGACAAGAACACCGGCCGCATGTTCATGACCTGCGAGTTCTCGGATGAGATCTGGTCGTTCGACTTCGACACCGAGACCGGCGTGCTGAAGTACATCGACAAGAAGAGCACCCTGCACGGCTTCACCGGCCGCAACGAGCCGGCGACCATCCAGATCCTGCCCAACGGTAAGTTCGTCTACATGAACAACCGGGGCGAGGACGACATCGTGTGGTTCGCCATCTCCGAGACCGGCCACCTCGACCGGCGCGGCAAGGTCGACGTGAGCAAGTGCCCGACCGACCCGGCCAACGCGACTCGGTGCATGACCCTGTCGCCCGACGGCTCGTTCCTGATGGTCCCCGACCGTCCGGCCGACGTGCTCCGCACGTTCGCCGTCGACCACGAGACCGGCGACCTGACCGAACTGGCGCAACTCCCGGTGCAGAACCCGGTGTTCATCCAGTTCGTGGAGCTCTGAGCGGTCAGTTCCTGACCGGCCCCCTACGCGCCTGCCTCCGGCCGTCCCCCCGGACCGGAGGCAGGCATCCACATTCGGCCAACGGGAGTGAGCGGGATGTCTGAAGAGCAGGTGTTCACACAGTGTACGGTCGGCGGCCCCGTGCGGGTGTACGTCGAGGACGGCGTGATCAAGCGGATGCGGCCCATCATCTTCGATGAGACGGACGCGCCTTCCTGGACGATCGACGCGCGGGGCAAGAAGTACACCCCACCCCGCAAGACGACCCTCCAGTCCTGGGAGGTGCCCGAGCGGCAGCGTGTGTACAACAACCGCATCCAGTACCCGATGCGGCGCAAGAACTTCGATCCCAACGGGGATCGCCACCCGGAACTGAGAGGCAAGGACGAGTACGTCCGCATCACCTGGGACGAGGCCCTCGACCTGGTCTCCGGCGAGATCGAGCGCATCCGGGAGGAATACGGACCGGCGGCCATCACCGCCATGACCTCGTCCCACCACAACTGGGGCTTCCTGCACTACAAGCTGGGCCCGCTGGGGCGCTTCTTCAACATCCTCGGCTACAGCATGTGCCTCGACAACCCGGACAGCTGGGAGGGATGGCACTGGGGCGCGACGCACACCTGGGGTTACTGGTGGCGCCTGGGCCATTGCGAGCAGTCCGAGCTTCTGCAGGACGCCCTCAAGAACACCGAGCAGATCATCTTCTGGTCGGTGGACCCGAACAGCACCTCTTACATGTACAGCGGCCAGGAGAACCTCATCTGGCGCCACTGGATGAAAGAGATGGGCATCCAGTTCGTGGTCATCGACCCGCACAACAACTGCACCGCGGCCACCATGGGCGACAAGTGGCTGGCGCCGCGGCCGGGCACCGACGCGGCCCTGGCTCAGGCCATCGGCTACGTGTGGCTGAAGGAAGACACCTACGACCACTTCTTCGTGGAGAACCGCACCTACGGGTTCGACGAATGGAAGAAGTACATCCTGGGCGAGGGTGAGGACGGCATCGCCAAGACGCCCGAGTGGGCTGCGGCCATCTGCGACATCCCGGCCCACACCATCACGGCTCTGGCGCGGGAGTGGGCGTCCAAGAAGACCATGCTCGCCACCGCCAGCATCTTCGGCGCGGCCGGCGCGTGCCGGCAGGCCTACGCGACCGAGTGGACCCGGCTCTGCATCTACCTGATGAGCATGCAAGGGTTCGGTAAGCCCGGCGTGAACTTCTGGGGCGGCACCGGCAAGGGCTCCCCGCTCGACATGGGCTTCCACATGTTCGGCTACTCGGACAACGGCTGGGACGCCTTCGGCACGGTGGGGGAGAAGTCGTACTTCCCCTTCCACAACCCGGTCACCCAGAAGACTTACCGCATCCTGCTGCCCGACATCGTGATGAACCCGCCGGTGAGCTGGATAGGAGAAGGCTTCTGCGGCAACTCCATAGACCAGCAGTTCCATCGCTTCACCTGCCCGGAGGAGGGGCCGAACGGCGCCCCCATCAAGATGATCCACCGCCACGGCGGCTCGTTCATCAGCACCATGACCGAGACGAACAAGTGGGTGCGGATGTACCAGCACCCGAACCTGGAGTTCGTGGTGATGCAGGACTGCCACTGGCAGAGCGAGACCAAGTTCGGCGACGTGATCCTGCCGGCCAGCACCAACTTCGAGCATTCAGACCTATCCGAGTGGGGCGCGGCGGGCGGCTACGGGTTCAACGACTTCAACGCCAACCACCGCATCTGCATCTACCAGCACAAGTGCATCGAGCCGCTGTGGGAATCCAAGCCGGACTACGAGATCTACACGCTTCTCGCCGAGCGGCTCGGCTTCAAGGACGAGTACACCGAGGGCCACAGCATCGAGGACTGGAACCGCATAGTCTTCGACAAGTCCGACCTGCCCAAGTACATCAGCTACGAGGAGTTCCAGAAGAAGGGCTACTTCGTGGTGCCTTCGCGGCCCGACGACGAGGAGCCGAAAGTCTCGTTCCGCTGGTTCTACGAAGGCCGCGACGCGGACGTGCCCTCCGAGAAGCGGACGCCCCCCGGCCCGCCGTTCAACGGCCCGAACCTGGCCACGCCGAGCGGCAAGGTGGAGTTCGTCGCCCAGACGCTCATGGAGTTCGACCCGAACGACGAGGAACGCCCGCCGATGGCCCGGTACATCCCGAGCTGGGAGGGCTACGACACCAAGGGGCTGGTCGAGAAGTGGCCGCTGCAGCTCATCAGCCCGCACCCGCGGTTCTCGTACCACACGCACAACGACAACAAGAGCTACTGGCTGGACGACATCCGGCAGCACCGCATCAAGATCGGTGGATACGCCTACTGGCCGGTGCGCATCAGCCCGGCGGACGCCAAGGCCCGCGGCATCAAGGACGGCGACCTGGTGAAGGTCTTCAACGACCGCGGCACCGTCATCTGCGCCGCGATCGTCACCGAGCGCATGCGGCCCGGCACGGTCCACTCCTACGAGGCCGTGGCCAAGTACGACCCGCTGGAACCGGGTGTCGCCGGCAGCCCCGACCGCGGTGGCTGCGTCAACCTGCTGTCACCCGGCAGGATGGTCTCCAAGAACGTACCGGGCGAGGCCCAGAACTCGTGCCTGGTCGAGATCGCCAAGTGGGACGCGTAGAGGATCGCGGGTAGGCGAAGGCCTGACATGAGCAAGAAGAGCCACAAACTGTTCGGACCGGGATGGTCCTAGGCGGGCGGCGAAGAGACGGCGCCGGTAAACAGAGAGTGATGGAGTGAGCAAGAGATATGGCTGAACAGGAATTCATAAACTGCGGGATCGGGGCCATGCTGAAGGTCACGGTCGAGGACGGGGTCATAACCCGGATGCGGCCTCTTCGGCTGACCGAAGAAGACGGCGGGCGCTGGACCATCGAGGCCAAGGGCAAGAAGTTCTCGGACCCGCGCAAGACGACCATCAACCCGTTCAACATCGCGGAACGCATGCGGGTCTACTCCGAGAACCGCATCAAGTACCCGATGAAGCGCAAGAACTTCGACCCCGACGGCGAGCGGCACCCGGAGTTGCGCGGTAAGGACGAATACGTCCGTATCAGCTGGGACGAGGCGTACGACATCTGGGTCAAGGAGATCACCCGCATCCGGGAGACCTACGGCCCGGCGGCCGTCACCTCCTTCGTCTCCTCCCACCACAACTACGGGCTCCTCTACTACAAGATGGGCCCCATGCCCCGGTTCTTCAACATCCTGGGCTACACCCAGTTGCTGGACAACCCGGACTCCTGGGAAGGCTGGCACTGGGGCTCCATGCACACCTGGGGCTGGTACTGGCGCTTCGGCCAGAGCGACGCCTTCGACATGCTCGCGGAGGCCATGAAGCACACCGAGCAGGTCATCTACTGGTCGGTGGACCCGAACACCTCCGCCGGCGGCTACGGCGGCCAGGAGACGGTCATCTGGCGGGAGTGGCTGCGCGAACTGGGCATCGGTGGGATCTTCATCGACCCGTACTGCAACTCCACCTCGGCCCATATGGCCGACAAGTGGCTGGCGCCGCGGCCGGGAACCGACGCGGCTCTGGCGCAGGCCATCGCCTACCAGTGGATCGCCGACGACACCTACGACCACTGGTTCATCGAGAACCGGACCGTCCACTTCGACGAGTGGAAGGCCTACATCATGGGCGAGGGTGAGGACGGCATCGCCAAGAGCCCTGAGTGGGCCGCTCCCATCTGCGACATCCCGGCGCACACCATCAAGGCCGTAGCCAAGCAGTGGGCCTCCAAGAAGAGCATGCTCGCCACCGGCACCCAGTACGGCACCGCCGGCGCCTGCCGCAACTCCTTTGCCACCGAGTGGTGCAGCCTCATGATCCATCTGGCGGCCATGATGGGCATCGGCAAGGACGGCGTGAACCTGTGGGGCGGCACCGCCCATGGCGCGCCGCTCGACATGAGCTTCAAGAGCGCCGGCTACTCCGACATGGGCTGGGACGTCTTCGGCCTGGTGGCCAAGCAGGCCACCTTCCCCGAGCGCAACACGGTGAGCCAGCGGGTGTACCGGATCATGCTGCCGGAAGCCATCCTTGACGGCCACATCGAGTGGCTGGGCGAAGGCTTCTGCGTGCAGTACCCCGAGCAGCAGTTCAAGCCCATGCAGTATCCCGAGCCCGGCCCGAACGGCGCAGAGATCCGCATGATCCACCGCCACGGCGGCTCCTTCATCTCCACCATGACCGACACCAGCAAATGGGTGCGCATGTACCAGTCGCCCAAGCTGGAGTTCGTGGTGATGCAGGACTGCCACTGGCAGAGTGAGACCAAGTTCGGCGACCTGATCTTCCCGGCGTCCACGAACTTCGAGCACGCCGACATCTCCGAGTGGGCGCAGCCGGGCGGCTACGGCAACGGCAACGTCAACTGCAACCACCGGATCCTCATGTACCAGCAGAAGTGCATCGAGCCGCTGTGGGAGTCCAAGCCCGACTACCAGATCTACTGCGAGCTTGCCGACCGTCTCGGCTTCCTCGAGGAATACAGCGAGGGCAACTCCGAAGAGGACTGGATCAAGAAGGTCTTCGACTACACCGACCTGCCGAAGTACACGACATACGAGGCCTTCAAGGAGAAGGGCTACTTCGTGGTGCCGTCGCTGCCCGAAGACTACAAGCCCACCGTCTCCAACAAGTGGTACTACGAAGGCCGGCCGGTCGACACTCCGGACCGCTTCAACCCGCTCATGGGCACCGACAAGTCCACCCAGCTGGCCACGCCGAGCGGCAAGATCGAGTTCATCCGCACCCGTCTGCAGGAGCGCTTCCCGGACGACGAGGAACGGCCGCCGATGCCGCGGTACATCCCACTCTTCGAGGGTCACGAGACCAAGGGGCTCGTGGACAAGTACCCGCTCATCATGATGACGCCGCACGCCAAATACTCGTACCACACGCACCAGGACAACAAGATCAAGTGGCTGGACGACATCCGCCAGCACCGCATCATCAAGGACGGTTACGCGTACTGGCCCTTCAGGATGAACCCGGCCGACGCCGAAGCCCGGGGCATCAAGGACGGCGACATCGTCATGGCCTACAACGACCGGGCGAAGGTGCTGGGTGTCGCTCTGGTCACCGAACGCTGCCGCCCGGGGCTGGTGCATTCCTACCAGGCGGGCGCCAAGTACGACCCGCTGGAGCCGGGTAACGCGGACAGCGTCGACAGGGGCGGATGCGTGAACCTCCTGTCGCCGTCGCGCATGACCAGCAAGAACGCCTACGGCGAAGCCAACATGTCGTTTCTCGTCGAAGTCTGCAAGTGGGAGGCATAAGCACCATGACTAGGTATGGGATGGTCATCAACGTCGATCGCTGCGTGGGGTGCTACAACTGCTTCCTCACCTGCCGTGACGAACACGCCGGCAACGACTACCCGGGCTATGCCGCCCCGCAGCCGATGAGCGGCGGCAACTGGACCAAGCTGCTCGAGCTCGAGCGCGGCCAGTACCCGCATGTGAAGGTCAACTACGTCAAGGTGATGTGCAAGCACTGCGACTCGCCGAACTGCGCGAAGGCGGCGTCCAACGGCGCCGTGCACAAGCGGGCCGACGGCATCGTCATCATCGATCCGGTGAAAGCCAAGGGGCAGAAGCAGATAGTGGACGCGTGTCCCTACCGCTGCATCGAGTGGAACGAGGAAGCCCAGCTCCCGCAGAAGTGCACCATGTGCGCCCACCTGCTGGACAAAGGCGAGCCCGAGCCCCGCTGCGTGGAATCCTGCCCGTCCGGCGCCCTGGTCTTCGGTGACCTGGACGACCCCGACAGCGCGGTCTCCAAGCTGGTGGCGTCCGGCAAGACCGAGGCCATGCACCCGGAGTACAAGCTCAAGGACAAGGTCACCTACATCAAGCTGCCCAAGAAGTTCGTGGCCGGCACGGTCATCCTCGGCGACGTGGACGAAGTGGCCGTGGGCGCCGACGTCAAGCTGACGGCCGACGGCAAGACCTGGACCGTCAAGACCAACGGCTTCGGCGACTTCGAGGTGGAAGGCCTGCCCGCGAACACCATCTTCACGGTGGACGTGGCCGCCGCCGGCTACAAAGCCGCGAGCTGCGAAGCCAAGACCTCCAAAGACGTCTATCTGGGCGAGATCGTCCTCGCGAAGTAAGCGATCGGCCGAGAGCGAAGCGACCCGAGCGAGAGTGATGTGATGGCCGGAATAGCCTCCTACGGAGCGTACATACCCTTCCACCGCCTGCAGCGGGCCGAGATCGCGCGGGCCTGGGGCGCCGGCAAGGCGTCCGGCGAGCGGGCCGTCGCCAGCTACGACGAGGACAGCTTCACCAT
>CAIQPS010000131.1 GCA_903873715.1 uncultured Actinomycetes bacterium
CGCCGCCACGCCGCCCGCGCAGACCCCGCCCGCCGAGCAGGTGCTCCACTCGCTTTCCTGCCCGCAATGCGCCGGGCCGCTCAGCGTTCGTGCCGGGCGGCGCATCCTGTTGTGCGGCCACTGCGGCGTCCGCGTCCTCAACTCGGGTGAAGACGGCGTGTCTTACTGGCTGTTCCCCCAGACGGTGGATCGCATCCGGGCTCTCTCCATCGCGGGGCGGTGGCTCAGCGACTATCCCGGTGTGGCGCCCGGCGCCCGCGACGCCCCGCTGCGGGAGGCGCGCCTCGTGCACGTCCCCATCTGGGAACACAAGGCCTTGGTGGCAGGCTGGGAGTTCGGCACCAAGCTCCGCACCAGGACCTACCTCGTGCAGGGCGACGAGAAGTGGGACGAGCACCTCGAACTGGCCGTCGAGGAGGAATCGTTCCAGGAGCCGCATCTCCAGGAGCGCCGCTATTTCCAGCAGGGCTGCGACCTCGCCTCCCTGGAAGCCACCCGGCCCCGCTTCAGCGGCCGCGAACTGCTCCTTCCTCTGCTGGCAGGTGAGGTCGATCCGTCGTCCACAGTCTACGAGCCCCAGGGTGACCCGGAAGCCGTCGCCGCGAAAGGACGCACCATCGCGTCGACGCCCTTCAGCGGGGCCGCCGAGCCGCACACCCGGATGCTCGTCCTCCGCGAGTCGGTCAGCCTGCTCTACTACCCTCTGTGGCTGGTGGACTACCGGGTGGGAGACTCGGCCTATCGCGTGGTGGTCGATGCCCGGACCGGGACGGTCAACTCGGCGGAAGCTCCGGCCGCCCGCCGCCGGCGCGGCCCCGTCCTGGCCGCCAAGATAGCCGCCTTGCTCGTGGTGGCGGCTCTCGCCGCCTGGCTCGCCCTCGCCTGGCCTTCGGGTCGCATGCCAAGCATCCTATTAGCCGTTATAGTGTGTGTGGCTGCGTTCCTGCTTGTGTCCAGGTCCCCCTCGGGCGGGAAGGTGGAATATCACGAGCCGTTCTCGAGCTGATCTCATCCCACTGCTGTGCACGCGTTGCGGGCTCCCGTTGGCGGGCGGGGACGAGGCCGCCATGTTCGCCTGCCCCGCCTGCGGCCTGGTCCATGAACTGGCCGGCGGCCGTCTGGAACCCTTCCCTGCGGACACCGTCGAGACGACCACCGAGCTCACGGTCACCGGTCCGGTGCAGTACCTGGCCGTGTGGCGCCTGCAGCCTGCGGCGACTCCCGAGGGCGACGTCGTATGGGACTACATCCGGAGAGCGGCGGGCCCGCGGCCGGCCTATCTCTACGTTCCGGCCTTCTCCCTTGCCCGGGCGGTCGTGCAGAGGTTGGGCGTGCGCCTCACCGAGGTCCAGCCCGATCTCACAGTCACCGCCGGCGCTCCCGCCGCCCGCGCTCTGCGTCCAGCGCTGGCCGAAGCCCGCCCGGAGACCGCACCCTTCCCTATCGCTCCCTCCGCTCCGCCGGCTCCGGACGAGCCGGTGAGCGACGCCGTCTCCTCCGTCCTCGTGAGCCGGCGCGAAGCCTGGGGGCTGGCGCATTTCATCCACATGGCCATAGAGGCCCGCGAGACCCACGACCTGCGGCCCGGCGACCTCCAGCTGCAGCCCGGCACGGAGGAGCTCCTGTTCGTGCCGGCCGTCTGGGACCCTCGCTATATCCACGAGTCGAACTGGCGGCTCCTGCTCAGGGAGTTCGACGGTCTGGTAGCGTTGGCGACTGGCGCGCGGCCGCGGGGGAAGCGGGCGCGCGACGCTAAGAAAGGGGTGGAGACCATGTCTGGGATAGACGACCGGATCGAGGAAAGCAAGAACTGGTTCGAGCGCCTTGCCGAGCACATGCCCGGCTACAAGGGCTACAAGGAGAAGGAGCTCCGCCGGGAGGCCGACAAGACGCAGCGGCTCTTCGTGGCCGAGCGGCTGGCCGCGGTCCTCGGCGCGCTCGACGCCGTCAAGCTGGACCTGGTCAACCGGGGCAGCCTGGACCTGCTGGGCATCATCGACGTGGCCGGACGCAAGCTGCGGACCGTCACCGACAAGATCCGCTTTGCGGACTACGGCTACGCCGGCCTGTTCGACACCGACAAAGTGGACGAGGCCATCCTCGACCAGCTGTACAAGTTCGACAACGACCTGGTCACCGGGGTCAACGAGATGGAGACCCTGGCGGGCGCCCTGAGCGCCGACAGCCCGACGCTCAAGAGCGACATCGGCATACTCGAGGACAAGATCGAAGCGCTCGGCACCCTGTTCGCCGAGCGGGAACATCTCATCACCGGAGCGGGGAGGTAACCCATGGCCCTTATGAACCTCATCGAGTTCGTGGACGAGACCGGCAGCGAGATGGTGCACCGCATCCCCGAGCAGGGCTCGGGCGAGTTCAAGGTGGGCTCGCAGCTGATCGTCCGGGAGAACCAGTGGGCCGTCTTCTTCAGGGACGGCAAGGCCTACGACGTGTTCGGCCCCGGCCGGCACACGTTGGCCACCCAGAACATCCCGCTCCTGACCGCCGTGATCACCACGCCGCTGTTCGGCGACACGCCGTTCCGCACAGAGGTGTACTTCGTCAGCCAGCGGGTCTTCACCGACCTCAAGTGGGGCACCGCTGAACCGGTCCTCTTCAGGGATTCCGAGTTCAAGATGATCCGGTTGCGCTCCAACGGCATCTACACCTTCCAGGTGACCGATCCCAAGCTGTTCGTGCTCAAGGTGGTCGGCACCCGGGGCATCTTCACCAACGCCTCCATCGAGGACTTCCTGCGCGGCATCATCGTCGGGCGGCTTGCCGACATCCTCGGTGAGACCCTCGACTCCGTTCTCGACCTGCCCCGCTACTTCGACGAGCTCGGCGCCGGGATGAAGGCCCGCATCAAGGACGACTTCGCCCAGTACGGGCTGGCTGTGGTGGACTTCATCATCAACGCCATCACCCCGCCGGACGAGGTGCAGAAGCGCATCGACGAGCGGTCGGGCATGGAAGCCGTCGGCGGCATGGACCGCTACTTCCAGTTCAAGGCCGCGCAGGCCATCGGCGACCTGGCGAAGGGTGCTGGGGGCGGTGGAGGCGGCGGCAGCGACCTCGGTTCGGCCGCCGCGGCCGGGCTCGGTCTCGGCACCGGCGCCGGACTGGGCATGATGATCCCCGGCATGCTGCAGCAGGCCATGGCCGGCGGAGCCCAGCCCAAGATGCGCTGCCCCAACTGCAAGCAGGACGTCCCGGTGGGCAGCAAGTTCTGCCCCAACTGCGGCTACAACCTGGAAGCCACGGTCAAGTGTTCCAAGTGCGGCACCGAAGTCCCCGCCGACTCCAAGTTCTGTCCCAACTGCGGCAACACCATGGCGGCGGCGCCCGCCGGAGCGGAGGCGCAGGCCGAAGGCGGCAAGGCCCAGGAGGACAAGAAGTGACGGGTGCAGGTGGTCTTTCCCGCGCCGGCGGGCTGCGCCGCGCGGGCTCGTTGTGCCGCGCCGGCTCGCCGCAGGGCGTCGGCTCGGTGCGGCGCGCCGCGGCAGCGCGCCGGCTCATCCCGGCCGCCCTCTTGGCGGCTCTGTTCGCAATGGCGTTCCTGTTCCTGGCCCCCGCCTCGCCGGCCCAGGCCAAGGACTGGAGCATCAGCAACGACGACACCGTCCTCGACATCCAGAAGAACGGCGACGTCATCGTCGACGAGAAGGTGACGTTCGTCTTCTCCGGCAACTACCACTACGTCTCCCGCGACATCCCGATGGGCTCGCTCAACGGCTTCGCGGACCTCAAGGTCTACGACCAGGACGGCAAAGAGCTGCCCCAGGGCGACACGCCGGGCACGTACAGCACCGAGGATTCGGGCGGATACAAGTACATCATCGTGCACTTCGATCTCACCGACACCTCGTACACATGGACGTTCCACTATCGGGCGGTCGACGAGATCATGTTCTGGGACCAGGGCGACGAGCTGCGCTGGCACGTGTTCGACGCAGAGACCCCGGTGCCCATCGGCAAGGTGCGGACCACGGTCAAGCTGCCCGCCGACGTCCCCACGGACAAGATGAGCATGGCGGTGCAGACCGGCATCGGCGTCCCGTACACGGCGTCCGCCCCCGACACGAGGACCATCGTCTACGAAGCCAGCGACATCCCGGCTTACACCGAGTTCTGGATCGTCTCCGGCTTCCCCAAAGGCGTCGTCAAGTACACCTGGACCGCCCGGCGGATCGCCGCGTTCATCGTCCCCAAGGTCGGCCTGATCCTGCCGATCATCTTCTTCCTGGGGATGCTCCTCATCTGGCGGCGCCGCGGTCGTGACGACCCGGCCAAGACCTACGCCAGCTACGTGAGCGAGCCGCCCTCGGCGCTATCGCCGGCCCTGGCCGGGGCACTCATCGACGAGAAGGTGGACACCAAAGAGGTGATCGCCACCATCGTCGACCTGGCCCGGCGCGGCTACATCGAGATGACCGACAAGCCGCGGGAGGGCGTCTTCGGCAAGGGTGAGACCATCTTCACGCGCACCAAGTCCCTCGACGATCTGGGCGGGTTCGAAAGGAAGGTGGCCGATGCCCTCTTCTCCGACCACCCCGACCAGGTGACCTCCAAGCAGCTCACCAACCACTTCTACACTCACGTCGCGGGCATCACAGGCGACATCTACACGGGCGTGGTCACGGCCGGCCTCTTCAGTCGTAGCCCGAAAGCCGTGCGCAGCCGCTGGATGGGGTACGGCACGCTCGCCGGGGTCGTCCTCGGCGTCCTGTGCGCCATCTTCGGCCTGCTCGACATCGGAGGATGGGGCTACTTCGTGTTCGGCACCGTCGTCTCGGTGATCATCGTGTGGTGCTTCAGCCCGTTCATGCCGCAGCGCACGCCGGCCGGCTCGCAGGAAGTGCGCAAGTGGCAGGCGTTCCGCAACTACCTGCGCGACCTCACCCGGTTCCAGGACGTGCCGACGGCCAAGGAGACGTTCGACAAGTACCTCGCCTACGCGATCGCCTTCGGCGTGGAGAAGGAGTGGGTGCGGCGCTTCCAGGGTCTGGACGTCCCGTCCCCGTATTGGTATCACCCGCCCATCTTCATCCCGGTGAACATGGGCGGACCCGTCGGCGGACCTATCTCGGGCGGTCTCGGCGGCGGTGCCGGGGTGCCCAACGTGGGCGGCGGCGGCTTCAGCTTGGACACCATCTCCGACGGCCTGTTCAACAGTCTGAGCAACGTGTCGAGCGTCCTGACGTCGGCTCCCTCGAGCACCGGTTCCGGCCACGGCGGCTTCTCGGGTGGAGGCGGCGGCTTCGGCGGCGGCTTCTCGGGTGGAGGCGGCGGCGGCGGGTTCCACGCGGGATAGACGGGGGAGACAGGAGGAAACATGCGTTCTCGCATCATCGGGATAGTTCTCATCGTAGTCAGCATCGGTGTCGACATCTGGCTCGGCACCGCGCTGGCGTCCGGATCCCGGGCCACGGGTGTCTCGCTGGCGTTCGTGCTGGTCTCGCTGCCCTTCCTCGCGACGGGCATCTACTTCCTCATGAGCTCGCGCGGCGAGGTGAAAGCGGAGAGCTCGGCGGACAAGGAACGGAACATCCTCAACTCCGTGATGACCCGGGGCAAGGTGACCATCCCCGACCTGGCCATCGAGGGCAACCTCACCCGCGACCAGGTGCGGGACTACATCTACGCCCTCATCGGGAAGGACCTCTTCCGAGGCTACGTCAACTGGCAGCGCGGCGAGATCGTCTCGGCCGAGGCGGCGCAGATCAAGGACGGCACCTGCCCCAACTGCGGGGGCCGTCTGGAACTGGCGGGCAAGGGGCTGGTACGCTGTCCCTACTGCGGGACGGAGATCTATCTCTCCGCGGCCGTTTCGGCGCCGCAGGCAGCCCCGGCGGTGCAGGCGGCTGCGGCCGCTCCCCCGCCCGATGACGGCGCAGGGGGTGCCTCGTCCGGATAGCCTTCGAACGATCGGAACGACTGGGTGCAACTCAAGTACAAGCTATGGCTGGACTACCGGGGCCGCGCCTTTGGCGACGGCCCCGCCCGTCTGCTCAAAGGGGTCGCGGAGACCGGCTCGCTCCGCAAGGCGGCGATGGAACTCGGCATGTCCTACAACAAGGCATGGCGGATCATCCACGCCGCCGAGGAGCGTCTCGGCTTCCCGCTGCTCGACCGCAGCGTGGGCGGCACCACCGGCGGCGGCTCGGTCATCACCCCCGAGGCCCGCGACCTGATGGAGCGCTACCAGGCGGTGGCCGCCGAGGCCGACCAGGCGCTGGAGGAAGTGTTCCAGCGCCACTTCGCGGACTGGGTGGACCCGGTCGTCGCCGAGGCTGACGGCGCCGGACCGGCGGAGTAGCGCCGAGCCGCGGTGGCCCCGGCCCGCGGTGGCGCCGAGCCGCGCGGCCCTCGGCGTGACCAGTCCCGATGCTCCGTTCTTCCGCATATGATTGTGCGATATCTCGCACAATCATATGGTCGGGGAACCACGTGCGGCTGGTGAGAGGCTCCGCCCCGCGCAGCAGCGCCGCGCAGCCACTCTCCTAGAGCTTGACCCCCAGCGCCGCCGCGTTGCTCTCGTAGAGCATCGTCCGCTCGGCCTCGCTCAGGCCCAGACCCTCCAAGAAGCCCATGCACTCCTGCATGCTGTCGTACGGGTGGTCGGTCCCGAGCAGGATGCGCTCCATCCCCAGCGTGTCCTTGGTGCACTGGAAGGCGGCCGGCAGGTAGTTGCCGCTGGTGGAGACCCACATGTTCTCGCGCAGGTAGTCGCTCGGGCGACGCTTCAGCTGCGGTGTCGCCCCTATGTCGGCTACCACGTGCGGCCGGGCGTACGCCCAGTCGATGCGGTGCATCAGGAACGGCAGGAACTCGCCGTAGTGGCCGAGCACCAGCTTGAGCTTGGGGAAGGCGTCGAAGGCGCCGCTGAGGATCAGGCGGTACATCACCAGGGCGGTCTCCACGCCGAAGCCGAAGGGCGGCCCGGCAAGGGCCACGCCGTACGTGCGGAGCTCCTCCATCTTCGACATCGTGGGATGCAGGTAGATGGGGGCGTCCAGCTCCTCGCACTTGGCCAGGATGGGCCAAAAGCGCTTGTCGTCCAGGTAGATGTCGCCGTAGTTGCAGTGGGTCTTCCAGCCGACCAGTCCCAGATCCTTGACCGACCGCTCCAGCTCCTTGACGGATGCGTCCACATCCCGGACCGGCAGCGCGCAATAGCCGGCATAGCGGTCCGGATGGGCATCGCAGGCGGCGGCCAGCACGTCGTTGGCCTCCCTGGCCAGCTCGACGCTCCGCTTGGTCTCGAAGCGCTCGATCCCCGGTGACGTCAGTGAGATCACGGCCATGTCTATGCCGGCCTCGTCCATCAGCTTGAGGCGCGGCTCGCCCAGCTCGAGTAGCTTGTCGATGATGACGTCGCCGTACGGCTCGCCCGCCCCGGGGAAGTAGAAGAGGCGCCGGTTCTTGCTCGCCGGGTCGTGCCGGAACTGCGGGAAGTCCTCGTTGGCGTAGAGCGCGTCGACCCAACTCTGCGTGGCGAAATGCACTTCGAAGTCGATCTTCTTCACGGCGGGCTCCATCACTCGAACGATATGTGTCCGGGCCGCAGCATACCACCGGGCCGGATGTCTCCGGGGCGTGCGGGTCTATACTCATCCGCATAGCCGCAGGCGGCACACAAGGAGGTTGCGTTGCGCCCCATCGAACAGGATCTCGCCGATGCCCAGGCCTACCACGGGCACCTCTGCCACGGGATGGTCATGGGGGTCCGCATGGCCCGCTATGGATGCTCCCTGATCGGCATCGACGACCCCCGCTCCTACCGCGACCTCATGGTCTACGTGGAGATCGACCGCTGCGCCAGCGACGCCGTCGGTGTGGTGTGCGGCGCTACCATGGGCCGCCGGCGCCTCAAGTGGAAGGACTACGGCAAGATGGCCGCCACCTTCGTGGACCTGGCCACCGGCAAGGCCGTCCGTCTGGCTCCGCACCCCGACGTACCGCACGCCGGCCGCGACACGGATCCCATCGAGTTCTGGAAAGACTGGGCGGACGACGCGCTGTTCGTGTGGGCACCCGTGACCGTCGACATCCCCATCGAGGACCTGCCTGGTCCGCCCAAGGCCAGCGTGGACTGCGAAGAGTGCGGCGAATCGGTCAAGGACCGCCGGGAGGTCGTCGTGGACGGCCGGACCCTGTGCCGCTCCTGCGCGGGGGATGCCTACTACCGGAAGTGAGCCCCGGCCGGCGATGAGCCGCCGCCTAGGACCGCGCCAACTCCGGGGCCAGCACGCGCCGCAGATGGTCGAGCGCCCGGAACTGCAGGGCTTTCACGGCCCCTTCGGTCTTGCCCATCATCTGGGCGACCTCGTGGACCGGCAGGTCGAAGTAGAAGCGGCAGCCGACCACCATGCGCTGTTCGGGCGAGAGCCGCATCACCGCCTCGTAGAGGATGTCCCTGCGCTCGTCGGCGAGGAGTGCCGTTTCGGGCTCTTCACCCGGGTCTGCCACCGCTGAGAGCTCCGTCTCGGCGTCGTCCACCAGGGGCAGCCTGCGTTTGCGGTAGTAGTCGATGATGGTGTTCTGCGCGATGGTGTACAGCCAGGTGGAGAACTGGGCCGGGGAGGGCCGGTACCGCCCGATGGCCGCGAAGGCCTTCTCGAACACGGTGTTGGTGAGGTCCTGGGCTTCCTCGGGCCCGGTCACCCGGGCGGCCACGTACCGCAGCACCTGAGGGGCGTAGATACGGTACAGGTCGCCAAAGGCCGATACGTCCCGATCGGCAGCCATTCGGGCCAAAAGCCCGACGTCGGCGGAAGGCGCGGACCTGCCCGCTGAGACTGAACAAAGGGCTAGCATGACAGTCTAAGTATCGGCTCCGGCGAAGGTTTTCTTGAGAGTAGAAACCTGCACTCTCGCAGCCGTTGGGCAAAGAGAAGGGCGGCGGCCTTGCGGCCGCCGCCCCGTCTAGAAGGCAGCTATCTTGTCCGGGTCTCCGCCCGGCCCGCTCCTACCCGCCCGAACTCGACGTGGTGGTCTCCGACGTGGAGGTCGACACCGGGACGGTGGTGCCCGTGGTGAGCGTGCCGACGCCTATCTGTTTCGGGAACATCGGCCAGTAGCTGATGAAGGTCTGCGAGTTGATGACCGTGCCGTTCTTGGTGACCACGTAGGTGGTCTTGAGGTTCTTGCCCACCTGGCCCGGGTCGATGATGGTGGTCTTGCCGCTCATCAGGGTCGGGATCTGGGTGGTGACCGTGGCCACGCTGGACACGCCGTAGAAGCTGCCCACGGTGATGGTGGGCACGCGGCCGTCCTTGGTGCCGTAGATGGAGATGGTCGTGACCACCCCGGTGGACGTCCCCATGATCCAGATGTACTTATCGGTGTCGTTGACGAACCGGAGGTTCTTGCCGCCCACCGTGACCGTCGCGTCGCGGCCCTTGGGGTAGTGGCTGATGTAGATGGAGTGGTTGTGCCGCTCCGTGACCTTGAGGCCGGCCTCGATGACCGCGTTGAACATGGTGGTGGACACCTGGCAGATGCCGCCGCCCAGCACGTCGTCCAGGGTGTTCGGGCCGACGATGCCGGGAGCGAGCTTGTAGCCCCGTTCCGTGGTCCGCGGGCCGATCTGTTTGTCGAAGTTGTACTCCTGGCCGGGGGCAAGGAACACGTTGGAGGCGTACCCGGTGGTGATGCGCACGTTGATCTGCCGGTTGGTGGGGCAGTTGTACTTCGTGGTGTAGGTGGACAGCTGCTCTTTGATGCCCATGGCCTCGGCGGCCTCGGTGGTGAACGTCGGGGCCTTCTTGGCGGTGACCACCTCGACCGTGCGGCCGTCGCTCTTGAGGGTCGCTTCGGTGATGGCCTGGGCGGTCGCCGCGGAGTCGAGTTGCTCGCCGTCCTTGCCGGGCACCACTTTAGGCGTGGTCCCGTCGAGGGCGAAGCTGGCGTCCGTCGGTTCGCTGGCCACGAGCGGGGTTATCTGCGTGAGAAGCGGTTCCAGCTTGGTGACGTCCATCTGCGGTACGAGGGTGGAGACGCCGTTGACGTCCTTGGCGGTGAAGCCCATGTAGGACGCGATCTGGTCGGCGGTGATGGTCCAGCTGTCAGTGCCGTGGGTGACGGTGACGGGGCCGCTGATCATGATCTCGGCCTGCTTCTGGGCCTCGGCGTTGTCCTCGGCCTTGACGTCCGGTTCCTTGGCCACGACCGGCACCTGCACCGTGGTGCTGTGCAGGGCGGTGAGCAGATCGGTGAGAGTGGCCGCGAGGCTCGCCTGGTCGACGACCTTGCCTTCCACGCTTTCGATGACCTTGATCTTGCCGTTCTCGATGGAGAGGGCGGCGTTGACCGGCGCGACGTCCACGTCCTTGGCGACGCCGGCGATGTACGCCGTCAGCTGGGCGCTGTCGACGGTGCCGGTGAGGGGCAGGTCGCGGGAGGTGAAGTACAGCTTCCACCGGGTGCCGATGTCGCTGAAGAGGTTGCCGTCACGGGTGACGCCCATGGCCGCCTTGACTGCGCCCTCCACGTCGATGGTGGCGCCCACCGCGGCCGGGGCGAGCGACCAGGTCTTGTCGCCGTACGCGAGGGTGATGGGGCTGCCCTGGGCCTTGGCGACCTCCGCCTGCACCGTGGCCATGGCCTCGGTCTTGGTCTGCCCTCCCAGGCTGACTCCGGCCACGCTGACACCGGAGTGGACTTTGTTGTAGTAGATCGCGGAGTCGATTAGGATGGCGAACACCACGATGAAGATGATTGCTCCGACGGCGATGAGCGACCAGAACGCTGGAGTCCCGGTACGGCGCTTCTTGATACCTGTCTGCTGGTTCAACTCGTACGTACTCCTGAAGTCGGGGGACGCCACAAAATAGCAGATGCATTTAGCTTCTGAAAGGTTTCCGGGATGAGCGGAGCGGACATTCCTTTTGATTCCATAGCATCGGCCGTAGTCCTCCCCATCGTGCGCCGGCTCGAGGGCCCGGGCGCTCCCGGGGTGGCCGCTGCGGCGTACCACCATCTACCCCAGTGCCCCTCCACCAACACCTTCCTCAAGGAGATCGCGGGCTCCAGTCCCACCGGGACGGTCGCCGTCACCGACGACCAGACGATGGGCCGCGGGCGCCTGGGGCGCACCTGGCTGGGCCGGCCCGGGCAGGATCTGGCCTTCTCCGTGCTGCTCCGCCCGGCCCTTGCGGCGGAGCGGGCGCACCTGCTCGCGCTCGCCACCGGGGTGGCCGTCGCGGAGGTGCTCGAGGAGGAGTTCGGGCTTGGTGGGCAGGTGGCGCTCAAGTGGCCCAACGACGTGCTCCTGGCCGGGAAGAAGGTGTGCGGGATCCTGCTCGAGGGATCGCTGAGCGGCGACCGGTTGTCGTGGGTGGTGGCAGGTATCGGAGTGAACGTGAACGGCGAACCGGGCCGGATGGTGGAATCTCTGCCGCCGGACCTGGCGGCCGAATGGGAGGGGCGGCCGGAGCCGGTGTCGCTCAAGGAGTTCCTGGGGCGCGCCGTGCCACGCGCGCCGCTCCTGGCCGCACTGCTGGTCCGGGGGGCCCGCCTCTGGTCGTCGCTGGACGACCCTGAGGGGCAGGCCGCCCTCCTCGAGGGTTGGCGCCGCCGGGACGCCCTGCTCGGCCGGCAGGTGGAGGTGTTCGCCGGGGCGGACCGTTCGGAGGTGCTGGTCCGTGGGGAGGCGGCCGGCATCGGGCCCGAAGGGCAGCTGCTGGTGCGCCCCGGCGCCGAGCGGGCCGCGGGCCATGCCCCGGCCGGGGCCTCGGACGGCGCCGCGCGGTCCGGCGAAGCCCGTCTCGCCGAGGTGTTCGCCGGCGATGTGAGTGTGCGCTCTATTTGACAGGGACGGCCCCCGTGGCTAGACTGTGGCGGCGAGCCTTTTGGCCGGTCGACTCGGAAGGATGAACAGATGAAGGTGTATCTCCCGCGGATGGAAGCCGTCCGCTCGAGCGCGGCCCAGAGAGCCGCCATGGTCCTCGTGGGTATCGGCATCCTGGCCGCCTCGGCCTGGCTCTCCGTGCCGTTCTATCCCGTGCCGCTCACCATGCAGACGCTCGCCGTGCTCCTCATCGGCGGGGCGCTGGGCCCGGTGGCCGGTGTCTCCTCGGTGATCGGGTATCTCGCGATCGGCGCCGCCGGCGCCCCCGTGTTCCACGGCGGGCTGGGTGGTGCCCTCGTCTTCGCCGGCCCCACCGCGGGCTACCTGTTCGGCTTCATCCCGGCCGTGTTCATCATGGGCTGCGCCTCCCGCCTCGCCGGGACGCGCGACTCGGTCGTCGGCGGCCGTTCGGCCCGTCGCCTGCTGGTGCTGGCAGTCGGTGCTCTGCTAGCAAGCGCGGCCGTCTACGTGGTGGGGCTGCCATGGCTGGCCGTCTCCACCGGGATGGGCTTCCAGAAGGCTCTCCATGCCGGGCTCTACCCGTTCCTGCTCGGTGACCTCCTCAAAGCGGCCGTAGCGGTCGGAGCCGTGTACGGCGGCCGCGCGATCTCGCAGCGGAGGCCGTCCCTCTTCTGAGAGGCCGCTCGATTTGACGGTCCTCGAAGCCCTCATACTCGGCCTCGTACAGGGAGTCACCGAGTTCCTCCCTGTCTCGAGTTCGGCCCATCTGGTGATCGTCCCGCAGCTGTTCAACATCCCCGAGCCGGGGGTGGCCTTCGACGTGCTGCTGCACGTCGCCACCCTGGTCGCCGTGGTCGGCTACTTCATCGGGGATGTGTGGAAGATCGTCGTCGCCCTGTTCATGCCCAAGCGGATGAGCAAGGAGGACGTCCGGTACTGGCGCCGCCTGTTCTTGTGGCTCGTGATCGGCTCCATCCCTGCGGCGGTCGTCGGGGCAGCGCTGAACGACTTCTTCGAGGGCCTCTTCTCGAGCACGGCGGCCGTCGGCATCTTCCTGATAGTGACCAGCGTGCTGCTGGTGTCGTCCGACCTGGCGGTCGTCTGGACCAAGCGGCGCCGGCGCCGGCGGGCCAAGCTCGGCGACATGGGCTGGTTCGACGCGCTGGTGGTGGGCTGCTATCAGGCGCTGGCCATCGCGCCGGGGCTCAGCCGTTCGGGCTCCACCATCTCGGCGGGGATCTTTCTCGGCTTCGACCGGGAGACCGCCGCCCGCTTCGCGTTCCTGCTCAGCATCCCGGCGATCCTCGGGGCCTTCCTGTTCAAGCTGCCCGACCTCGGTGGGTCTGCGGGTCCCGGTGGCGTGGCGCTGCTGGTCGGCTTCCTCGCCGCGGCCGTGTCGGGGTTCTTCGCGGTCCGCTTCATGATGCGGTACCTCAAGCGGCACCGTCTCTGGGGCTTCGCGGTCTACACGCTCCTGGTGGGCGTGTTCGTGATCGTGCTCAGTCTCGCGTAGCGGCAGGCGCGGGCGTGAGTGCCGGCGTGGTGGCTGCGATCAGGCGTCGCTCTTCTTGCCGTTGGTCTTCGGCGCCTGCTGCTGCGGCGCCGCCGGCAGCGTGACGGTCACTTCGAGCCCGCCCTCGGCCAGACCGGCCAGGCGTACCTCACCCTGGTGGGCCTCCACCACAGACTTCACGATGGAGAGCCCCAGGCCGAACCCGCCGGTCTTGCGGCTGCGCGACTTGTCGGGCCGGTAGAAGCGGTCGAACAGTCTCTCGACGTCCTCGCTGGACAGCACGGGGCCGCTGTTGGCCACCACCAGGAAGGCCTTGCCCTTCTCGGTGTAGGTCTTCACGCTGAACCAGCCGTTCGGGACGTTGTGGTGGACGGCGTTCTCCACCAGGTTGCCCACCAGGCGCTCCAGGAGCGACCGCTCGCCCAGGATCGGGGCGGGCTGCAGGTCCAGCTCCAGCCGCAGCCCGAGGCCGTCGGCTTCGCCGGACGTGATGTCGACCTCGTTCTCGGCCACCTCCGCCAGGTCGACCTCGGCCATGCCGGGCCGGCTCTCGGCGTCGGCGCTCGCCAGGACCAGCAGGCCGTCTATGAGGGATTCGCTGCGCACCACCGCTTCGGTGATGGCGGAGCCCATCTCCTGGAGCTCCTCGGGGGAGATCTCCGGGTCGCTGAGAGCCACATCCACCTCGGTGCGGATGATGGTGAGGGGCGTGCGGAGCTCGTGCGAAGCGTTGGCGACGAACTCCCGCTGGGCGGTGAAGGCGCTGTCCAAGCGGCCGAGCATGCTGTCGAACGTGTCGGCCAGCTCTTTCAACTCATCCCGTGGGCCCTTGAGCATGATGCGCTCGTGCAGGTTGGATCCCGAGAGGCGGCGGGCCGTGTTCGTGATGGCGTGGAGCGGTCTGAGCAGCCGGCCGGCGACCAGCCAGGCCAGCCCGAACACCACCACCACCATGATGGCGAGGGCGATGAGCGACCGGATCCACAGCTGGCGAAGGGCCTCGGCCCTGAGCATGGTCTGGGCCCGGTCGATGAGGCGCGGGAGCGGGACGCCGTTGATGGTGACGTAGCGGTCCATCTGGCCGGGTTGGGCGCCAGGCTCGCCGGGGAAGAAGTGGCCGAACTCGAGGTCCGAGGGGTCGAGGCCGAACTGTTTGGCCACCTCGGCCCGGGCCTTCTCCGGTGCGATGCTCAGGCTGTTGCGCACCATGTAGTAGTTGGCGGCTATGAGGATGACCCCGCCCAGGAAGAAGAGCAGGCCGTACCACAGGGTGAGCTTGAGCCGGATGGTGACGCTGCGCCTGGGGCTCTTGACGGCCGTGGGGCCGGCGGGCGCATCGCCGCTCGCGGCGGCTTCGGCGGGACCGGCCGCGTCGGCGGCTGGGGAGCCTGCCGCGCCACCGCGGACCTCTTCGGCGCCGTCTTCGTGGATGATGAAGTCAGGCTCGGCGATCAGGGCCGCTTCCGCGGCGTCGCCGGCCAGCCCGTCCCGGGACGGGCCATCGCTGCTGCTCATATCTTGTATCCCACTCCCGCGATGGTCTCTATCAGCGGCGGGTTGCCCAACTTGCGCCGGAGCGTCATGATGGTGACCCGCACCACGTTGGTGAAGGGGTCGGCGTTCTCGTCCCAGGCCTTCTCGAGGAGCTCCTCGGCGCTCACCACCCGCCCTTCGGCGGAGAGGAGCACTTCCAGGACCCCGAACTCCTTCTTGGTGAGGTTCAGGTCTTTCCCGTTGCGTTGCGCCACGTGTTTGGCCGGGTCGAGGGTGAGCTCGCCCCGTTCGAGCACGGGCGGCGTGGCCTGGACGGCCCGCCGGCTGAGCGCCCGGATGCGGGCGACCAGTTCCGTGAGTGCGAAGGGCTTGGGCAGATAGTCGTCGGCGCCGATCTCCAGGCCGGTGACCCGGTCCTTGATGGAGCCTGCCGCGGTGAGCATGAGGATGCGCGAGAGGGATTCCCGGCGCACCAGTTCCCGGCAGACGTCGTCGCCATGGACCTTGGGCAGGTTGCGGTCGAGCACGACCACGTCGTAGCTGTTCATGGCCGCTCTATCGAGGGCGGCGGCACCGTCGAGGACGATGTCCACTGCCATGCCCTCACGGCGGAGGCCCCTGGCGATGGTGGTGGCCAGCCGCTCTTCGTCTTCTACAAGTAGAACCCGCATCTCAACCCTTTTTGCTGCACGAGTTTGCCGCGATAATACCCCGTGTCCCGACTGTCCACGAGTTTAGACTGGGTGGGATAAGGCCATCATAAGCTGGAAATCGGCGCAAAACCGCCTGCAATGCGGGTTTTGGGGCGCTCGAGGCTTACGTGTTCCTTACACCCCCACGGGTATCATCCGCGCTCACAGTGTCTTAGTAGGTCATATGGGAGGATCGGCGTGAAAAGATCTCTTCTGACGATAATCGCGACCCTCGTCGTGCTCGCGGCCGTTCTCGGCCTCGTGGCTGCGGGTTGTAGTTCCGGCTCGGCAGCCACCACCACTTCCGCAGGGAGCCAGGTGACGACCGCCACCACTCAGGCCAGCACGCTCACCACCTCGAACGGCAGCATGGACACCACCGCCACCGCGGGTTCGGACACCACCACGGCTCCGGCCGGCAACTCCACCAGCGGCACCACCACGCCGACCGTCGTGGCTCAGGGCGCGGCCAGCCCCGCCGAAGCCGTCGCGCAGAAACTGGGTCCGAGCGTGGTCAACATCAAGGTCACCGGCACCACCCCCGCCAGCGACAACGGGTTCCCCTTCGGCCAGCAGACCCCCCAGGAGTATTCCGCTGAAGGCTCGGGCGTCATCTACCGCGCCGACGGCATGATCATCACCAACAACCACGTGGTCACCGATGAGTACACTGGGGATCCGGTGGACACCATCAAGGTGACGCTCGCTACCGGTGAGGAGCTCGACGCCACCCTCGTGGGCCGGGACCCGCTCACCGACCTGGCGGTCATCAAGGTCAAGACCGACAAGCAACTCCCGGTCGCGGGCTTCGTCGGCGCCCTGCCGCAGGTCGGCGAATACGCCGTCGCCATCGGGAGCCCTCTCGGCTACGAGAACTCGGTGACGCTGGGTATCGTGTCCGGCCTCAGCCGCCAGATCGAAGGCATCACCGGCGCTGAATCCGCCGCCTACACCAACCTCATCCAGACCGATGCCCCCATCAGCCCCGGCAACTCCGGCGGCGCCCTCGCCAACGCGGGCGGCCAGGTGATAGGCATCAACGTCGCCTACGAACCGCCGAGCCAGACGGGCGCGGTGAGCATCGGCTTCGCCATCCCGGCCTCGACGGTGGTCAACGTGGCCGACCAGCTCATCAACTCGGGCAAAGTGGTCCAGGGCTACCTGGGCGTGAGCCTCTATCCCGACCCGCTCGATGCCACCATCAAGCAGCATTTCAGCCTCAGCCGGGATTCGGGGGTGCTGGTCTCCGAGATCGTGCCCGCCGGGCCCGCGGAGAAGGCGGGCTTGAAGCAGGGCGACATCGTCTTCAAGGCCAACGGCGCCACCGTCACGGACCCGAGCGCCTTCATCGCGCTGATCCGCGACATGAAGCCGGGCAGCCAGGTGGAGCTGACCATCGACCGGGACGGCAAGGAGTTGACCGTCACCGTGACCATCGGCGAGCGGCCGAGCACCACGGCGACGACGTCTCAGTAGAAGAAGGGGCGGCGCCGCCCTGCGGGGGCGCGCCGGACCAGAGTGCCTCGACGTGATGCGGGGCTTCAGCGTCAGCCGACGCTGAAGCCCCGCTCCCCTTTCGGCTCTTCATCGTGGATGTCCAGGCTGTCCACCCGGGCCGCGGCCGGTCCCCTGCGCGTCCAGGCGAGCATCTCCTCGACGGCGTCCCGGGGCCCTTCGTAGACCGCCTCCACCCGCCTGTCCGGCAGGTTGCGGGCCCAGCCCTGGATGCCCAGCCGCGCCGCTTCGCGGGCGGTGGCGGCGCGGAACCCCACGCCCTGCACCCGGCCGTCCACGAAGACGCGGACGCGGATCACGGACGGTATTGGTCCTACCATCAACCCAAAACTCCGTGTATCGACCCGGCGTGGGCCCGGGCGCCTATCCCTTGAGGATCCGCAGCCCCTTGTGCTTCCGCTTGCGCCGCTGGCGCAGGCGGTACACGAACAGGAACATGAAGCACGCGAACAGCGCGCCGATGAGCGGCACCAGTACGAACAGCAACGTGCCCACGAGGACGAGAGCGTCGGCATAGAGGCTCAGGAGCACGAACGGCGCCCGCTCCACCTGGGCGCTGCCGGCCTGGACTCCCGGCCGCATGGAATGGACGGCGTGCTCGGCCAGGAAGGCTATGCCGAACCCCGCCACCGCGCAGATGACCATCGGGATCCAGCCGTCCGGGGCCATCGCCACGGCGAACACCAGCCCGCCCAGCGCGATGCGGATGGGCCGCAGGATCTGCCGGTGGAGCGACGCCCAGCCGGGTATCTTGTCGGTGGTGATCTCCATGGCCGCCAGGGCGAACAGCAGGATGATCACCCACGTCTTCTCGAGGAAGGCGAACGGCGTCCCGCTGAGGACCGGGGCGCTGAAGAACTCGAGCCGGGAATAGAGGGCCAGGAAGGCCACCGGCAGGAAGGCCCGGACGCCGCTCAGCGCGGCCAGGCCGGCGCCCATGCACACCCGGGCGTAGATGCTCTTGAAGACGGGGTTGTCCATCAGCAGCCTTTCGCTCCGTCAGATTCAGACCAGGATATCGTCCACCGAACGGCGCACCTTGGGGCCGCCGGCCTCGGCCGCATACCCTATGGAGACCATCACCGTCGGGACAAGATTCTCGGGAAGGCCCAGGATCTCGGCGAACGCCGGTGGCTGGAACGCGGTCATGGGGCAGGCGCCGAGACCCAGGGAATAGGCGCCGTTGAGGCAGTTGCCGAGGGCGATGTACACCTGTTCCTTGGACCAGGCCAGCCGGGCTTCGGGCGGCATGCCGTCGGCCACGTTGGCGGCGAGTCCCATCATGGCCTCGCGCTGCGGGTCGGGGACGCCGCCGGCCTGCATGACCCTGTTGGTGGTGTTGATGATGCCGGCGTAGTCGGTGTCGGCGCAGAAGACGAACAGGTGGGAGCAGGTCTTCACCTGGTTCTGACCGAAGGTGGCCGGGAAGAGCTTGTCCTTGGTCTCCTGGTCGGAGACGACCTTGATCTTCCAGGGCTGCAGGTTGATGGCCGAGACTGCGTAGCTGGTGATCTCGAGCAGCTCGCGGATGGTCTCCTCCGGGACGGCCTTGGCCTCGTACTGGCGGATGGCCCGGCGGCTCTTGACGATGTCTTTGAAGTCCACGTCTTCCTCGCTCTGCTCGTCGACTGTTGTGCGCTCCGGCGGCCGGCGCCTCGCGGCGGGCCGAACGACCCTGCCTCGCCGGCGGCCGCGTGGGCCGCGCCCGGGTCCGATCGGGTCGGTTCGCCCATCCGGGTGCGGAGCATCGCCGGACGATGGCCAGTATATAAGGTACCGGGTGCAGGGCGGGAACCCTGCTGTGAGGGGGCAGGCGCAGGCGCGGCCCCGCCGCGGTCGTTGCGGCGGGCGTGGGAGCTGCAGCTGCGTTGTGAAGGAGTCAGCGCTGCGTCCCGCCCTGTATCGCCGCCCCTAGTTCACCGCCATCCACCGGTCGGCATACCCGTCCCCAGCCTCGAGCGCGAAGGTGCCGGCCCCGGGGAGCGTCAACGTCCCGTTGCCCACCACCTCCCGGAAGATGCCTGACGTCATTTTCAAGTAGTCACCGGTGTAGGGGTTGAGGACGTTGCGCTCCCGGTCCCGCCCGATGGTGCCCTCTCCCGTCCAGGTCATCTGCACGATCGCATCCCCCACAGGCTTGTCGTCGGCGTCGGTGAGGGGCACGGTCACCTGCTTCAGCACCAGCCGGCTCAGGTCGGCGCCGTTCGCCAGGAACAGGGCTCCCGGGATCGTCGCTATCCCGCCCACCGAACTCTCGGTCCTGCCACCGTCGTAGACGGCGCTGATGACCATGACGAACGTCCCGTGGCTGTTGGGACCGGCGGAGTACTTGAAGACGTACACCCCGGTGGTGCGGTGCCGTTCGCCGCCCAGATCCTGCTTGAAGAGAGAGTAGGCGCTCCATGCCGGGCTGTCCGCGACGCCCGCGGAGGAGGCGAAGGCGGGAGCCGCGGCCGCGAGCAGGCCGGCGAGCAACAGGACCGCGATCGAGACGACGTAGAACATGCGGCGCACAGTGGGCCTCCCTTGCACCCATGAAAGGGTCACGGTCGGAGTGTGTTTGTTGCTGCGAGTATGGCTCTCGACCGAGGGTCTCTAGTACTCCGGAGGTTGGGCTTTGGCCTACATAGCCTGAAGATGGGGCACGGAGGGGACACGCGACCCCCTCAGCGGCGGTTGACGCGCCACCTGCTGACGATATAGTGAAAAGTGATCGGGCGTTTGTGATCGTGGCGGCGGGGTGGTCGCTGATGAGACGATCCAGGTGCTTGGCTGTGGCGATGGCGCTGACCGCTGTGGTGGCAGTATGCACCTGGTCGGCCGGGCCCGCGGCCTTCGCGGCCCCCGATCCGCAGGCGCAGGTGGTCCAGTGGGCCGACGCCGTGCAGCCGGGCAAGGTCTGGACCATCACCTTCAACTCTCCCGTGGACGTCCTCACGGTCACCCCTGACCGCGTCAGCCTGCTCGATACCTCGGGCCAGACTCACCCGGTGCGCGTGACCACGGCCCTCGACGGCATGAGCATCTCGATAGAGCCTGTGACCGCTCTGCCGGCCGGCGACTACCGGCTACGCGTGCTCGAGGGCATCAAAGACACCGCCGGCCAGGCTCTGCAGGCGCCCGTGGAGATCGATTTCTCCGTCACGGCGGCCTCCATCGCCGAGTCGCTGGCCGGGCAGGAGACATCCTCGAGCATCGCCCCGGCTCCGGGCCGGTTCGCGTACGGGCTCATGAGCGCGGCTCCGGTTGATCTCGCCATCTCCGGAGCCGATCTCACGCTCCCCACCGAGGTGACCGGTGGAGCCTTCATGTCGATCCGGATGCGCGTCCACAACGCTTCACCGGGGCAGGGCCTCGCCGGTGGCAGTGTCGTGCGGGTGACGGTCGCCGGCCGGGTGGTGGACGAGATCCCCTTCTACCTCGCCGCCGGTCAGGCCGACCGGGTGGTGACCGCCAGGTACTATCTGCCGGCCGGGCCCTACAAGTCGCTCGAGGGACAGGAGCGGGCCACCGTCCAGGTGACCGCGACCGTAGACCCCTACGGCAAGACACCGGAGACCGACGAGGGCAACAACATCGCCACCGGTTCCTTCACGGTGCGGCCAGACAACGATGTCACCATCCAGGAGACCGCCCCGCCGATGACGGTGGACGCCGCCGGGCTCTCCGTCTGGAGCACCAAGGACGACGCTGCCGACGATAGGATCCAGGCTGCCCTGCCCGGCCAGACCCTCCATCTTGCCGCCACCATCGCGTGCCCGGGCGCGGATGCGACCGAGGACATCAACGTGAAGTTCCTGGTGAACGGGGTCGTCGTCCTCGACGACGACCGCCACGTGGTCCGGCCCGCCTCGGGATCCTTCCAGGTCACCGACGAATACGTGGTGCCGCACAACGCCACCGGTCCGTTGACCTTCCAGGTACTGCTCAGCAACGGCTCTGCCGCCGCCATCAAAGTGCCGGTGCTGCGTTGGGATACGGAGGTGAGGCCCGGCGATCTCTACTGGTCCAGCAGCACGGTGGCCGTCCCCGGCCAGCGGCTCTACCTCCACGCGGTCATAAAGAACACCTCCTGGCTGAGCCTGGGCACGTCGGACGCCAAGATCGCGTGCCGGGTGCTGGTGAACGGGACGCCTTTCTACGAGCACGAGTACACCCTCACTCTCGACCGACTACTCATCACGGTGCCCGCCTACCTCGTGCCGCAGGACCAGACCGGGCCCGTCACCTTCACCGTGGTCACCGACCCTTACGACCAGCTGGCCGAGTCGGATGAGGGCAACAATATCGCCACCATCGAGGTGCCGCTGGTGAACACGGGCGGCTCCGACTTCGACCTGTGGGTGAGCCCGTCCGATCTCACCGCCATCGCCCGGCCCATCCTGCCGGGGTCGCGCGTGGTCTTGTCCGCCGCCATCCACAATCGGTCCAACGCCATCCCGGCCAAGGACGTCAAGGTGCATTTCCTCATCAACGGGGCTGTGGTGGGTACCGATACCATCAGCCGCGCCTCCCTGATGCCCATGCAGGCCCGGCAGGCCACCTACACCTGGACGGCGCCGGCCGACCTCGCCGGAGTCCCGTCCTTCAAGGTGGTCATCGACCCGGATAACGAACTGTCCGAGTTCGCCGAGGACAACAACGACGCTTCCGAACAGCTGGAGCTGGCCCAGCCCGACCTGGACGCCGCGGCGCCGTGTCTGACCTGGACGCCGGCGGCGCCCGTGGCCGGCGGCTCGGTGACCCTGCGGGCGGTGATACGCAACAACGGCGCTACCGCGGTCCGCAACGCCGTCGTGCGGTTCATGGTGGACGGCGCGACGGCGGGTGATGCCACCATCCCGGTGGTTGGCGGGTCGGGGGCGGGTGTCGCGACCTTGGACTGGCGCATCCCCGACGGGTCGGCACTGGGCTCGACACCGTGGGCGGAGCTCACCGGGACTCCCGGCAAGATCCCGCTCCCCTCCCGGGTGACGCACGACTTCGCCGTCAGTGCCGTGGCCGACCCCGAGCAGCGCGTCGCCGAGAGCGACGAGGACAACAACGCGGCAGCTCCGGTCACCATGACGGTGACCGTCCCCAACGACAAGAAAGTGGTGTACGTGGGCCTCACCGACATCCTGGGTGCGGTGCCCGCTGCCACTGTGGTGCTGCAGGCGGCGGACGGGACGTCCGCCCAGACGGTCACCGGCGATGACGGCTGGTGCTGTTTCACCGGCGTGCCCGCAGGCGCGTACACGGTCTCGGTGAGCAAGGAGGGCTACAAGTCGCAGTCGGCGAGCGGCCAGGCCGGCGGCCAGTCCGCCGTGTACTACCAGAGGCTGGTGATGGAGCGCACCGGTGACGTGGTGGGGCTCACGCAGAACGACCGCGACTACGACCTGCTCTCCGACGAACTGGAACTGCTCTACGGCACGAACCCCGACGATCCGGACACCGATGACGACGGGGTCATCGACGGCAAGGACCTCTCTCCGCTCGTCGACCCCGTGGAGCCGCAGTTCGAGTCCCTGCAGAAGGTGGGGATGCTTCGCCTGGACCAGCCCGTCGCCGCCTACGGGCTGGACGGCTGGTGTGAGGTGTGGGACATGGATTGGAGCTTCAGCACCATGTCGGACACTCTGGTGCTCTCGCAGACCTACGACAGCAACGGCACCCGGGCAAGCACCATGAGCCAGGACAACTACCGCTCCGCCGTGGACAGGCTCTACGCCTCCTCGGGCCTGAAGAGTTGGGCCATCAAAGACGTCACCCCGCAGGAGATCGGCTACGAGGACACGGAACTCCGGGCCGACGGCACCCCCGAGGACAGCTGGACCTACCCGGCCGACCATTTCCACCGTACGGAGTACCGCTTCTACTACGACTACGTGACCGACTACCAGCTGGTCTCGCTCAAGAACGATAGCGAGATGCTCTATCCCTCGGCGGATTCCTTCTTCCGCTACCTGCTCTTCCCGGTGCAGCAACTCACCGGCCACACCCAGAGCTACAAGTTCCAGTTCACGCAGCCCGGCCTGGCCGACCAGATCCAAGCGAACCCCGACGGTTCGTATCACGAACTGGGTATGCAGTACGCCTTCTATGGCAGCGACCAGTTCGACGACGACTCGGACCTGCCGTTCGCCCAGGGCATGGTGCTGGTGGACACCGACGGCAGCGACCGTTTCGACTTCGCGATCACGCTGCCGGCGGAGCTGGCCACGGTCGCGTCCGCCTACCTGAAGATCACGCCGGTGTGGGTGAGCAAAGCCGCGAACAACCCCGACGCCTCGGTGGCCCCGGTCACGCTGGCCTGGGACCTGACCGGTCTGCAGCGCGACGTCGTCTACTCCCAGGACGCCGAGGGCAACAGCTCCGTGGGCAGCGACTACCCGGCCTCGGTGGCCGGGTTCGGGCAGCCGGTGCGAAGCCTGGCGCAGTCCCGTGCGCTCGAGAGCGACCCGCAGACCAGGGCCACGACTGACTGGTCCGGCTTCGTCACGTCCGACCCGGACGCGCCCGACGGCCAGCAGATCACCGCCGTGGAGTCCGACGTCAAGATCCTCTCCTACGTGGCCAAGGGGATCGGCGGGGCGGGCAGCGGCATCAGCGTCCTGGTGGAGAAGGTGGTCAAGAGCAAGACCAAGGCCAAGAAGATCGAGGACCTGCCCCAGACGCACTGGGTCCGGGGTGCCAAGTACAACGGCGTGCTCATGGGCTTCAAAGCGGCGAGCGGGGTGGTGACGCTGTTCTCCAACGGCAAGGACGCCTACGTGGCCTTCCGGGACGGCGACAAGATCACCGGCACCTACTACGTGGCCAAGGGCATCGTGAGCGTCGGCGAGACGGCGTACAGCATGGCGGAGGTGAGCAAGAACATCGTGGCCTGGGGCGGCAAGACCGGACGTTTCGCCAAACTGGCCAACGACAAGGTGGCCGTGGGCCTGGCGGTGGCTGTGGGCACGGTGGAGATCGGCTACAACCTGGCCAAGTGGAAGGCGACGAGCGACCCCATCAAGAAGTCCGCGTACTTCGAGAGCACCTTCACGGCGGCCATCGATACCGTGCTGGGGATGGTATCGGCGGTGTACGGGCCGCAGATGCTGGCCTTCCAGGTGACCTGGATGGTGGGCAACGAGATCGTCTTCCGCTTCTTCGGCGGTGACGCCATCGCGTACGAGGTGGCGAAGAGCCCGGCGTCGGCCATCGTGTTCATCGCCAAGTACTGGGGGGAGGACGTGCCCTCGCAACTGGCCGAGGCGGCGTACGACGCCGTCGAGGGCCGGCTGATGGAACTGCTGAAGGGCATGGACGAGTTCGGCAAGCCGTTCATCCCGGTGTTCGTCGATCCGGCGCTGTGATGGGAGGCGCTGTGAACTGGTCGCGGATGCGGAGACGGGCGTCGCCGGCGCAGCGGTGCACGGAGCCGCTGAGGGCGCGGGCGGCGCGGGCGCCCGATCGGCCGGCGCAGGACCGGGCGCAGGTGACACCACCGGTGACGCCACTGGTGACAGTGAGTGGCGCGGACGGCCGCGCGGCCCGGGCCGCCGCTCCGGCAGCCGCGCCGTTCGCCGCTGTGGTGCTGGGCGCCGCGACGATCGCGTGCGCCGCGCTGCTGCTGGGGCTGGGACTCGCCGGCTGTGAGGACGAGGGCGGGGCGACTACCACCACCCAGGCGAACACCGCCGTGACTTTCAGTGACATGGGTGCGGCAGACCCGGCCCTGCCGGCCGCGCTCTCAGCCTCCGGCTACGGGCTGCTGACCGAGGACCAGTCGGGGCGCTTCCGCCCTGCAGACCCTGTGAGCCGCGCTGAATTCGCGATGCTCGTCGCTGAAGTCCTCGGCTTGGAATCCGCCGCGCCGGCGTCCCCCACCTTCGTCGATGTGCCCCAGTGGCACCCGGCATATGGAGCGGTCGAGAGTCTGGCGACGTACTTCCCCGACTCGGCCGGTGGCACAGCGGACGCGGCCGGGAAGACCTTCCGACCCGATGAGGCTGTTGGCGCAGCCGAAGCCGTCCAGACCCTGACGGCAGCGCTGCAGAAGGAAGCTCCCGACCGGGCTACGGCATTGAGCGCCGCGCTGGCAGGGGTGGCCGGCGGGGATGCGCCGCTCACGCGGGCAGAGGCGGCGCGGTTGCTCGTCGCATTGGTGAAGGCCGCGCAGCCACCTCCGGGCGACGCGCTGAGACCCGTGGGCGTGAACTGAGCCCCGGCCGGGCGCAGTCCGCCCCCGGACGCGCCCCTCCCATCTTGATAGAATCTGCCGGCCGCGCGAGCCATCCCGGCTCGCCGCTCCAGGGCGAAACGGCCACCGGCCACCGGCAGCGAGCCGGCGCCGCATCCTTCGCCCCCGTAGCTCAGGGGATAGAGCAGAGGTTTCCTAAACCTCGAGCGTAGGTTCGAGTCCTACCGGGGGCACTAGATGATTTGCCTGCATACGACGGTTTTCCGAGTCACCCCTCCACTCCTCTGGACAGCCCCAAACGGCCGTTCGACCCTACCGTTACCTCTACCCAGGTGATACTCAGTGATACTCAGTGGATGGAATATCACCGATTGCAGGCTATTTTCGGTACGCCAAAGTACTGGGTGATACACCATGGACGGCTGAACCGGGGTTTCCTATTCTCCGCCCGAGCCTCTCGCGAGACCCGGCGGCACCCGGCTCCTATTCGAAGCGTTGCATTGGTATCCCGCGCGGGAGGGGCGCGTCAGCATCCCCGCGGGTGGGATCGTCCCTACTAGTCTCCTGTGAGTGACACGTCGGCCAGCGAGATCTCGGTGATGACGTGGGAAGCGATGGCCGTGTTGACCGCGAGCGTGGCGGCGTCGTCGGCGTCCATGGAGAAGGCGACGAGTATGTAGTAATCCTGGAAGAGCACGCTGACGTCCATGTTGTTCTCGTTGTAGAAGGACTGCAGCGATTTGGCCCCCGAGCCCGGCAGATCGACAGGAGCGACGGGGATACCCTTCTTCGATTCCTCGAAGGCCCACTTTGCGTTGTGCCCCAGTTTCAGTTCGGCAGACGGGATCAGCGCGTTCTGGGTGAGATACAGCATGGCGTAGACGACGGTGCCGCCCTCGAACTCGTACTGGTATTCGGCATAGATCTCGCCCGTGTCGGTGATCTTGCTCGAGACGTCGATGATGGAAGCAGTCACACCCACCATGCTCGAGGCCTCTTCGGCCGTGAGCAGCTCCTCGGGCACGAGAACCTGTTCGAGTGCACCGGACGCAGAGGGGTCGACGGTGGTCGCCGGGCCCATCTGGGTGTCGGCCTCGGTGGTGGAGGACGAGGTATCCGCGTGCACCAGTCCGGCGGACGAAGTGGTGCCGGCCGCGGTGCTGGCGGTGCTGCCGACGGTGCCGTTACACGCGGTGAAGGTCGCGAGGACGAGGGCCAGGAGAAGGAGAAGACAGGGTGCGAGGTAGCGCGATCGGCTCATGATGTCGGTGTCCTTTTCGGTGGAGCATCGGGACTCAACAGACATTCGGTTGCGCAGGCCTCATTTCGTCGGCCGCAGCCCCGCACGATACCCACCGCCTCGCGCAAAAGAAAGCGGGCCGCCACACCGTGTACTCGAAGAGAGTACGGGGTGATGGCCGGGCGGTCCCAGACGGTGGCCGGGCGGTCGCGGGCGATGCCGGCAGTCGCCACCGACGGCTGAACCGGGGTTTCCTGAACCTCGAGCGTAGGTTCGAGTCCTACCGGGGGCATCACAGGCTCTTGGAGAACGCGCGGCGCGGTGTGCCCAACGACGCCGGCCGCTTGACGGTTCGCGGCTTCGTGTCCGGGCCGACGGATAGTATGTAGATGCCGAGACGGTGGGCACTCCCGCCGAGGCCGAGACTCCCACATGAAGCCCCTCCTTCTTCTCCGGCCTCCTCGGCACTCGCAGCTCTCCCCGCCTACCCACAAGGAGGTCTGTCATGGCCCGCCACTTCGACTACTTCGACGACTGGAAGACCGAGATCCTCGAGTGCCCGAAATGCGGCTGGAAGGGGACCTTCGAGGAGGGTGATGTCGGCTACTACGAGCAGCTCATGGACTCCTCCTGTCCGACATGCTCGTACCCCAACGATCCCATGCTGGCCATCGTCTCCTATCCCACTCATGACGAGGTGGAGGCCAACCTCGACAAGCTCTCGGTCCGGGAGCGGAGCGCCTATCGCCAGCGGAAGCGGCACGAGCAGCTATGGGAGACGTACTGCCTGCGGAGACCAGAGCAACTCCCCGACCTGGAGGGCGATGAGATCACGCTCATCTGGGACATGGAAGACGTGGGGGACGATTCTTGGACGGTGATCCGTCACGGCGACAGGGTCGTGTGGAGGGAACCGGCGTGGTATGAGTGCTATCCCCGCTTCGACGCGATGTTGTACCTCCTCAAGCGCAAGTACGGGCGCCGCCTGGTGGACGTCGAGCCGACCTGCGGGTCGTGGGGGTGGCTGTGCGGCGATCGGCTCGCCTCGATCCGCTGGGTGGACGGCTGGCGGGCGAAGTTGAGGGAGACCACCCCCGAGCCCGAGCCCGAGGCCCGATCGGCTCCGCGGCGGCCGTGGTCGCGGATGAACGACTTCTTGCGAAGTCTCTGGCATTTCTTCCAGCGGTGACCCGGGCGCATCCACGTGGATCCAGAGCGGCCGCTCCATCCCCGACGCCCCTACTTGTAGACCTCCAGCTCGAACAGCCGGATCCGCTCCGTCGCCTGGTTCCAGGCAGTGGAGTACATCCGTACATACCGTGCCGTCGCCGGTGAGAAGGTGATGGTGTCGGTGCCGCCGTTGCCGGCGAGGTCCTCGAAAACCGGGATCCAGGTGGCATTGTCGGCGGAGACCTCGATCCTGTACTTCGTTGCGTAGTAGCCGCCCCACTTCAAGACCACTTTCGAGAGCGGCTGGGCACTCCCCAGATCGACGACGATCCATTCCGAAGGCCCGCCGTTGCTCTTGCGGGTGCGCCAGTAGGTGGCCCCGTCGCCGTCGACGGCCTTGCTGCCGTTCTGGCTGAGGCTGTAGTAGGTGGAGACGGTCGCCGGCCGGCCGAGCGCCAGGTTTCCGGACCCGTCCGGCGGGGTCGTGGCCGATGCGGCAGCGCTTGGCCCGGAGACGTTGCCGGCCGCGTCGTAGGCCTTGACGGAATAGGCGTAGGTCGTGCTGGGCGCCAGACCGCTGTCGGCGTAGCTTGTGCCGGTGCACGTGCCGACCTGGACTCCTCCCCGGAAGATCCGATAGCCCGACACGCCCACGTCGTCGGTCGCCGCCGTCCACGAGAGATCGATCCGGCTCGACGATATCGCGGTGGCCGTCAATCCGGTGGGTGCGGTCGGAGGCTGGGTGTCGCTGCCACTCCCGCCGAAGGTATCCGTATACGTGCCGGCCGCCGGGTAGGTCTTGCTGTAGGTGTTCCCGGCGATCACGACGTTCAGCGTGAAGGGGCTGTCTGTCGACACGGTGACGACGGCCGGGCCGGCCGCGGAGGCGCGCCGCGCGGCCGTGACCGAGACGATGTTGTCACCGAAATGCAGGTTGCGCATGCCGTTGGGCTCGGTGAGGAACATGTGCCAGGTCAGCGAGTCGTGAGGGGCGTCGGCGCTGAGGCCGATGAGGAAGTCGACGACGCCGACCAGTACGGCCGCACTGCTCCAGGTGAGGTTCGTGCCCCCGTAGATCCGGGGCTGGTCAGGGTAGTAGTTCTCGCCCAACGCCCCGGAGGTCGCATAGCTCTGGTAGGTCATGTCCAGGTCCCGCCAGGCCAACTGATGCGCCTGCTCCCAATAGCCGTAGAAGGACAGCGCCTTTTCGGCGGTGATGACGTCCGGCGGCCAGGTCGGCCCGTTCCACTTGCTGCCGCTCATGTAGTACGAGCTGTCTGCGGACACGGAAGGCACCGGATGCGCGCGCCAGAACTCGTCGGGATCGGTGATGTGCGCGACCATCGCCGCGGCCTGGCTCGGACTGCAGGCCCGGGCGATCAACGTCCAGAACGCCTGGGGTGAGTGCGTGTTGGTCATGTAGGCGTGACTGGCCGCGTCGAGGGTCTCGAAGTAGCCGGTGGCCGGGTTCCAATGGAGGCGGTCGATGTCGGAGACGAGCGTGGCGTAGGCGCTGTTCATGGCCGTCTGCGCCGCCGTGTCGCCTGCCACCTCGGCGATCTTCGCCGTGTAGTAGGCGGCAGCGGCCATCTGGGAGATTAGGTCGATCCGGGCATAGCCGTCGTCCACGGTGCTCTCCCGCCCGCTGCCGAACTTGCCGGCCCAGGTCCAGGAACCGTCCGCACGGTGGTAGGTCGGGCTGTTGTAGAGGTAATTGAAGTAGTCGACCAGGTGGCGAAGCACCGTCCGGCCGTTGATGACCTTGGTGAAGCGGGCCTTGTCCCCGGTCACCAGATAATGCTCCCACTCGGTCCAGGCGAAGAAGGGCGGGTTGATCTCGGAGTTGAATCCGCCGTTCTTCTCGCCGAGCTTCTGGCCCATGAAGCCGTTGGCCAGTTGGAAGTAGTAGAAGTTGTTCTGGGTCTCGATGGTGGGGAACTGGTAGAAGCCCCACTTGTTCCCGATGGTCCCGTAGAGCGTGTCCCACTGGAAGATGGAGTTGCTGGCGCCGAAGCCCTCGTCCACCCACCAAGGGCTGAAGAACTTGGGGTTGTAGAGGATCAGCCGCTTCTCGTTCGCCCACGCGAAGTCGTACATCTGCACCCAGCCCGGATGGTCCCCGAGGACCGGCACGGGCAGGTCGGCCAAGTCCGGGTCGCCCTTGTCGACGGCGAGAGCCGGGGATCCTTCTCATCGTCCCCGGGATCGCAGGTTTCGTCTGCATCAGCTGGTTCTGGACATTGCCCGGGATCCTTCTGGTTGTCGGGGGGATCCTCGAAGCGGTATCCAGCCCGGCGCCTGTGGCGGCTCCTCAGGTCGTCTACGTCCAAGCGGCGCCCGTGCCCACGCCGCAAGCGGCACCAGCCGCAGTCCCGGAAGCGCCGGCGGCCTCGACCACCGTACCGACCGATCCTGCGAGCTGAATCCGAGGCTTGCGCCCGCGGCGGGAGTCGCCGCGCAAGACCCCACGCGAGGCAACTGATCGCGTAGACGCGCCGGACGGGGCCGATGTCCACCTGGGTGGCGGCCTCTGCCCCCTTCGCCTGCGCGTCCGCGCACCGGCCGCCTTGCGCCTGTCTTGTTGCACTTTCACCACCAGGTTAATAATATGGGCGTGTTGACCTCTTGGATAGGACATCGTCCGCGTTGCCGAGTCCGCCCGGCAAAGGTGAAAGGAGTCAGTCGTGAGCCGCAAGGTGATGCTCGTGCTGGTGACCGCCGTCGCGATCCTGGGGGTGCTGCTCGTACCCGGGCTGGCAAGCGCCACGAGCGCGCCGGAGACGTTCGACATCGTGCGGCTGACCGACAACAACTACGACGACATCGACCAGCAGGTCTCAGGCGACCACGTCGTGTGGTCGCGTTCGACGACCAACGAGGCATACGCCTGGGTGAACGGCGGCAGTATATGGAAACTGTCGGTGTCTCTGGGCTCCGCCTCGCAGCCGGTGGTTTCCGGTAACAGGGTCGTGTGGGTCGAACTCAGGGAGCAGGGGGGCGTGCCCGAGTACGACATCGCCTATTCAGACAACGGCGGATACTCGCAGATGGTGCTGACCATGACTGCGGCGGACGAAGACTCCCCTCAGGTGGATGGGGATCGTGTCGTCTTCGAGCGGACCCCTTCCGGCGGGACGCGGGATATCTACGTCTACACCTGGGGACCCTCGGGTGGCGAGACCAGGATCACCGACAACGCCTACGAGGACGTGGAACCCCAGATCTCGGGCGATAGGGTCGTCTGGCTGGGAGCGGCCGGTGCCGGCGGCAACAACGAGGTGTTCACCTGGGAGGCCGGCGGCGATGTCACCCAGATCACCGACGGCAGCTACAGCGCATCCCGCGTCCAGGTGTCGGGCGACAGGGTCGTGTGGCAGGGCAACGACAAGATCTGGACGTGGACGCCCACCAGCGGCGGTCCGCAGGAGATCGGCAGCGCGGTCGGGACGTTCTGCCTCGACATCTCGGGCGACCGGGTCGTATGGAACGCCATCGGCGGCGCCGGCGACGTGACCACCGACAACGAGATCTTCACCTGGGTGGCGGGCGACTCGGCCCCGACCCAGATCACCGATAACGGGATCATCGACCAGGTCCCGCAGGTCTCCGGCGATAGGATCGTGTGGGAAAGCTATAGCGGGAGCGACAGCGTCACCACCGACCCGGAGATCTTCACATGGAGGGCCGGCGTCGGCACCAGCCAGGTGACCGCCAACGACTACGATGACTACGATCCGGTGGTCTCCGGAGACCGCATCGCATGGGACGGCTGCCCGCCGGACCACGCCAACGCCTGCGAGACCTACACGGCCGTCCTCGTCGACCTGGGCGCGCCCACGGTCTCCGACGTCGCTGTCGATCCGGCCTCACCCACCTATGGCCAGTCCGTCACCGTGACCGCCACGGCCGCGGACGCGGCGACCGCCATCACGTCGGCCGAGTACAAGGTGGACGACGGGGCGTGGAAGCCCATGTCGGCGGCCGATGGCGCCTTCGACGAGCTCAGCGAAGCCGTCACCGCGAGGGTGCCGGACATCCTGAGCCTCGGGTCGCATACCGTGTACGTGCGGGCCACAGATTCGACAGGCCAGACGAGTTATGGTGACGCCCACGCGGACTTCACGATGGCTGGGGAACTCGGCGCCCAGTCCTACCGCCAGACGCGCCTGACGCCCAGCGTCGCCTACATCGATCATGTCTGCGTCTCCGGCGACCGGCTGGCGTGGATCGAGCAGGACGACATCGGGAGCCATGTCGCCGTCTGGACCACCACCGCCGGCGGGACCCCGGAGCAGGTGAGCGCCGCTGGATCGGTCCCCGACTCGCTCCGGATCTCGGGCGACCGCCTGGTGTGGTCCGCCCGTACCAGTGGGGTCCCAAACGGCGTCATCCTCACCTGGACGCCGCCGTCCGGCGGTAGCGGCGGCCGTGTCGAGGTGACCGACGGGACCTACGACTGCTACGAACCGGACGTCTCCGGCGACATCATCGTGTGGACGGAGTCGGTTGCGACTTCCAACTCATACATCAAGGTCTGGGATGCGACGACCGCGATCAGCACCGTCGCGACAGTCGACACGATCGCGGACGTGTGGAGCCCCGTGGTCTCGGGCGACCGGGTGGCGTGGCTCGGTTGGGCGGAGGACACCGCCGACGTCTTCACGGCTCCATTGAGCGACCTCAGCGCCGACGAACAGGTCACCCACACCGGGGGCAACGAGATCCATCTCTCGGTCTCCGGGGGCCGCTTGGTCTGGACCCTCGAGGACGATGCGGGCGAGTTGCAGGTCTACACCTGGGTAGGGGGAGCCACCACCCGACTCACCGAAGGGGCCGTGGACGTGGATGCACCCAAGGTCGACGGTGACCGAGTCGTGTGGTACGCCAGCAAGCAAGAATCCCCGGACCCGGGCAGCATCTGGATGTACACCCCCAGCAACGGGGTCCAGACTCTCACCGGGAGCGGAGCACCGGAAGAGGCGGCGATGGGGATCCGAGAAGTCACCGTCTCCGGTGACCGGGTCGCATGGACCGTCACCGGGACCGGCGGCGACCTGGAGGTGTGGACCTGGACCGACGCACACGGCTACACCAGGTTGACCACGAACACCTCGAGCGATCTGCACCCGGCCGTCTCCGGCGACCGCATCGCCTGGGCCCGCACGAATGGCAACTACTCCGCGTCCGGCTACGTTATGACGGCTGTCCCCGGCGCGGACACCGCGCCTGAAGCGGCGGGTGGGACCTCGCCCAACCCCGCCACCGGCACGGTGGCTCTCACAGTGGGATTCAGCAGCGCCGGTAGCACCGACGACGGAGCCGGGTATCTCGATTATTCCTGGAACTTTGGAGACGGGACCCCGGCGGGATCCGGCAGTTCGGTGTCGCACACGTACTACAACTACAAAGCGGGCGGCTACACCGCCACGCTCACCGTCACCGACGCCGCGGGGCAGACCGACCAGTGCCAGTTCCCCATCACCGTCAACCTGCCGGCCGGCGTCACCAGTGCAGCGGCGGGCATGCGCTTGGCCGACATGACGCTCACCATCAAGACGGTGCGGACCAGCCACTACGGCGAGCTGCGCGTCCAGGTGACCGATCTGGCCGGGAACCCGGTGGCCAAAGCCAAGGTCACCGGCACGTGGAGCGGGGCGGTGGCCAAGAACGTGTCCGGCACGACCGGTTCCGATGGATGGGCGACCATCACTTCCGCCAAGTACCCGGCGTCGTCGACGAAGGACCTCACCTTCACGGTCACCGGGATCACCAAGAGATACTGCGTCTACGTGACGGGGGCGAACGTCGTGCCGCTCTTCATCACGCGTATGTAGAAGACAAGGCGCGCTGCCGCACCGAGATGCAAGCGGCAGCCGGCCTCCCTCGTGCATTGCTCGAGCGTGGGACGAATCGGCGGGTTAAGCGAGATGCTGTCCGTCGACTGTCCCACGACTGTCCCTCGGGACATGGCGCCCGCCACCTGCCTCCGGATAATGAAGATGGGTATACGCGCACGCGACCCGTGGGGGTCGCGAGACGAACGATCAGTCAGGGATGGGTGCCTTTCCGGCGCCCGTCCGGTCCGCACGAACGCGCGAACGGCCAAGGGAGGATGGGGGTATGGACCGCAGGACGGCGTCATCGAGCACCGACGGACCCCGGTCGACGCGGGGATCGATCCAGAGACGGCGGGCGGTTCGACTGCTTGTCGCTCTACTTCTGGTGGGGATCGTAGTACTCGGCGGCATGGCCGGTTCGGCCTCGGCGGTGATACCGCTGATATACGTGGACGCCGACGCCACCGGCAGCAACAACGGCACCAGCTGGACCAACGCCTACACCGACCTGCAGGCCGCCCTGAATGCGGCGACCGCACCGGCTCAGATCTGGGTGGCAGCAGGGACGTACCACCCCACCGCCGGCACCGATCGGAGCATCAGCTTCGTCCTCAAGGAAGGCGTCACGGTTTACGGCGGCTTCGCCGGGACTGAGACGACCCTCGGCCAGCGGAACTGGGTGACCAACGTCACCAACCTCAGCGGCAACATCGGGGATCCTGCCCTGGCCACGGACAACTCAGAGACGGTGGTCATGGCCGGCCCGGCGATGACCACGGCCACCATCTTCGACGGCTTCACCGTCCGCGATGGCTACGACAACCAGCGGGCCGCCGGGATCCTCTGCTGGGGCAGTCCCACGCTCAGCCATCTGACCATCTCCTACAACCAGTTGGTGGGCAACTACGTCATGGGGGCCGGCATGTACAACGCCGGCAGCCCCGCCCTCAGCAACGTCACCTTCGACTCGAACACCGTATCCCCGAACTTCTTCGTCACCTGGGGTACGCACAACTCGGGCGGCGGGCTCTACAGTGACTCGGGCTCCCCGGTCCTCACCAACGTCAGCTTCATCTCGAACAGCGCCTGGGGAGAGCGAGGACAGGGCGCGGGGATGTACGTCCGCTCTGGGTCTGCCTCCTTGACCACCGTCAGCTTCAGCGGCAACGCCGCCGGGCAGAGCGACACGTATCCTGGCGAAAGCGCCCAAGGAGCGGGCCTCTGTAACGAGGCCGGCTCTCTCACCCTCAGCTATGTCACCTTCACGAGCAATACCCTGGAAGGCCTCTATGGGTTCGGCGGCGGCATGTTCAACGGGAGCGGATCTGCCACGCTCGACCACGTCGACTTCGTATCCAACTCCGCGAACCCCGGCGCCGGGGGCGCCCTGCACAACGACACCGGCGCGCTCGACCTGAGCGACGTCACGTTCACCGGCAACAGCGTATCGGGACCCGCCGGCAACGGAGGGGCGATATTCAACTTTGAAGGCCGCATGGGGCTCACCGACTGCGTCTTCACCTCCAACACATCCACCGGCTCTGACTCCAGCGGCGGGGCCATCGAGAACGAATGGGAGATGACCCTCGACACGGTCACCCTGACATCCAACAGTGTCACCGGCGTCAACGTCACCGGAGGCGGGATGTGCTCGGAAGGGTACTCGACCTTGGTCCATGTCACTTTCACCGACAATGCGGTGATCGGGGAGGACTCGCTTGGGAACCCGGCTTCTTGCAGAGGGGGCGGCTTCTATGGCCAGGAAGGTGGCGTCTCGATGACAGACGTGACCTTCGACGGTAACAGTGCGTCCGGGTCCTACGCGTATGGAGCCGGGATGTACGACACATACCCCGATCTCGATCTTCGGCTCACGGGCGTGGTCTTCGACTCCAACACAGTCACGGGCTCGGCGAATGCCGGCGGTGGCGGCCTGTTCTCCCAGGGCGACTGCTTCCTCTCGGATGTGGACTTCACCGGTAACAGCGCCATCGGGTCCGGATCGGGCGCGGGCTTCGGCGGCGGCTTCTACGACGACTCGTACAGCGGCACACTCATCAGGCTCAGCCAGGTGGACTTCCTCGGGAACATGGTCAGCGGGGCGGGCAGCTGCGGAGGTGGCCTCTGGACCGACAACGGGTTGGAGGGCGACTATCTCACCTTCACCTCCAACCAGGCGGTCGGTGGAACGGAGGATATGGGGGGCGGCGGCGCGGCAGCCTGCCTCATGGGCGGCGAGACGAGCCTGAGCCATGTGGCGTTCAACACCAACCACGCGACCGGCGAGGGGTTGGGCGGAGCCGTACAGAGCAATGCTCCCCTCAGCCTGACGGATGCCACCTTCGCCGGCAACACGGCTACCGGAGCCCGGGCAGAGGGAGGGGCCATCTGGTCCGCCGCCGGTCCGCTTGTCGTGACCGGAGGGACATTCTCGAACAACAGCGCGGCCGCGAACGGTGGAGCCGTGCAGGTCTACTCGGGCAACTCCTCGTTCAGCGGAGTGAGCTTCATTGGCAACCAGGCGGGTGCCGCAGGCGGAGCCATAGACTCGGATACCTGGACGTCCGGACTCCAAGCGCGTGATTGCCGGTTCCAGGGGAACACCGCGGCGAACAACGGCGGGGCCGTGTGTTTCGTGGGCAGTGGCAACTCGACGAACGTCGTCAACGGGCTGTTCGCAGCCAACACCGCAGGCGGTGACGGCGGCGCGCTATACCTGACCGGCAACGACGCGACCTTCACCAACACCACCTTCAGCAAGAACGCGGCGGGCTCCACCACGGGGAAGGGCGGGGCGCTCTACCTCGGCTCGAGCGGGAGCATGGCCATCCGCAACAGCATCCTCTGGGGCGACACGGCTTCGGACAGCGCCGAGATATTCAACGGCGTCTCCTCGGCCACGGATGTGGGTGTCGCCTATAGCGACGTCGGGGACAACACCGGCACCGGGTACGGCTTCTCCGACGGAGGGAGCAACATCAGTCTCTCGCCGCTCTTCGTCGACACAACGACCAACGACTTCCACCTGGCGACGAGTCCCACCGCTTCCCCCTGCATCGATGTCGGTGACAGTACGGCGACCGCACTGTCCGGCGTCCACCAGGACCTTGGCGGCGATACGCGCATCATGGGAACGGCGGTCGACATGGGGGCATACGAGGCCGCGGCCGCGGGTGCTCCGGCGTTCACGAGCTCGGACGGGACGACCTTCAAAGCAGGTAGCGCCGGCTCTTTCTCCATCGCCACCACCTACGGGCAGGACATCCCGACCATCACCATGGAGTCGGCCGATCCACTGGTCACGCTGCCCGCCTGGCTGAACTTCACCGATGATGAGGACGGCACCGCGACCCTGAGCGGGACGCCGACCTGGTCCGTCGGTCAGCCCACATACTACGAGCTGACCCTGACGGCCGACAACGGAGTGGGGGCCGCGGCCACCCAGACCTTCGGTCTCCATCTGATCGCTCCGCCGGTGGTGACCCTCCACCCTGAGAGCCAGACGAAGCTGAACGGCTTGACGGCGACCTTCACCGCTACAGCCACCGGCTATCCCGCGCCCACAGTCACGTGGGAGTACCGGAGTGCAGGGGGCACCCAGTGGATGTTCCAGGGGACCGAAGTCGAGCAGATCATCTCCTGCGTCTCCTACACGAACGGCATGTCTTTCCGGGCGACGTTCACAAACGAGGCCGGCGCCGCCGTCAGCGACGCCGCCACCCTCACCGTCCAGTCCTCTCCCACGATAACGAGTGACGAGGCGTGCGTCTTCGTCAAGGGCTTCTACGACAGCTTCACAGTGGTGGCGACCGGCAGTCCTGTCCCGGCGCTCACCGTGAACCCGTCAGACCTGCCCACCGGTGTCACGTTCCACGACAACGGGGACGGCACGGGCACGTTGGCCGGCGCCCCCACGGTGAGAAGTGAGCTGTACTCCTTCGACATCGCTGCGAGCAACGGTGTCGGCAGCGTTTGGACCCAGAATTTCGACCTCTACGTCGAAGGCCTTCCCTGGATCACCACCCAGCCCGTCAGCCAGACCGCCAACGCCGGCTCCGGCCCCGTCACCTTCACTGTGGAGGGTGGTGGCGAACCCCAGGCCCAGCTGCAGTGGCAGTACCGGGATCCGGATGATGTGGGTTGGAGCGACGTTGAGAACAACACCAGCTGGTACACGATGGTCTCGCCGATCATCGAACTTAACGGACACCAATACCGGCTGAAAGTGTGGAACAACTACGGCACCATCTACAGCGACCCGGCGACCCTGACGGTGACATCTCCACCGGCGATCACGAGCGACGACAACACCACCTTCATCCTCGGGTCGCCCGGCAGCTTCGCCGTGACGGCCACCGGCAACCCGACGCCGAGTCTCGGGTGCACTGGCACCCTGCCCGCCGGCGTCACCTTCACCGACAACCACGACGGCACCGCGACCCTGGCCGGCACACCCTCCGGCAGCACTGCGACCTATCCCCTCACCATCACCGCTACGAACGCCGGCGGCTCCGACTCCCAAGACTTCGAGCTGATAGTGGGGGCCGTCCCGAACGTCACGGACCAACCGGACGATGCCACGGTCTACGAGACCGAGAACGTCTCCTTCACCGTGGCGGTCTCCGGATATCCGGCGCCCACCTTGCAGTGGTGGGAGGATCACGGCAGCGGTTGGCAGTCGATGTACGGTGAGACACGCGCCACCCTCTCCCTCGCGGGCGTGCACAGCGGCTCCAAGTTCAAAGTGGCCGTCACCAACTCGGCCGGCAGCGTCTGGAGCAACGTGGCCACGCTGACCGTACTTCCGGCTACCTTCCCGGTGGTCAAGCTGCAGCCGGCCAACGCGGTGGTGGCCAACGGATCGACTGCCACCTTCACCGCCAAGGCGAACTCCTTCCCTGTCGCCGAAGCGTACTGGGAAGTCAGCACCAACTCCGGCAAGAGCTGGTCCTTCGTGTCGAACGGAAGCACCGCCGTCACGGGCGCCTCGGATGGCGACGGGCGGGAGGTCTCGACGAGCTTCACCACCGCTTCGACCGGCAACAACATGAACGGCAACCTGTACCGGGCTTGCTTCACCACCTACGCCGGATCTGTCTACAGCCAGGCCGCCACCCTCTACGTGTACGGCCGCGTCACACGGCCGGTCGTGACCGCAGTCGCGCCCACCACAGGCCCCGCGGGTACGTCGGTGACCATCACCGGGTCCAACTTCCTCGGTGTCAGCACGGTCTCGTTCGGCACCACCTCAGCCGTCTTCCAGGTCATAAGCCCGACTCAGATCAACGCCACCGCCCCGGCTCACACCATCGGGCTGGTGGGCGTGAGCGTCACGAACTCCGCCGGGACGAGCGTGGATACCACCGCAGACGACTTCACCTACGTGGGTGACACGACTCCGAACACCTTCACCTTCGCCGCGGCTACCGGCGTCATTCCGGGCACCGTGCAGACTTCGAACACGGTGACCATCAGCGGCATCGATACCGCGACGGCAATCTCGGTCTCCGGCACGGCCGGCAGCGAATACCGGATCGACGGCGGCTCTTGGACCTCAGCACCCGGCTTCATCACCGACGGCCAGACGGTGGCCGTCCACCACAGCGCCTCCGCCGGCTACTCCACCACCGTGAGCACCACGCTGACCATCGGCGGGGTGGACGGGACCTTCTCCTCCACCACCATGGCGTGGCCCGTCCCCACCGTCACCAAGCTCACCCCCACCTACGGCCCCACCACCGGCGCCACCTCGGTCACCATCACCGGCACCTACCTGACCGGGGCCACGGCGGTGAAGTTCGGCTCCACCCCGGCCACCAACGTGTCGGTGGTCTCCG
>CAIQPS010000132.1 GCA_903873715.1 uncultured Actinomycetes bacterium
CCGCCCAGTCCGGCGTCACCAAGAAGCTGGGCACCGTGGTCTTGGGCACCGTCCGCGGCGACATCCACGACATCGGCAAGGACATCGTGGGCTTCATGCTGGAAGTGAACGGCTTCGAGGTCTACGACTTAGGGATAGACCAGCCGGAAGACGCCTTCGTCAAGGCCGTGGCCGACCACAAGCCCCAGGTGCTCGCCCTCTCCGGGTTCCTCTCCGTGGCCTTCGACTCCATGAAGTCCACCATCGAGGAAGTGGAGAAAGCCGGTCTGCGTGACGGCCTCAAGGTCATCATCGGCGGCGGCCAGATGGACGACACCGTGCGCAAGTACACCGGGGCCGACGCCTACGGCGACGACGCCATGGCGGCTGTTGCCTTCGCGAAGCAGACGGTAGGGGTGGCCTAGCGTCGGCCACCAGGATGGGCATTCGGTCGCCCTCGTGCGGCCTTAGCTGGCGTTCAGGAAAAGGGTTCAAGATTCCAGAGGGGTGACAATGAAGCACAAACGTCTTATAGCCATCGGTCTGTTGGTGATAGCCATCTTCGCGATGGCCGCACTGGTCTCCGCCTGCGGCGGTTCCACCACGACCACCACGGCGGCCTCCACGGCCACCACGGCCGCCCCGGCGACCGACACCACGGCCGCCCCGGCGACCGACACCACCGCGGCCTCCACGCCGACCACCGCTGCTATCAACCTCGACGGCTACAACGCTGCCGACGCGCAGTACATCGGCGCGGGCCTGCCCGAGCCGACCAAGAAGGAAGGCTTCAAGTTCAAAGTCGGCTACCTCGAGCCGTGGGCCGGTGGCCAGGTGCTCTACACCATCGAGAAATCCTGCCAGGCCAAGATCGAAGAACTGGGCGGCGAGTTCATCTCGTACGACGCCGGTCTCGACACCCAGAAGCAGGTCAGCCAGATGGACACGCTGATCAGCCAGAAAGTGGACCTGATCTTCGCGTATCCCGTGACTGAAGCCTCCCTCACCCAGGGCATGGCGGCTGCCAAGAAAGCCAACATCCCGGTCGTCCTCGTGAACGTGCCTTCCAACTCCGAGACCCCGGTCGACCCGTCGGCCCAGGCCATGGTCGGTATGGCGTTCGACGCGTATGACTACGCGACCATCAAGTACATCTCCACCGTCATGCCGGGCGCCAAAGTGGCCTTCATCGGCTTCGCCCCGCCGGCTGAGAACCTCATCCACATCGTCGGCCGCGCCAACTACTGGGCCAACCAGCTCGGTCTGACCAACCTCGGCCAGATCGACGCCGTCGACGCCACCCCGCAGGCCGCTGGTGTCGCCGCTCAGGCCATCATCGCCAAATACCCGGACGTCCAGGTCATCATCGCCTACAACGACTACGCCACGATGGGTGCTGCTGCTGCCCTCAAGGCCGCCGGCAAGACCGGTATCCTCGTTGCCACGATGAACGGTGGCCAGGACATCACCGCCGCCGCCATCAAAGACGGCACGGCTCTGTGCGCGTACCGTGACCCGTGGGAGCAGGTCGGTACTACCGCCGCCATCGCCGGTTACGACATCCTGACCCAGCAGAACCTGCCGCTGCCGAACCGCCTTCTCATCCTCGGCACGCTGGCGACCAAAGACAACGTCGACCAGCTGACCTACGTCAAGTAGTAGTCTGGTCTGACAGTATCTGAAGCATCATCTGGGAATCTGCACCTCCCGGCTCCGCAAGGGGCCGGGAGGTGCAGCACTAGATGAGGAAATCAAGGAGCGAAGGAGCGCGGACGTGGCTGAAGCCTGTGCAGCCGACCAGGTAGCCCTGCTGAGTATGACGGGGCTCCACAAGTGGTTCGGGGGGGTACACGCCCTGAACGACGCACGCATGGTCCTTGCGCGGCCGGGCGTGGTACACGGTCTGATGGGCCAGAATGGATCGGGCAAGTCCACGCTTCTCAACATCCTGTCGGGGCAGATCAGCCCTGATGAAGGAGTGATCACCATGCGGGGCGCGCACGTGGTGTTCCGCAGCCCGCCCGATGCCCTGGCCAAAGGGATCTCCATGGTCTCCCAGGAGACCGCGCTCGCCGAAGATCTGACGGTGGCGGAGAACATCCTGCTGGGGCGCCGCCTCGTCCGGGGGCACACCGGCATCGACTGGGGTGCGACGCGCGACAGGGCGCGGGTCATCATGGAGCAGGTGGGCGTGGACTACGACCCGGGTTGGGTCGTGCGCACCCTGCGCCCGGACCAGAAGCAGATGGTGGAGATCGCCAGGGCGCTTTCCACCAACGTCTCCATCCTCGTGCTCGACGAGCCGACCAGCTCTCTCACCGACGAAGAGACCAAGGGTCTCTTCGCGGCCATCCGCAGGCTCAAGGAGCAGGGGGTGTGCGTCATCTACGTGTCCCACCGGCTGCCGGAGGTCTTCGAGATCTGCGACGAACTGACGGTGCTGAGGGACGGGGTGACGGTGGCCGAGGGGCCCAAAGACTCGTTCACACCGCACTCTCTGGTCAAGGCCATGGTGGGGGCCGAGAAGCTCATGGCTCCGCGGGTCGCCAGAGTGAACGAAGAGGAAGAAGCTCCGGTGCTCGAGGTATGCGGGCTCACGGCTCCCGGCGTGCTGGAGAACGTGAACCTGCAACTGCACGCGGGTGAGATCGTCGGGCTCGCCGGTCTGGTGGGTTCCGGGCGAGGGGAGTTGCTCGAAGCCATCTACGGGCTCCGGCCCTATGAATCGGGGAGCATCCTGCTGTCGGGAGCGCCTTTCAAGAACGACGAGCCTCGGGACGCCATCAAACGCGGGGTGGGGTTCGTCCCGCCGGACCGCAAGACGGCGGGGGTCATCCTGCCGATGGCCGTCCGCGACAACCTGACCATGCCGGCCACCGCGGAGGTGTTCCGGATGAAGGACCCGAAGAGTGGGTCCGTCGCCGACGACGCCGCCGCCACATCGAGACTCCTCAGCATCAAGGCGACTCTGGCTGCCGAGGTCCGCACCCTGAGCGGCGGCAATCAGCAGAAGGTGGTGCTGGGCAAGTGGCTCATCCGGCCGCCGAAGGTGCTGATGCTCGACGAGCCCACCCGGGGCGTCGATGTGGCCGCCAAGGCTGAGATCCACCGCTATCTGAGGGAGGCGGCGTCGCGCGGCATCGCGATGCTGGTGAGTTCCTCCGAATACGACGAGTTGTACGAGGTGTGCGACCGCATCCTGGTCTTCTTCAGGGGCCGGGTCATCGCGGAGTTGCCGCGGCAGGAAGCGACCGAAGCGAGACTGGCCGCGTTGGCCGGAGGGGCGGAAGGGGCAATGACACAAGAGCTAGGGGCCGAGCTATGAAACGATTCTTCTCCGACACTTGGGCCAGCACGCGCGCGTTCCGCCCGGTGCTGGGCGTGGTCATCTTCCTGTGCATCCTCTTCTCCATCTGGCAGCCGGGCTTTCGGACCGCGCTGAACATCCAGAACATCCTGTCGTCCATCGCATCGCTGTGGATCGTGTCGATGGGGATGACCCTGGTGCTCGTGAGCGGCGGCTTCGACCTCTCCGTGGGCTCCATCAGTACCGTGTCCGGCATCTTCCTGGCGAAGGTGGTGGCCACGGGTCACATGCCCGGTCCGTTGGCCATCATCCTCGCCATCATCGTCGCAGCCGTTATCGGCGGCGTTTTGAACGGCATCTTCGTCGGCGTCTTCAGGCTGTCGGTCTTCGTCGTGACGTTGGCTTCAATGACGGCCCTTACCGGGGTCGCGCTCATCTGGACGAACACGCAGTCCGTCTACGTCACCAACAGCGCCATCAACGCGATGTCCGTGTCGCGGGTGGGCGGGATACAGACGCCCATCTTCGTGATGATCGTGGTCTTCATCCTCTTCCTGTTCGTGCAGAAGCGGACGTACTTCGGCCGCGACATCTACGCGACGGGCGGCAGCTACACCGCTGCGCGCCTGTCGGGTATCCGGACCAACCGCACGCTCATTGCGGTGTACGCGGTGGTGGGCGCCTGCGCCGGCCTTGGCGGCGTCATCGCCGTGGGGCGCACCGGGGCGGCCGTGCCTAACGTCGATCCGAACCTCGCGCTGCAGTCCGTCGCCGCCGTCCTCCTTGGGGGCACGGCTCTCACCGGTGGCTACGGGAGTGTCGTGGGGACCATCTTCGGCGCGCTGTTCATCGGTATCCTCCAGAACGGCCTGAACCTCATCGGGGTCGGGAGCGCTTGGCAGTACGTGGTCACCGGCGTCATCCTGCTCGTCTCGGTCCTCGGTGCCCGCGTGGGCGCGGGCCGGGGGCGGGTGGCAGGCAGGCTCATCAAAGCGCTGCAGCAAAGAGGGACGGCTCCGGAAGCGTGCGCCGTGGACGTTCCTGCCGGCGGCGACTCGGACAAATAGCAATCGTGATCGAAGGGGAAGTCATGCAGCCTGTGGAACGTCCTTGGTCGCAACTCACGCCTGAAGAGAGGCTCGAGCGGCGCATGGCCAACTTTGTGGACCCCGGCGTACCGTTCGTGAGCGACGAGGCCCGCGAGGAGTACACAGCCCGCGCCACCAGGGTGAAGAAGGCCATGCTTCTCGAAGGCACTCCCGACCGCGTCCCGGTCGCGGTGCTGGCTCACTTCTACCCCGCCCTGCGGGCCGGCCTCAGCTTCTACGACGCTATGTACGACTACCGGCGCGCCGCCGACGCCTGGATCGCCTGCAACCGGGAGATCCAGCCGGATACGCTCATCGGCATGACGGCGTCCGCCATCCCCGGGCGGGCCTTCGAGACCCTGGACGTCAAGCTCTTCAATTGGCCGGGTCACGGCGTGTCGCACGACTCCGGCTTCCAGTACAACGAGAAAGAGTGGATGCGGGACGACGAGTACGACCTTCTGATCGACGATCCGACCGACTATCTGCTCCACACGTATCTGCCCAGGGCCATCGGCGGGATGGCGGGCTTTGCCAGCCTGGTATCGCCGCTCGACATGGTGGAGATCTCGGTCTCCGCTCCGTACATCAGCCGCTGGAACCGTCCCGAGGTCGTCAAGTCCATGGAGTCGATGAGGGCGGCAGGACGTGAGTGCGACGAGTGGGCGGCCATCCAGTTCGGGGCCATCGGGCAACTTGTGACCGAAGGCTTCCCGGGTGCCACGGGCGCCATGTCCCTGGCTCCGTTCGATTTCATCGGCGACACTCTGCGTGGTACGCGCGGCGTGATCATGGACATGTTCCGCAGGCCCGACGAACTGCTCGAGGCCTGCGACAAACTCTCGCGCGTTCTGGTGAAGTGGATCACCCGGCGGGCGTTCCCGCAGCAGCCGCCGTGCGTCTTCATCCCGTTGCACAAGGGCGCCGACGGCTTCATGAGCGACGAGCAGTTCAACACTTTCTACTGGCCGAGCCTGAAGAAGGTCATCCTGGGGCTCGTCGAGGACGGCTTCGTGCCCTACCTGTTCGCCGAAGGGGCGTATGGCTCGCGTCTGGACATCATCAAGGACCTGCCGGCCGGCAAGACCGTGTGGCAGTTCGACCAGACCGACATGGTGAAGGCCAAGGAAGCCATGGGCGGCGTGGCCTGCATCCAGGGCAACGTGCCGCTTTCGCTGCTCCAGTTGGGCGAACCCGAGGAAGTGACCGCCTACTCGCGGGACCTCATCGAGAAGGTGGGCCCCGGCGGCGGCTTCATCCTAGATGTCGGTGCGGCACCGGACGAGGTCAAGGACGAGAACATCGTGGCGATGATCAAGGCCGCGAAGGACTACGGCTGGTACTAGACCCTCGAGGTTGACGGCCTGCTTGTGAGCGGGGCCGGTGCGGCGGAGCGCGATGAACGCTCCTTCGCACCGGCCCCGTCGTCTTACCGGGCTGTGCGGCAGGTTCAGATGGTGGCCACTCTCCAAGCGGACTCGAACGCCTGCTTGAGGTCCTTCGCGGTCACGCAGTCGCCCACTTTGACGACCTCGGGCGCTATGCCGTCGAACCTGCCTGCGGCGTCCTCGCGGGCCCGAAGACCGAGCGCGAGCACCACGGTATCGGCTTCGAGCAGGGCGGAGGTGCCTGAGCGCTCGGTGCAGGCCGCCCCGTCCGCGAGGCAGGCGTCGAAGCGGACGCCGGTCCGCACTTCCACCCCCGCGGCATGGAGGCGGTCGGTCACCGCCATCACAGCCCAGGGGTTCGTTTCGTCCTTGAGTATCGAATCGAGCATCTCGATGAGCACGACCTTGCGCCCGGGCAGGCCGGCTGCGTAGATGGCAGTCTCGCAGCCCACTGTGCCGCCGCCCGCGACGACGACCCTGTCACCCACGGTGACGCGGCCCTGCAGGACGTCGTCAGGGAGGAGGTACGCCGGGGCATCGGACGCTAGGGCGGGTGGCACGATGTAATCGGAACCGACCGCGACTATGACCGCCTCGGGGGCCTCGGCCCTCACCGCTGCAGCATCCGCTTCGCAGTTCAGCCGTATCTCCACGCCGCTCTTCTCGAGCCCGGTCTTCAGCCAGTCCAGGACAGGTCGCAGGGCCGACTTGAAGTCCGGGGCCACGGCCTCGAGGAGATGCCCGCCCAGTCTGTCCGACCGTTCCATCAGGGTGACCTTATGCCCCCGCGCCGCGGCTACGCGCGCGGCCTCCATCCCCGCGGGCCCTCCGCCGACCACGACCACCTTCTTCGGCCGCGCCGCCGGCTGCACGGCCGCCACCCGCGGGTAGAGGATGCAGCGCAGGTCTATCGGCGTTCCGGCCACGATCGCCTGGATCATGTCGTCCACACACCGGTTGCAGCGCACACACGGACGGATGTCCTCCGGCCGCCTCTCAGCGACCTTCTTGGGCAGGTCGGGGTCGGCCAGCATGCTGCGGCCAAAGCCCGCCAGGTCGATCTTGCCGCTGGCGACGGCCTGTGCGGCCGTCTCCACGTTCATCGACCCTCCGCACAGCACAGGGATGTTCACGGCCATCTTGATGCCGGTGGCCAAGTGCAGGTTGATGCCTGCGGGCATGTACTCGGTGGGGAACATGTACAGCGGGCTGTCGCCGGTGCCGGAGCTCGTCGAGATGTAGTCGCAACCGGCTGCCTCGAGCATCCTCGCGAACCGCAGCACCTCGTCGTAGGTGATGCCGCCCGGCACCCGTTCGTCGGTGCACATGCGGTAGCCGATCACGAAGTCGGGGCTCGTCGCCGCCCTCAGCCCCTTCAGGATGTCGAGTACCACTCGTGCCCGGTTCTGGAGCGGCCCACCGTACTCGTCGGTGCGCAGGTTGACCCTGGGGGAGAGGAACTGCATGAACAACAGATGGTGGGCGCCGTTCAACTCGACCCCATCGAAGCCGGCCTCATGTAGCCGTCTGCCGGCCTGCACGAAGCTGGCGGCTATCTCGTCGATCTTGGCCTTGTCCAGCGCCTTGGGCATCACACCGCCTGCTTCGGTGGGATTCGCGGATGGGGCGACCGGGTCGAGCCCCCCGATGATCTCCGGCCTTGTGCTGCCGCCGGCGTGCGCCAACTGGCAGATGATCGCCGCGCCGTGGCTCTTCACCGCTGTCGCCAGCTTTGTGAGCCCGGGTATGCACTTGTCGTCGTGGACGAGGACCGCTCCCACGGGGAGCACGCGGCTCTCCTTGTCGTCGGGACAGGTCCCTTCCGTGAGCACCAAGCCGATGCCGCCTTCGGCGTAGCGGACGGTGAACTGCACCAGCGCATCGGTGACGGTGCCGTCAGGGGCCGCCAGACCGGGCCCCATCGGCAACACGGCCATGCGGTTCTTGAGCGCGAGCGCACCCAGGCTGAACGGAGAATCGAGATGCGCGAGAATCCCGTGATCCATGCTTTGTTTCCCTCTACTTGTCCTCGAGTGTCTGCTCCACTTCGCACATGCGCCCCTCGGCCAATTCCTTGGAGATGTAGACCTTGCCGCACTTCGGGCAGGCGGGCAGGTCGTGGGAGATGCTGTAGCCCATGTAGTCGAGCTGGACCTTCTTGGTGACGAGGTCGCACTGGCAACGGCCGCACTTCCAGACGCGCGGTTTGTCCGGCGCCTGCGCGCCCGCGGTACCCTCGGGCGTCTGTGCGTCGTCCCGCTCTTCGTTCTCTGTCACGGCCGTCACTCCCCTTGGTGGAAACGCATGCGGTGATAGTACGCGCTCAGGACCTCGAACGTATCCGGTCCGGTCTCCCGGTACTCGACCCAGAGCGTGATGCCGGGCGTGACCATACTGGCGACCCGGACATCGGTCGCCTGCTCGAAGAAGACGTCGCCGGAGGCCTCCGCCTGACGGACGACCTCCTCGACGTCGGCCACCGAGATGAGCTTCTCGTCGAGCTCCTTCTGCAGGCTTTCGGGAATGATCAGCGTCATGTTCATGCCTTCAATGATACGAGGCCGGCCCCCCGGATGAACGATCCCGAAGAGCCGGCCTCGAGCCTCATGCTCTATACCGCGCCGACGTGCAGCTTCGACCCTAGATCGGGTTGGCCTTGATCATCTCCAGTTCTTCCTCGAAATCGGTGCCGAGATACCACTTGGGCGGGGTCAGGTCCTCGCCGCGCTGCAGGGCTTCCCAGCCCGCCTTGACCTTGTCGGGGGTCGCCGGCAGAGCGTAGACCCGCACGCCGGTCGCGTCGCGGATGGCGTTGATGACCGCCATGTGGTTGGAGCTCTGGAACACCTCGGAGCAACCGCAGGAACCGTGCGGACCGGCCGGGCGCGGGTTGTCCTGGTAGAAGACCAGCTGGATGTCGTCGGGGATGGCGTCGATCTGCGGGATGCCGCAGCCGATCATGCTGCCGTGCTTGTCCTGGGCGTCGTAGTTCTCCGACAGCGCGAAGCCGATGGAGTGGGAGAGACCGCCGTAGCCCTGGCCCTCCACGGAGAGCATGTTGCCCACCACGCCCACGTCGCCCACCCACGTGAAGCGCAGGGTCTGGGTCTTGCCGGTCTTGACGTCCACTTCCACGAGCGCGATGTTCACGCCGTACATGTAGGTGGGGTTCTTCTCGCCCTCGCCGGTGTTGGGATCGAGTCCCGGCGGCAGGCCGATGTTGAACTGGTCGTAGTGGCCCACGTACTTGGTGGGGATGCCCGCGGCGACCATCTCGTCGTAGGTGCGGTAGGTGCCGTCTTCCTTGCGCATGGCGCCCATGAGCTTGTTCGCCGCGTCGAGGGTGGCGTTGCCTCCCATGTAGTGGGAGCGGCTGGCGGCGGCCAGCATGGTGTCGGGGCAGAGCTTGCTGTCGTTCATCACGAGCTTGACCTGGCTCGGCTTGATGCCCAGGGGCTCGAGCGCCTTCACCGTGTGGGTGAGGGTACCGATGTCGCCGCCCTGGCCCATGTCCTCCCAGGTGTTGAAGTGGGTGATGGAGCCGTCCTTGTTGAGCTCCAGCGCCACCTCGGCGTGGTCGAACATGCCGATGGTGATGATGAAGCCGCCCATGCTCATGCCCACACCCGCGTGTTTGCCGGCGGCCCGGAGCTCCTCTGCTTCAGCCTTGTACTTGTCGTAGACGGGCTTGGCCAGTTCCAGCAGCTTGGGATAGATGTAGTCGTGGTACGGGCGGCTGTTGATGCTCGTGTCGCCCGGACGGGCCGCGTTGAGGTAGCGGAACTCCCACGGGTCCATGCCGGCCTTCTCGGCCGCCATGTCGATGAGGGCCTCGGTGGCGGTCATGATCTGCGGGGAGCCGAAACCACGATAGGCGGTGTTGAACGCGTGGTTCGTCGAGCCGCCGCGCGCCAGCGCCTTGATATTGGGGATGTTGTAGCCGTGGAAGCCCACGGATACGAGGTTGTTGAAGATCGGGACCACCTGATAGGCGCCGTGGTCGAGGGCTACGTCGTATTCGGCGGCGATGATCTTGCCGTTCTCGTCGCAGGCGATGCGGCCGTTGGTGTAGGTGGCCGAGCGCTTGCCGGTGGTGTGGTTGAACTCGTCGTAGCTGAGCTCCATGCTCACCGGCATGTTGAGGTTCTGCACGGCGGTGACGGCCAGGGCGAAGGTGCTCGAGGCGATGGTGTACCCGAAGGAGCCGCCCACCGTGTTGAGCTGCATCCTGATGTTCTCGAGCGGGATGCCGCACGCCTGGGCGATGCCCTCGCTGTTCTCGGACAGGTTCTGGCACTTGCACTGGATGGTCATCATGCCGTCGGTGCCCCAGTAAGCCTGGCAGACGTCGGGCTCGATGGGGAGGTGCGGCTCGTGCTGCGAGTGGAAGCTCCCCTCGGCGACGATCGGGGCATCCTCGAAGAGCTCGGCGGTGTCCTGCCCCTTGAAGAGCGGCTGCTCCATGTGGAAGTTGGGGATGGTCGCGTGCAGCTGGACGGCGTTCGGCATGACCGCTTCGGGATAGGTCAGGTAGGCCGGGAGCACTTCCAGGTTCTGCTTGACCGCTTTGGCGGCCTCACGGGCATGCTCGCGGGTGTCGGCGGCCACCAGGGCCACCACGTCGCCGCGGCGCAGGATCTTCTTGCCGGCGATGACCGGGAACTCGCGCACGCCGGTGCCCTTGGTGCGCGGCACGAAGCCCTGGACCGGCATGTTGTTGTTGCCCTTGACGTCCTTTGCGGTCATGACCTTGATGACGCCCGGCATGGCCTCGGCTTCGGAGGTGTCGATGCTGATGATGTTGGCGTGGTGTGTCTCGGCGAGGACGACGGCCAAGTGAGCGATGCCGTCGGGCATTTGCAGGGTGACGTCGTTGCCGTAGTCGGCCAGGCCGGTGACCTTGGCCAGGGCGGTAGGCCGCGGGTGCCGCGATCCGTATATCTCGGTCTCAGCCTCGAAGTCGTAGGTGATGTCGGCCATGGTCTTGTCGCCGCGCACGACCTCCGCGGCGGCCATGACGGCGTCCACGAGCGGTTTGTAGCCGGTGCACCGGCAGATGTTGTGGTGGTCCTTGAACCACTTGCGGACTTCCTCGCGGGTGGGCGCGGGGTTCTCCGCGAGCAGCCCGTAGGCCGACACGATGAAGCCCGGCGAGCAGAAGCCGCACTGGGCGCCACCGTAGGTGATCCAGGCCTGCTGCAGCGGATGGAGGTGCTGCGGGGTGCCGATGCCCTCGATGGTGGTGATCTCGCTGTACTCGGGCACGCGCTTCAGTTTCTTGGTGCACGCCCTGACCACTTCGCCGTTCAGGAGGACGGAGCAGGCGCCGCAGACGCCCGTGCCGCATCCGACTTTGACCCCGGTGAGGCCCAGGCGCCGCAGACCCTCGGCGAGTGTGTCCACTTCCGGGTCGCAGGTGATGAATCTCTCGACGCCGTTGATCTTGAAGCAGAGCCTCTGTAGCTGCATGCCTCTTCTCCCCCTTCTATGCCGTCTATCGACCCGCCAGCCGTTCAAGACATGACAAAAATCACCCTGCACATGCGGCAGTGTGTATCGGCATACTATCGCACCGCGCGCGAACTCCGATGACCTTGCAGCATGGCTCCGTGCGGGGATTCTGAAATGGCATGCCGGTGGCCGCGGGGCTGTCCGGAGGCCGTGCCCGCCCATCTTCCCGGCGGTCCTTCAATCGAGCGCTCGCTCTACGGACCGGATTGGTGCATAATATGACGCGGGGATGGCGCCGCATGTGCGCCGGCAAATGAGTTCAAGTAGGAGATCGCATGCACGAGTATCCGCTTCCGATAGACAAGATGCCGTACGACGACCGTTCGTACACCACGCCGGAACTCGACTACTCCACGCCGGAGAAGAACGAACCGGGCCCGTGGTCCATCAGCAGTGACCTGGTGATGGTGGACCTGTCGCACCCGTGGGGCAACGACCAGCCCACCTGGCCGGCCGGGGCCCAGCCCTACACCACGCCGGTGCAGTACATGTCCAAGTTCAACCGCCGCACCCAGTTGATGTACGGCTTCCCGCAGCACGTCTCCACCCACTACGACGCTCCGGCGCACGTGTGCCAGGAGAGCCCGTTCAACGACCAGGTGCCGATCGAGAAGTTCATCGCGCCCGCCGTCATCTGGGACGTTCCCTGCAAGCCCATGGAGACCATCACTCCCGAGCGCCTCGCCCAGTGCGAGCCCAAGCTGCAGCCCGGCGACTACGCCATCATCATCACCGGCTGGCACCGCCTGTACAGCGACTCCGACCGCTACTTCCTCTGGAGCCCCGGCCTGTCCGAGGCCGCCGGCGAGTGGCTGGTGGAGCAGGGCGCTTCCGGCTTCGGCATAGACACCCAGGCCCTCGACCATCCGTGCGCGTCCTACATGGCCTGCCACGGCCCCGGCCCGCTGGTGCCCCGCGTGATCGAACTCTACGAGAACACCTTCTTCCCCGGCCGCAAGGCCAAAGAAGACCATCCCAAATGGGAGCCCGTGCACGAGGTCTTCCTCAAGCGCAACATCCCGGCCTGGGAGAACGTCGGCGGCGACGTGGACAAGGTCCTCGGCAAGCGCTGCGTGGTCTGCGCCTTCCCGACCCGCTGGCATATGGGCGACGGCTCCATCGTGCGGATGGTGGCCTTCATCGACAAGAACGAACTGAACGACGTCCCCACCCGCGTCTACAAGTACGGCGTCTACTAGACCGGCTCGACAAGACCGGCGCCGGTGATATCACGGTGACGACGAGGCGGGCCGCCCCACAGGGCGGCCCGCCTCTTGTATCTTCTGCCACATGAACACCCCCACCTCCGGCGAGCTCGACCGCCTCATCCTGGACTCAGCGCAGGAGGCCAACATCCTGCCGATCATCTCGCGATGCGGCGAGGGGTGCGTGTTCTGCAGCCACAAGAACAACCCGCCGGAGATCGCCGTACATTCGGTGGGGGCGCGCTCGGTCGACGAGGTCGCGCGGACCATCGCGTTCCTCGACCCCGGCAGGGTGATCACCATCGGTGAGTCGGCCACCACCATCATCGAGGGGGAGCCCCTGGCTCATCCACGGTTCAGGGAGATCCTGGCTCTGGTGCGGCGCGTCCACCCGGTGGCCCCGGTGGAGGTGACCACCAACGGGGGGCGGCTCACCGCCGAGATGGTGGAGTTCCTCGAGAGCGTGGGCGACGTCACGGTGAACGTGTCGCTCAACAGCGCCTCGGCACGGGGAAGGCTGCTGCTCATGGGCGAAGGGCCCGGGCGCGCCGAGCGGGCCATCGAGGGGGTGCGCCTGCTGGGCCGCTCGACGGTCGCCTTCAGCGGGAGCCTGGTGGCCATGCCGCACCTGGTGGGCTGGGAAGACATCCGGGAGACCGTGGAGTTCCTCGCCGCCAACGGGGCGACGGTGGTGCGGGTGGTGACGCCCGCCTTCTCGGGGCTCGCGGACGCAGTGTCACTCGCCGCCACCAAGGACCTGTACCCGGAGTTGCGCCGGTTCGTGGAGGGCCTGCCGGACGATCTGCCCTGCCCCGTGCTGCTGGAGCCGTCCTGCCCCGGAGACCTGGTCCCGCGCGTGAGCGGCGTGCTGAAGGCCTCGCCGGCCTGGGAGGCGGGGGTGAGGCGCGGCGACGTGTTCGAGAGCGTCGGAGGCCGGAAGCCGCGCTGCCGGGTGGAAGCCTGGCAATGGCTGGCGGCGGCGGGGCCTGTGTCGGCGGTCGTCGATCGGGCCGGCGCCGCCCGCGCCGTCGCGTGGACCAACCCGGCCGGCGGCGATGCCGGCGTGACCATGGAGTACGACTTCGACCCCGGCAGGATGGAGCGGCTGGCGGAGGTCCTGGCGGCCGGTCAAGGCCGGTCGCTGCTGCTCACCTCGGTGCTGGGGCACGCGGTCGTAACTGCGGTGCTGAAAGCGCTCGGGTGCGGCCCGGACGCCGCCCAAGCAGCGGCGGTGACGAACCGGACCTTCGGAGGCACCATAGCGGCCGCCGGGCTGCTCACCGTGGACGACTACCTGGCGGCCTACGAGGAGTGGCGCGCGTCAGCGCCGCTCGAGGCGCCAGAGCCCGCGCAGATCATCCTGCCTCAGGAGAGCTTCGACCGCCGGGGCTTCGACCTCAAGCGGGTGCACGCGTCTCACCTGCAGCGGCTCACCGGGGTGCGGGTCCTTCTCAGCTGAGGATCTCTCCAAGCCGGTCGATGGTCCACTCCACGAACAGCGGGCAGCGGGTGAGGGCCTGGGTCTTCTTGGCTTCGCGGAAGCCCTTGTCGGTACTGATGTCGCAGCCCAGCAGGCCCTTGCAGGTGACGGCGCCGAACTGCTCCTCGAAGTCGCGCATGAGCTGCTGCATCGGGTCGAAGCCGGTGTTCTTGGGGGTGTCCGCAGGCGCGCTGAAGTCCCTCAGACCAAGGGCGATCGCCGCCCCGGTGAGCGCTCCACAGGTCTGGCCCATGCGGACCATGCCGCCGCCGAAGTAGTTGGCCGCGTTGGCCATGGCGGGGTTCGCCTGCGTGGCCAGGAGGGCGCTGGTGAGCACCGCCTGCGCACAGTTGAGGTGGTTGGGGCCCGGGTCGAGATAGCCGGCCATCGCTTGGGCTTTGGCCTGTTCGCGCAGTTCGGGTGTCACGTGGTCTCCTTGGGTAGCGGGACCAGGAAATAGTACACAATCGGTAGACCATTCGCCGACCCGCGTCGTGCCGGGGGCCGGCGGTCCGCGCCTACCAGTCGAGAAGCCGCCGCTGCCCCTGCAGCGCCCGGATATTGGTGACGTCCTGGACCGTCTCCAGCACGCCCCGGTAGGCGCCCTGCCCGTCGCGCAGCGCGAAGTAGCGGATGTGTACGAACTTCGCTCCCACCTGGATCCAGAACTCGGCCATGTCCTTCTCGCCCGCGCGGAAGGCGTCCACGATCTCCTGGACTTTATGCACGCTCGCCGGCGGGTGGCAGTTCTGCACCCGGCGCCCCACGACGCCCGGGGACCTGGGGAACACCCGCTCCCCTTCGGAGTAGAAGCGGACCTCGTCGTTCTCGTCCACGAACGTCATGTCCAGCGGGAGCGCGCCCAGGAGCATGTCGATCTGCTCCAGGCTGAGGGAGCCGGTATGCAGGGGCATGAGGCCGGGGCTCGCCGGCGCCGCGGGGGATGCCGCCGGGGCTGCGCCGGTCACTGCTGCCGGGGCCGCTTCTCCGGCCGCCCACTCCGGCACCTCGCCGATGAGGGTGTAGCCGATCTCGTCCTCTCCGGCCTTGATCTGCCGCCACTCCTCTTCGGAGAGCACGTCGAGGGCCATCGGGAACAGGACCTTCTCCTCTTTGTTGATCATGTCGTCGACCATGGTGGTCACCTCGTCGACGGCGTGGATGCTGGCCTTGCGGTCGTCCGCGGCCAGCGCGCGGCCGAGGCCTTTCACTACGACCCGGATGTCGTCATGCAGCGCCCACATCACTTTGGTCGGTCCCTCGACGCCCCGCTTCTCGAGGAAGGGGAAGAGCTGGTTCTCCTTGCGCACGTAGTGCCGCTCGAAGTCCCTCATCTGCTCGAACGCCGCCGTCAGAGCCGGCCTGCCCGGCCAGTCGCCGCCGGTGCCCGCCGCCGCTTCGGCCGTACCGGCCTCCGCGGCCGCGCGCCGCATGGCCGCGGTCACTTCGAGCGCGGCCTTGTTCTCCCGCTGGTAGCTGTCTATGGGATGGCCCGCCGGCACGCGCAGTCCGGGGTTCGCCTCCAGTGCCTCCTGGAAGACCTTCATGTGCACGTCGCACAGCCGCTTCACCTCGGTGTCCGGAAGGCCCTCGGAGATGAGCGCCTGTTCCATCGCCGCGATCTCGGTGGCTTCGATGTCCTGTATGAGCGCCTCGAAGCGGGGCTTCACCTCGTCCGCGGTCTTGCCGGCGTGGAGTTCGCCGATGATGGACTTCAACTCTTCCTGCCGCGCCGGGTCGACGCCCGCCGCCGCGGAAGCGCCGGTCTGCGGCACCGTGCCCGTCTGCCGGCCGATCTCCGCCGCTATGTCCTTCAACAGGCCGGCCACCGGGATGCCCGCGGTATCCGCGACCCTCTGCAGGGTGGCGAAGCGCCCAACCGTCTTGCGGGCCACAGGGTTGGTGAGCTTCTTGAACTCCGGGTGGTATCCGGCCAGATAGTCGAGCAGGAAGGGATGGGCATCCAGGAGCGTGCCGATGGTCGTCTTGGGCGTGAGAGTGATTGCCATGTTCGCTCCTCCGGCAGGGCGAAGTCGATAGGGCATATGCTTGAGACACATAGGATATCTCTTGCCCGTGGGTCCAAACATTGCATTTTGGTTACGATTGCGGTAATCAATAACTCGTAGACGTCAATGTCCAGCGGCAGTGGACACCACCTGATGTCGACTCGGAAAGCCGCATTCCGGGTACTCGGGTCCGCACTATGACGCTCGGTTCGGTCGAGACAGCTCGAGTCATCGTGGTCGACGACGAGGAGCCCATCATCAGGCTCGTCGTCCGCGCGTTGACGAACGACGGGTACCAGAACGTCACCGGCACCACCAAGCCCGGTGAGGCCATGGACCTGCTCACCCACGGCGATGCCGACCTGGTCATCTCCGACATCCGCATGCCCGGCATCGACGGCTTCGAGATCATGCGCAGCGTCGCCGCAGCGCGCACGGAGGACACCTACCTTCCGGTGCTCGCCATGAGCGCCCTCGGGGACATCGACTCCAAGCGCATCGCCATGTCGCTCGGTGCCAAGGACTTCCTCGTGAAGCCGTTCAGCATGGACGAACTGTTGCTTAGAGTGCGGTCGCTCCTCGAGACAAGGCTGCTCAACGTCACCCTGGCCCGCCACCGCGACAAGCTCGACGAACTCGTGAACGAGCGGACCGCGGAACTGGAGCAGTCGTACGCCGAGATGCTCGAGCGCCTCTCCCGGCTGGCCGAACTGCGTGACGACGCGACCTCGCTGCACACGGTGCGGGTGGCCGACATAAGCCGGAGCATCGCGGAAGAGCTGGAGCTCCCCTCCGACGAGACCGAGATGATCGCGCAGGCGGCCCCGCTCCACGACCTCGGCAAGGTCGCCATGCACGACTCAATCCTGCTCAAGCCCGCCGGCCTGGCCGAGCACGAACGCGCCGAGATGCAGAGACACGCCAGCATCGGCGCCGCGGTCCTCAGGGACGGCCGCACGCGGCTCATCCGCATGGCGGAGTCCGTGGCCCGGCATCATCACGAACGCTGGGACGGCAGCGGTTATCCGGAGGGCCTGGCCGGCGAGGACATCCCGCTGGCCGCGCGGATCGTCTGCGTCGCGGACGCCTTCGACGCGATGGTCAACGAGCGTCCCTACAGCAGCGCCCGGGCGGTCCCTGACGCTCTCGCGGAACTTCGCCACAACGCCGGGTCCCAGTTCGACCAGAACGTGGTGAACGCTCTCGAACGCGCGGTCCAACGGGGACGCATCGCGGCACCGCGACCGGTCGTGCGAGATGCGGAAGCCTGATCCGGACGATCCCACCCTGTTCTCTTGGCCCGACGGCGACGCGGAGACCTTCTCCGACGGTGACCGCCGCTTCGGGGCCGTCTTCGAGAACGGCGCACTGGGCATCGCTTTGTGCGACCTGCGCGGGCGGATACTGAAGGCGAACCACGCCTTTGCCACCCTCTGCGGATACGCGCCGGACGACCTGGTCGGCGTCTACTGCCTGCGGCTGACGCACCCGGACGACGTAGAGCGGGAGCGGCCTCTGATGGAGGCGCTCTTCGCCGGAAGGACGGAGCACTACCAGCTCGAGAAGCGCATGGTGCGCTCGGACGGCACGCCGTTCTGGGTCCTCATGGCGCGCTCCCTCGTGCGGGACAAGGCAGGGACGCCCCAGTACGCCATCGTCATGCTGATCGATATCAACGAGCGCCGAGAGGCCGAGGCTCTTCTCCGCGAGCGGGACGAGCAGTTGCAGCGGGCCCAGAGGCTCGAGGCGGTGGGCCAGCTGGCCCGGGGCATCGCGCACGACTTCAACAACCTGCTCATGCCCATCATCGGCAATGCCACGCTGCTCCTCTCCGAGCTCCCGCCCGGGCATCCAGACGCCGAGATGCTCACCGACATCAAGGAAGCCGGCGAGAGGGCCGCCGTGCTCACCAAGCAGATCCTCGCCTTCTCGCGGGGACAGACCCTGGACGTCTGGCCGGCGCAACTCAACGACATCGTCAGCGGCCTGGAGCCGATCCTCCGGGGTGTGTTGGGCGCGGACGTGGAGTTGGAGCTGTCCCTGCAGGCCGGTCTGCACGAGACCAAGCTGGACAGGCACGAGATGGAGCAGGTGCTGGTCAACCTGGCCGTCAACTCCCGGGATGCCATGCCCGACGGCGGCCGGTTCACCGTCGAGACCACCGAGGTGCGGCTGCAGGGGCAGGCCCGGGATCTGCCGGAACTCCTTCCCGGAGACTACGTGCGGATCACTGTGGCCGACACGGGCACGGGGATGGACGAGGACGCCCTCAAGCACGCGTTCGAGCCGTTCTACACCACCAAGGAGGTGGGGAAAGGCACCGGGCTGGGGCTTGCCACCGTGTTCGGCATCGTCAAGCAGAGCGGTGGCGCCATCACGGTCACGAGCGAACCGGGGAAGGGGACGACCTTCCACATCTATCTGCCGGTCGACATGCAGGCCGGTGACCCCGCCCGGCCCGAGGGCGGGCCCGCAGGCGATCCTGTCCGTGCCCTCAAGATCCTCGTACTCGAAGACGAGGCGAAGGTCAGGAACCTCGTCGGCCGGGTGCTCCGCGGAGCCGGCTACGATGTCTTCGAAGCCGGCTCCTGGTCCGAGCTGGACGAAGTCATCCCGCGCGTCCCCGGTACGCCCGACCTGCTGCTCACCGACGTCGTGCTCCCCGGCGGCCGCAACGGGCGTCAGGTGGCTGCGGGGATACGCGAGCGGTTCCCGGGCATCCCGGTGGTGTACATGTCCGGCTACAGCCGGGAATCGGCCGTGGATTCGCAGTTCGAGGCGGGAGCGGAGATCCTCGAGAAGCCGTTCGCCCCGGACGCGCTCCTCGAACGGGTGAAGGCGGCGCTGGGCACGGCGTGATAGTGCGCACAGCCTCTCCGGATAGCGTATCCTTGGCACGAACAAGGAGTGCTGTGCCACAGATCTACTCGAGGCCCTATCCGGGGCCCCGCACAACTTCAGCGATAGCGCCCAAAGCCGCCGGCGAGCTTGCTCTGGAAGCCGCTCCCGGCCGTCGCTGGCCCCTCTGGATAGCCCGTTTCCTGTTCTGGGTGCTGATGGTCGCCGTCCCGCTCCTGCTGGTGATGGGCATGAACGACGTCGAGGGGCGGGAGATCATCTTCATGTCGGCCCTTGCCGCCGCCGTGCTCGCCACCATCTTCTTCATGTGGGCGCACGAGACCATCAACAAGGCCAAGAAGGAACCGCGCACCCGGCTCATGAGGGCCGCCATGACCGTGGCCGCCTCGTGCGTGTCCATCTGGATGTTCTTGCGGGGCAGCCAGGCCGACTCCGCACACATGCACGGCAAGCGCCGGCCGATCACCTGCGAACTGTCCGGCGTGCTGGACGACGAGGCGGGCCTCGCCATCCACGACGACCACGTCGCGTCTCTGCCGCGCTTCACGGCGCGCATGACCGGCGCCTCCCAGGCTCCCATCAGCCTGATCTTCCTCGGCAGCGGCCTCGAGCTCTTGGAGACGTTCCAGGAGGCGGGCTGGCACGCGGCCGACCGCATAACGGTCAAGAACGCCCTGCGCGCCTTCGGCCGCGGGGTCATGAACCGCCCGTACCACTGCGCCCCGGTGTTCCCGAGCTTCCTGGACGGACGGCTCAACGACATCGCCTTCCAGCAGACCACCCCGGGCGGGACCTCCCGCAAGCGGCACCATGCCCGCTGGTGGCTCACCCATTATTCCTGTGAAGGCAAGCAGGTCTGGGTCGCCACGTGCTCGTACGACGCGGGTGTGGGCGTGGGGCGGTTGTTCCCGATGCCCATCCACCACATCGATCCCGATATCGATACCGAACGGGACTACATCGCCCGCTCTCTCACCGCGTCCGGCCGGGTCAGGCTCACGCAGGAGATCAAGGTGACCGATCCCATGACCGGCCGCAACTCCGCGGGCGATTGTTTCTACACGCGAGGGAAGGCGTTCGTCCTGGCCTGAGCGGCGGCATCGGTGGCACCGGAAGACGACGGGAGGGGCCGTGACGCCTGACAACGAGCGGGATCGCGTGGTGCTCGAACGCATCGCCCACAGGGTGATGCAGGAGAGAGGGCTGGAGCCGGACTTCACCCCGGCTGCTCTGGCCGAACTGGCCGCTCTGCGGACCGCGGCGGTCGTCTCCCCGGACGAGCAGGCGGACGTCCGCGACCTGCGCCACCTGTCGTGGTGCTCCATCGACAACGACAGTTCGCTCGACCTCGACCAGTTGACGGTGGCGGAGGCCCTCCCGGACGGCACCGCCCGGATCCTGGTGGCCATCGCCGACGTCGACGCCCTGGTGAAGAAGGCGGGCGCCATCGACGCCCACGCCGCGTACAACACCACATCGGTCTACACCGCCGCCCGCATCTTCCCGATGCTGCCCGAGAAGCTCTCCACCGGGCTCACGTCGCTCAACGCGGCCGAGGAGCGGTTGGCGGTCGTGTTCTCGATGGTGGTGGCCACGGACGGGTCCGTGCAGGGCTCGGAGGTCTACCGCGCCCTGGTCGCGAGCAAGGCGAAGCTGGCCTACAACAGCGTGGCTGCGTGGTTGGACGGGACCGGGGAGGAGCCGCGCGGCATCGGCGCGGTGCCGGGGTTGGCCGACGACCTGCGCCTGCAGGACCAGGTGGCCCAGGCCATGCAGAACTACCGGCACGTGCACGGAGCCCTCAGCCTGGAGACCATCGAGGCGAACCCGGTCTTCGACGGGGACCTCATCAGCGGCATAGAGACCGAGGAGAAGAACCGGGCCAAGGGCATCATCGAGGACTTCATGATCGCGGCCAACGGGGTGGCGGCCCGGTTCCTGGCCGCCAAAGGGTCGCCATCCATCCGCCGGGTGGTCCGCACGCCCAAGCGCTGGGACCGCATCGCCGAGATAGCCGCCGAGCACGGCACCCGCCTGCCCGGCGCCCCCGATCCCGTGGCCCTGGAAGGCTTCCTCACCAAAGCGAAGGCCAAAGACCCACTGCGCTTCCCCGACCTGTCTCTGGCCGTCATCAAACTGCTGGGGCCCGGCGAGTACGTGGCCGAGATGCCCGGGCAGTCCGCGGACGGGCACTTCGGGCTGGCGGTCAGGGACTACGGGCACTCGACGGCGCCCAACCGCCGCTTCACCGACCTTGTGACCCAACGGCTCATCAAGGCCGCGTTGGCGGGGCGGCCGTCGCCGTACCTCACCGACGAACTGAGCGACCTGGCCACCCACTGCACCAAGCAGGAGGACGCTGCCAACAAGGTGGAGCGGCAGGTGAACAAGTCTGCGGCGGCGCTGTTCCTGAGGCCGCGCGTGGGCCAGCAGTTCGACGGCATGGTCACCGGCGCGGCCGACAAGGGCACCTGGGTGCGGTTGTTGGGGCTGCCCGTAGAGGGCCGGGTCGTCGAAGGGTTCAGAGGCCTGGATGTCGGCCACAGGGTGCGGGTGCAACTCGTGGGCGTGGACGTCGACCGCGGCTACATCGACTTCAAGAGGGTCGGGCGTTGACGGAGGAGGAACCCTTCGCGGACGACGCGGACGACGCGGCCGCCTCGGCGGCGGCCGGTACCCGTCCTGCCGCCGGCGCCCTTCCGTTCGGCCCGGCCGAGGGCCCGCTCAGGACCCTCTTCGCATGGAGCAGCGGCAAGGACAGCGCCTACGCGCTCTGGACGCTGCAGCAACGGCCCGACATCGAACTGGTGGGGCTGCTCACCACCACCAACGAGTCCGTCGACCGGGTGGCCATGCATGGCGTGCGCCGTTCGGTGCTGGAAGCCCAAGCGCGGGCCTGCGGCCTGCCTCTCCACGTGGTGCCTCTGCCGGACCCCTGTACGGAAGAGCAGTACCGGGAGCGCATGGCGACGGCCGTCGAGCGTGCGCTGGCCGACGGGGTGCAGGCGATGGCCTTCGGCGACCTCTATCTTGCCGACGTGCGCGCCTACCGCGAAGCCCAGATGGCGGGCACGGGCATCACCCCGTTGTTCCCTCTGTGGGGGCGGCCGACCCGCGAGCTCGCCCGGCAGATGGTGGCGGACGGCTTCGAAGCGATCGTCACCTGCGTGGACACCGAGCAACTGGACCGAGGCTTCGTCGGGCGGACGTTCGACGCGCCGCTGCTCGACGACCTGCCGGCCGACATCGACCCATGCGCGGAGAACGGCGAGTTCCACACGGTCGCCGTCGCCGGACCGGTCTTCTCAGCGCCGCTGGGCGTGGAGCTTGGGGAGATCGTGGAGCGGGGCCGGTTCGTCTTCGCGGACGTCCTCCCGAGGGACGAGCGAGGCGGCCGCTAGCCGCTGCGGTCCGTGCTCGAGGGGCACCGGGACGCTCATCGCCACCACCCAGGGGATGCGCAGCAGAGCGGCTTTGAGCCTGAGCGCCGCCTGGTTGTGGAGCGCGTTCTGCCAACCGTGTTCGACCACCAGTTCCGGGACGATGACGACCACGTTGTGGTGGGGGCTTGGGGTCAGCGAGCGCACGTACTGTAGCGCCGTGGCCACGAACCGTCCGGAATCGTCGGGTATCACCTCGAGGGGCACGTCCACACCCAGAGCCTGCCAGTCCGAGCGCAGCCGCGCGACCCTGGCCTCGTTGTTGGACACGGTGACGGCTACGAACCGATCGGATTGGAGTGAGGAGCCGATCGCCAGGGAGCGGGCGCTGAGTTCGTTCACCTGGGAGACGAACATCACCACGGTGGTATGCATGGGGCCTTGTGCGGAGGCGATCATCGCCCGAAGGGCGGAGTCACCTGGCGGTTCGAGCGCCTTGGCGATCCGGCGGTAGTGGCGATCGAGGTAGCCGAAGAAGAGCATGAGGATCATCGCTGCGACGAACACGATGTATGCGCCTTGCAGGAACTTCGTGGAGAGGACGACAGCGAGGACCACGCCGGTGAGCAGCGAACCGAAGCCGTTCATCACAGCCTTGCTCCTCCACCGGGCGCCGCGCACCCGGAACCAGTGGACCACCATCCCGGCCTGCGAGAGGGTGAAGCTGCAGAACACCCCCACGGCGTAGAGGGGGATCATCCGGGTCACATCGCCAGAGAAGACCACGATGACCACGATCGAGAGCGCCGCAAGGCCGATGATGCCGTTCGAGAACGCCAGCTTGTCGCCTCTGTTCATGAACTGCCGGGGCATCAGCCCGTCGCGGGCCAGGATCGAGGAGAGCCTTGGGAAGTCCGCGAAGCTCGTGTTGGCGCCCATGAAGAGGATGGCCATGGTCGCGAACTGCAGGGCGAAGTAGAGGACGGTGCCGTTCCCGAAGACCGAGCGGGCGACCATGCTCAGGACGGTCTCGCTGCCGTCCTTGACCGGGCCTATCTGCAGATGTTGGGCGAGGGCCGTGACTCCCAGAAGGAAAGCGCCGAGGATCCCGGCCATGATGCCCAGGGTCAAGCCGGCGTTGCGGGCCTCCGGCGGCTTGAACGCGGGGACGCCGTTCGAGATAGCCTCAGTACCTGTCATGGCGGAACAGCCGCCGGAGAACGCCCGCAACACGAGATAGAGGGTCAGACCTCCCTGCGCGGCCACCTGGGGTGCCGAGACGACCGGATGGAGGCTGCCCGTGAGCCATCTGAACATGCCGACGAGGACGAGCCCACCGCACAGGATGATGAACGAGTAGGTGGGCAGGGAGAAGATGCGCCCCGAGTCCTTGAGGCCGCGCAGGTTCGCGAGTGTCATCACCACGACGATGGCCACCGAGATGATGACCCTGTAGCCGTGTAGCGACGGGAAGGCGGAGTCGATGGCGGCCACTCCTGCCGCCACGCTCACCGCGACCGTCATCACATAGTCGATCATCAGGGAGGAGGCGGCCAACATGCCGGATTTCCGGCCCAGGTTGGCGGTGCTGACTATGTATGAACCTCCACCTGAGGGATAGGCATGGACCGTCTGCTGGTAGGAGATGGCGACTATGGCCAGCAGCCCGGTCACCGCGATGCTGAGCGGGAACGCCCATTTCAGCGAGGCGGCGCCGGCCACCATAAGGACGAGGAGGATCTCTTCCGTGGCGTAGGCGGTGGAGGAGATGGCGTCTGACGAGAACACGGACAGGGCCAGCCACTTGGGCAGTCTGGCGTGCATCTCTTGGGCGGTGGCCACCGGTCTTCCGAGCACCACCCGTTTCATCGTGTGACTTCTCATGTCGTAAGGCGCCCCGCGCGCCCGATCGTTCCTGGTGTATACAAGAAGCGTGCCATTGCGGGCGTAGAGGCCGGGTGGAGATGCGGGGGCGGGGTATATAGAAGTCGTATATATCCGGCCGGACGGCGCTCCGCAGCGGACAGGAGGGCCCGCGCACCATCCCGTGGCTCGGCGGCCGGGAGTACACTTCGGGCTATGGAATCGGGAACTGACAGGCTGCTCGTCTGCATAGGTCCCAGCCCCACGTCGGCCAAGGTCATCCGGACGGCCGCGCGGATGGCGGCCTCCCTGGGCGTCCCCTGGACGGCCGCCTCGGTGGAGACGGGCCGTACGCGCGCACTCAGCGCAGGCGCCCGGGACGCCCTGCTCGAGAACATCACCCTCGCAGAACGGTCCGGCGCTGAGACCGTGACCCTCTCGGGCTACGACGTTGCCGACGAGATCCTGGCGTACGCCCGGGCCCACTCCGTCGGCCGCATCATCATCGGGAAGTCCAGGGAGCGCGGCTGGGAGGCCCTGGTCCGCGGCACCATCGTCGACAGGCTTCTGCGGGCGAGCGGGGACATCGATATCTACGTGGTGCAGGGGGCCGCCGAACCCAGACCGGCGCCGCAGGCCTCCGGCCGGCGGCGCCCAGACCGGCGCGGCTACCTCATCGCCCTGGCCGCGGTCATCGCCGCGTCGCTGGTGGCCTGGCTGCTTCACAGGGCGGGTCTCTCCGAGGCGAACCAGTCGGTGGTGTTCATCCTTGCCGTCATCGCCGCCGCGATCTGGGGCGGACTGGGGCCGGGGATAGCCGCCGCGGTCCTCTCCGTGCTCGCGTTCGACTACTTCTTCGTGCCCCCGTACCTGACCCTCGCCGTCGGGGACGTGCAGTACGTGGTGACCCTGCTCGTGCTCGCGGTCGTGGCTCTGCTCGTCGGGACGCTGGCCGCGAGGCTGCGAAGGCAGGTGGAGACGGCCCGCATGCGAGAGCGGCGCCTCGAGTCGCTGTACCGGCTCAGCGAGGCCCTTTCCGGAGCGTCCGGTGTGAGTGCCCTCGCCCTCGCCGCCGAACGGGAGCTGGCCGGCATATTCGAATCACCCGTGGCGGTGTACGTCCCGGGCGAGGACGGCGCGCTTGGACTCGCGCGCGCGCCGGAGCCGCAGAGCGGTCCGCGAGAGCCGGAAGCCGCCGCTTGGGCGTTCGCCAACGGCATGGTGGCCGGCGATGGGGCCGGAGCCTTCCCTTCCGCCGGCGCTCTCTACGTCCCGATGGGCACCGCCCACGGGACGATCGGGGTCCTCGCGGTGAAATCGCCCAGGGCCGGGGCCCTTGCTTCGCCGGAGAACCGGCAACTGCTCGCCACGGCGGCCACCCAGATCGCGACGGCCATAGAGCGCGAGTTCCTGGCGGTGCGCACCCGAGCCTCGGCCCTCGAGGCGGAGACCGAGCGCATGCGGAGTTCGCTGCTCAGTTCCGTGTCCCACGACCTGAGGACGCCTCTCGCGGTGATAGCCGGCACCACCGGCACGCTCCTGGGGCTCGGCGAGGGTGCTGACCCTTCCACCCGGCAGCAGTTGCTCACGGAGGTGTCCGAAGAATCCGACCGCCTGGCCCGCCTGGTCGAGAACCTGCTCGCGATGACCCGCCTGGATTCTGGGCGGATCACTCCCGCGAAGGAATGGTTCCCCCTGGAAGACGTAATCGGGTCGGCGCTTGGGCGCTTGAAGAAGCAGGCGCGGGGCCGGAAGATCGACAAACACATCCCCGCGGACCTCCCGCCGGTGCCGCTCGACGGGGTCATGATCGAGCAGGTGCTCTTCAATCTCGTCGACAACGCTCTCAAATACTCGCCCGTCGATGCGCCGGTGGAGATCTCGGTGTCGGCGGGGGCGGACGAGGTGGTCATCGAGGTGGCCGACCGTGGTCCCGGCCTGGCCGCGAACGAGACCCGCGCGGTGTTCGAGAAGCTCTATAGGGGGACGGCGGCCGCCGGGAACGCGCGCGGAGCCGGGTTGGGGTTGGCCATAGCCCAAGCCATCGTCCAGGTGCATGGCGGGAGGATCTGGGCGGCCAACCGCCCGGGAGGCGGTGCGGTGTTCACGTTCACCCTGCCGCTCGGGGCCCCTCCGGCCGACCTGGGGGCCTTCGACGACGGTCCGCTCGAGGAGGAGTGATGACGAACGATCAGGGCGTCCCATCCAACGTGCTCGTGATCGAGGACGACGTGCCGATGCGCCGTTTCCTGCGGGCGGCCCTGGAGAACGAGGGCTACCGGGTGACCGAGGCAGGCAAGGCGCGGGAGGGCATGACCATGATCCTCGGCCATCCCCCCGACCTCATCCTGCTCGACCTGGGCCTGCCGGACGCCGACGGCATGACCGTCCTCCGCCGGGTGCGCGAATGGTCGCAGGTACCGGTGCTCGTGCTGTCTGCCCGCGGGCAGGAGTATGACAAGGTCGAGGCGCTCAACGAGGGCGCGGACGACTATCTCACCAAGCCGTTCGGGGTCCCCGAGTTGCTCGCCCGGGTCCGCGTAGCCCTGCGGCATTCGGCGCGCATCAAAGCAGGGGCCGGAGAGGGCGCCGCCCGGTTCGAGTCCGGCGACCTTACCGTCGACCTGGGGGCCCGGCGGGTGACCGCCAAGGGCGCCGACGTCCATCTGACCCGGACGGAATACCGCCTGCTCGCCCTGTTCGTGCGGAACGCCGGAAAGGTGTTGACGCACCGCTACCTGCTGCAGGAGGTCTGGGGGCCGGGCTGCGAGTTGCAGACCCACTACCCGCGGATGTACGTGGCGGCCTTGCGGCGTAAGCTGGAGGAAGACCCGGCCGACCCGAAGTATCTGCTCACCGAGCAAGGGGTGGGCTACCGGTTCACCGAGGGGACCTAGGAGGGAGCATGCCCGCATACGTCTTCGCCAACATCCGAGTGGACGAGCCCATCGCCTACCAGCGGTACGTCCAGTTGGTCCCCGGGACGATAGAGAAGTACGGCGGGCGCTACCTGGCCAGAGGGGGACGCGTCGAGGTCCTCGAGGGCGACACGCAGCCGGGGCGCACCATCATCATCGAGTTCCCCACCTTCGAGGATGCCCAGCGCTGGTACACCTCGCCCGAGTACTGTGCGGCCAAAGACGTCCGTCACGCCTGCGCCCGCGCGGACCTGGTGATCATCGACGGGGTCTGAAGGCCGGCGGCACGCCCGGCCGCGCCGGCGAGCGGCGGCGCCGCGGCGCCGCACCCCGTGCGGAACGCCCGCCGGCGCTCACGCCATCTCTGCTGACGGCCCGGCGGTGGTGACTATCCCGGCGCGGGCTGGCACTATAGGAGACGGACCTCACGGGCGGCGGGACGTCCCGCCGGCCCGGACCAGGAAGGGGAGACCATGGGACACGATCTGCGCGGGCGCAATTTTCTCAAGCTGCTTGACTTCACGCCGGATGAGATCCGCTACCTGCTGGACCTCTCGGCTGAGCTGAAGCGCGCCAAGCGCGCCGGCCGGGAGCAGCAGCGCTTGCGCGGCAAGAACATAGCCCTGATCTTCGAGAAGTCCTCCACCCGCACGCGGACGGCCTTCGAGGTCGCCGCGTACGACCAGGGCGCCCACGTCACCTACCTGGATCCGTCGGGCTCTCAGATGGGCCACAAGGAATCGGCGAAGGACACGGCCCGGGTGCTCGGTCGCATCTACGACGGCATCGAATACCGGGGGTTCTCCCAGCAGACGGTGGAGACCCTGGGCGCCTACGCCGGCGTCCCGGTGTGGAACGGCCTCACCGACGAGTTCCATCCCACACAGGTCCTGGCGGACGTCCTCACCATGCAGGAGCACTCGGACAAACCGCTCGGGCAGATCTCGTTCTGCTACCTGGGCGACGCCCGGAACAACATGGGCAACTCGTTGATGGTGGGCGGCTGCAAGCTCGGTATGGACGTCCGGCTGTGCGCGCCCGCGGACCTGTGGCCGTCGGAAGACCTGGTCGCCACCTGCCGGAGCATCGCAGCGGAGACGGGCGCGCGGCTGACGCTCACGGAGAGCGTCCCGGAAGGGGTCGCCGGCGTGGACTTCCTCTACACGGACGTGTGGGTCTCGATGGGCGAGGACCCCTCGGTGTGGGAATCGCGCATCCGCGCACTCAAGCCCTACCAGGTCAACATGGACGTGGTCCGCCTCACCGGCAACCCGGACGTGCGGTTCCTGCATTGTCTGCCGGCCTTCCACAACCGTGAGACCAAGATGGGCGAGGACATCTTCCGCCGCTTCGGCCTCGACGGGATGGAAGTGACGGAAGACGTGTTCGAATCCGCGCACTCGATCGTGTTCGACGAGTCGGAGAACCGCATGCACACCATCAAGGCGGTCATGGTCGCGACCATGGCGGGCGCGGCCTCGTAGCGGCGCCGGCGGTCCGGCGGTCCGGCTACAGCATCCCGTTCTTGCGGAACCAGCGGACGGCGTCCTCGACGGTCTCCCGGAAGGGGCGGGGCTGGTAGCCCAGTTCCCGCGCCGCCTTCTCGTTGTCCATCTCGCAGCCTGACGAGATCGTGTCGAGGCTGTACTTCGTGAACAGCGGTTTCTCCCGGATGGCCCAGTAGTAGGCCGGGAACAGGAAGCTGATGGACTTGAGCAGGCCTATGGGCACCTTCATGCGGGGCGCCGGGGTGCCGGTCACGGCCTCGATGGTCTGCAGCAGGTCCTTCACCGTGACGTTGTTGCCCGCCAGGATGTAGCCGGACCCCCGGGTGCCCCTTGCCGCCGCTGCCAGCATGCCCGCGGCCACGTCGCGCACGTCCACGAAGTTGTAGGCCCCGTCGACGAACGCGGGGATGCGCCCGCGGGTGGCCTGGAGTATCAGTTCTCCCATCGGCGAGGGCCGGAAGTCGTAGGGCCCGAGGATCCCGGTGGGGTGGACCATGACGGCGTCCAGGCCCTCGGCCGCCGCCTGGCGGACCAGCAGGGTGGCCTCCGCCTTGCTCTTGTCGTAGGAGCCCGTCGACCGGGCCGGGTCCACCGGGGTCTCCTCGTCGATGCAACCGCCGCCCGGGGGCACCGCGAACGCGTGTATCGAACTGCAGTACACCAGCCGCCGCACGCCGGTCTCCCGCGCCGCCGCGAGCACGTTACGGGTGCCTTCGACGTTGATCTCCCGGAGACGGGCCAATCCTCCCCGGGTGATGGAGACCATGCCGGCCACGTGGTACACGGTGTCCGCACCGGTGAAGGCGGCGGCCAGGGACGCCGGGTCGTTGATGTCGCCGTGGACGATCTCGGTATCCAGACCGGCGAGGGAGAGGGGGTCGGACGTGGGCCGCAGGAGAGAACGCACGGGGCCTTCGCCGGCGTCCAGGAGCGCGCGCACCAGAACATTGCCCATGAAGCCCGCTGCCCCTGTCACGACGAGCATCGCCGTCCCCCTTTTCCGCGACCCGACTGTCGACCGTCCCCGATGATACAACCGGGCACGCTGTACAATCGGCCGATGAAACGCGCCTCCTGGCCTCTTTTCAAGCTGGCGTTGGCCCTGGCGCTCGTGGCCTTCGTCCTCTCAGCCGTCCTCGGTGGCTGCACGCTGAGGCCGTCCTCTCCCCGCGCGACCTCCACCGTCACGACGCTGTCGGCGTCCACCACGGTCGCGGAGAGCACCACGACCACCAAGCCGGTCAAGCGGCCCACCAGCACGTCCGACTGGCGCAGCACCACGACCGTCTCCGAGTCGACGAGCACCACGTCGGGGGAAGCGCATCCCACCACGGGCGACGCCAAGGCCATCGCCGCGGGGTTCAAGTCGAGCGTCGTCCTGGTCACGGCCATCGCCGAGACCAACGCCACCGGATACTTTCAACTGCAGGGCACCGGGGTGGTGTTCGAGCAGTCCGGTTCCTACGCTTACATTGTCACCAACAACCACGTGATAGAGCGCACCGACGGCAAGGCATCCACCCGCATCCGGGTCACGCTGCCGTCGGGCTCGACGGTCACGGGCACGCTCATCGGGCGGGACTCCAGTTGCGACCTGGCGGTGCTGCGGGTGAAGTCCAAACGGGTGGTGGCGGCCACGTTCCGCACCGACCTGTCGGAACTGCGGGAGGGCGACTTCGTCGTGGCCATCGGGAAGCCGAAGATGCTCAAGCACCCGGTGGTGAGCGGCAACGTCATCCGCATGGGGCCCGCGTCCCAGATCGTGCAGTTGGACGAGACCCTCTCGGGCATCGAGGACGTGATCGACAGCTCCGCCCCGGTGGTGGAGGGGTTCTCGGGCGGGCCTCTGCTCGACTACAAGGGCAGGGTGATCGGCATCAACATGGCCAAACTGGTAGACCATCCTGGCGACATCTCGTTGCCGGCCGATTTCGTCATGGAAGTGGCGCAGCGGTTGTTGGACGCTGCCAAGTAGTGAGCGCCCGGCTGCGCCGGGCGCCGGAACTAGGGGGGAGACATGCGTTACGTAGCCATCTGGTTCGCGGCGTTCTTCGGGCTGAGCGCTCTGGACGCGCTCTGGCACTTCGGCATCTTCGGGTGGGCGTACGGCCCGGGATTCCGGCTGGTGGCCAAGACGAAAGACGGCAAGCGGGCGCTGGAGCCCATACCGGGGCTCGTCTCGCAGATCCTGGTGGTCAGCGCGCTCATGGTGCTGGCCGTCCTCAGCGTGCGGGCCGGCCAGGGCTACCCGCTCAACCTGCTGGTGGGAGCCATGGGCGGGGTGCTGGGCATCAGCGTCTACGGACTGGTGAACCAGGCGCTCATCAAGGACTGGGGATGGCGGCTCACCCTGCTCGAAGTGGTGTGGGGGCCCATCATCGGGGCGGTGGCCGGGCTCTTCATCGGGTGGCTCTACCGGGCGATATAATCGCCCTGTATGACTGGCGCGGCAGAACCTCCCGTTCGCGTCGGGGGCATGGCCTTCGGCAACGGGGTCCTCATGCGCGGCCCTCACTACTGGGCCTGGGCCACTGAGGACCGAGAGGTCGCCCACGCTCCCGTGCGCTCCCTGCTCCACCGCGGTCGTATCGCCCGCATCCCCATCCTTCGCTCTGTCATCACGTTGGCCGAGATGGTCGTGCTCATGGTGTCGGTCCACCGTCGTAACGGGGCCCGGAGGGGTGCCCGCTTCGCCGCGTTCCTCCTGGGGGCCCTCGCCCTGGACATGGGCCTGGGATTCCTGCTGGTGTACCTCATCCCCAACGAACTCGCCGGCAACATCGTCTCAGGCGTCCTGATCTTTATCCTGGGTATCCTGGCGATGCGGCTGGGTCTGGGCCGTGCCGTGTGGCGGTACCACGGGGCGGAGCACAAAGCAGTCAACGCGTATGAAGGCGGGGCCGATCTGGAAGACCTCGAGCAGGTCGCCCGCTACAGCCGGGTGCACGACCGGTGCGGCACCAATCTCGCGGTCATCGCGCTGCTCATGAGCCTCGTGAGCTACCTCGTGCTGCAGTACCTACCGCTGGTGCTGGGCGGGGTCTACTCGCTCCTCGTGATCGCCGTGGCCCTCGAGTTCTTCCGTCTCATAGGCCGCAAGCCCACCTCTCGGGCGAGCAGGGCGTTCCTCGCGGGCGGCCGGGCGCTCCAACGCTCCATCACCACCGCCGAGCCGGGCCCCGAACATCTCAAGCTCGCGTGCGACGCGCTGCGCTGCGTGCTCGACCTGGAGGCCGGTATCCGTCAGTAGTCCCCGGTCCCGCTCGCCCGTCTCCGTGCCGGACACGTAGGCCGGCCGCCCCGTCAGAGAGCGCGCGCCTTGGCCACCAGGTCCTGGCAGATACGGACACCCTCCATGGCATCCGTGCTCCACGAATCGGCCCCCGCGTACTGGCACACTCTGCCGTCGATAACCGACCCACCCAAGACGATCGGCGGCCGGTAGCCGAGCCTCTTCTCCTGGTCCCGGAGCAGCTCCACGGTGGCCTTCATGCTCTCGAAGGCCAGCATGATGAGCCCCGACATGCACACCACGTCCGGGTGATGCCGTTCGGTCTCCGCCAGGAACCGCTCCGGCGGCACGTCCACGCCCAGGTCGATCACCTTGAACTCGAACCCGCGCAGCGACGTCGAGAACATGTTCTTGCCGATGTCGTGGATGTCTCCGGCCACGGTCCCGAGCAGGATGGTGCCCGCCTGGGTGGCCCCGGCGGAGCCCAGGTCGGCGCGCTCGTCCGGCTGCTGCACGAGGTCGAGGACCTCCTTGAACAGCTCGCCCGCCATGATCAGCCCGGAGATGAAGTATTCCTGCCGCTCATAGCGCTCGCCCACCACCTTGAGTGCCTGCTGGCAGGCGTTGAGGATGGACATGGGGGCGACGCGGCCCTGCTCCACCAATCTGTGGGTGAGATCGAGCGTGCGGTCCTCGTCCAACTCGATCATCGCCGACCGCAGTTCTTCGAGCGTCGTGGCCACTCGTGCCCTCCTATTCGGCGCCCAGCCGGGCGCGCAGCCGGAAGAGTTCGGCCCGGAGCAGGAAGCGGCCCCAGCTGACAGGAGTGAGGTCCCGCTCCTGGAAGAGGTGCTCCAGACACAGCGCCAGCGCGCCTTCCGGCTCGCCCAGCACCTGCGCGCTCTCTGCGTCGAGCTTGACCGCCGTGACCGTGAGCTCCCCCTTCGGGAACCGCTGCGCCCCGCCTGAATCGAGGAACGCGTGCAGCGAGGTGAGCTGCAATTGCGACTCCACCAGCGGCCGGCGCGGGTCGTAGATGATGAACTCTGTGTGGTACATCGCAGGGATGCCCTTGGAGAGCACCAGCCTGCGCAGGTGGATGACCTTCTTGCCGGGCGCGACGTGGAGCATGTCCGCCACGTGGCCGTCGGCTTTGGTCATGGACGCGGAGAGTATGCGGATCTCCGCGGACTGGTCCAGCCATTCGCCGCTCGAGGAGTCGAGGCGGAACACCGAATCGGCGAGGTCGCGGGACCGGGCGTAGATGCCCCTGCCCTTGACGCCGGTGACCAGGCCCTGTTGTTCCAGCAACGAGAGAGCGCGCCGCACCGTCATGGGACTGACCCCGAACTCGGCCTGGAGCTCCGACCCCGACGGCAGACGGCCGCCTGCGGGGTATTCGCCGGAATCAACACGTTCGGCCAGCGTCTGGGCGATGTGGAGGTAGGCAGGCACCTGCCCCTCGTCCTCACGCGCCACAGGCGTCGCAGAGGAGAGCCCTGAAATCCCCAGATCTGTCGCGGGTCGTGTCCGCATCCCCCATCCCATAGCAAATGGTAATGCCACCGCCGTCCCATGCTTTTCATCGGAGTGGCTAGATATTTGCCTACCGGCACAATACCATGCTGTCTATACAGGTAGCTTGTGGCTGGGGGCCGGCACTTGTATAGTCAGGGGGAAAGTGACAGGTGTCACGGTTCCGGTCTCTCCGGGTGCTGTTAGGGGGCAGCCGTACAGAGGGGGGCCGCATCACAGTTTTTTCGCATTCCTTCGCTCTGCAATCTCGTCTTCAAAAAGGAGCCTGAAGTGGCCCACGAACTCGTAGAAGCCATGGCGAACATGAAGGAGAAGGAAGCCCTTCAGATCGTCGACGACCTGCTCGCCAAAGGTGAGGACCCCAACAAGATCCTCGACCTGTCCTCCGAAGCCATGCAGGTGGTAGGCCAGCGCTACCAGGAAGGCACCTACTTCCTGCCCGAGCTCATCATGTCCGGCGAGATGCTGCGCAAGATCGGCGAGATCCTCAAGCCCCTTCTGGCCGCCCAGTCCGGCGTCACCAAGAAACTGGGCACCGTGGTCTTGGGCACCGTCCGCGGCGACATCCACGACATCGGCATGGACATCGTGGGCTTCATGCTGGAAGTGAACGGCTTCGAGGTCTACGACTTGGGGATAGACCAGCCGGAAGACGCCTTCGTCAAGGCCGTGGCCGACCACAAGCCCCAGGTGCTCGCCCTCTCCGGCTTCCTCTCCGTGGCCTTCGACTCCATGAAGTCCACCATCGAGGAAGTGGAGAAAGCCGGTCTTCGCACCGGCCTCAAGGTCATCATCGGCGGCGGCCAGATGGACGACACCGTGCGCAAGTACACCGGGGCCGACGCCTACGGCGACGACG
>CAIQPS010000133.1 GCA_903873715.1 uncultured Actinomycetes bacterium
ACGGCACCACCGGCGCCTACTCCGTGGACGCCACCACCCTCTCGGACGGCACCTACACCGCCCAGGCCTCCCAATCCGACTCCGCCGGCAACACCGGCACTAGCGACCCCGTCACCTTCGTCATCGACACCGCCGATCCGATAGTGAGCCTGGACGCGGTGGCGGCCTTCAGCACCGACAACACTCCGACCTTCACCGGCCTGGGCGGTCTCGCAGAAGGAGACTCCTCCACGGTGACGGTGAAGGTGTATGTGGGCACGAACACCTCCGGCACCCTGGTGCAGACCCGCACCGCCACCCGTGACGGCATCACCGGCGCCTACAGCATCGATGCCTCTCCGGCTCTGGATGCCGGCACCTACACCGCCCAGGCCGAGCAATCCGACTCGGTCGGCAACACCGGTTACAGCGCGCCCACCACCTTCTCCGTGGACGGCACCGCGCCGACGGTCATTCTCGACTCGTTGAGTCTCACCTCCGACGACACCCCGGCTTTCACCGGCACCGGCGGCCACGCTCCCGGCGACCTTGCTCAGATAACGGTCAAGATCTACCAGGGCTCCGACACATCAGGCACCCTGGAACAGACGCTCTTCGTCGACCGAGACGCGACCAGCCCCTATGGCTACTCCGTGGAGTCGTTGCACCTGGCCGACGGCACCTACACCGCCCGGGCCGAGCAGTCCGACGCCGCCGGCAACACCGGGTACAGCGGCCCCGTCACCTTCGTAGTGGATACCGCGGCTCCGCTCGTCAGCCTCGTTCCCGTCGCTGCCTTCAGCAACGACAACACTCCGACCTTCGCCGGCACCGGCGGCCTTGCCGACGGCGACCTGCTCACGATCACCATCGACATCTACAGCGGCTCCTCCGCCTCCGGCACCCCCGTGCAGACCCGCACCGCCACCGCCGACGGCACCACCGGCGCCTACAGCGTGGATGCCTCTCCGGCTCTGGACGCCGGCACCTACACCGCACGGGCGAGGCAGTCCGACTCGGCGGGGAACACCGGCTACAGCGACCCCACCACCTTCTCGGTGGACGGAACGGCACCGACCGTGACCCTGGCCGCGGTCGCCACTCCCGGCAACGACGACACTCCGACGTTGGCCGGCACCGGCGGACACGCGGACGGCGACCTGTGCGGCATCACCGTGAAGATCTACAGCGGATCCTCCGCCTCCGGCGCCCCGGTGCAGACCCTCTACGACGACTGCGACGCCAGCAGTCCGTACGGCTTCGGTGTCATCGCCGGCCATCTGACGGACGGCACGTACACCGCGAAAGCCGAGCAGTGCGACTCTGCCGGCAACACCGGGTACAGTGCCCCCAGGACCTTCATCGTCGACACCGTCGCTCCTGACGTGACCATCAACCAGGCCGCGACACAGGCCGATCCCACCGGGTCGTTCCCCATCAGGTTCACCGCCGTCTTCAGCGAACCGGTGACCGGGTTCGTGAACAGCGACGTGAACATCGATTTCAGCGGCGACGGCTCCACCCTGGCGGCCACCGTGACTCAGGTGACCACCTCGCGGTACAACGTGTCCGTCAACGGCACGGTGACCTCACCGGGAGTGGTGACGGCCACAGTGCCGGCGAGCGCCGCTGCAGACCTGGCAGGCAACCCGAGCAACGGATCCACGAGCACGGACGGTAGCGTGAAGTACTCGTGGCCCACGATCACCACGGTCACCGCTTCCTCCTACTCCACCCAGTGGATGGATAGGGTGGACTTCCACGCCGAAGTGGCCGCCGTCTCGCCGTACGAACCGAGCGCCGGTGCCATCAAAGGTACAGTCATCTTCAAAGTCGGTTCCATCACCTACGGCTCGGCTCCGCTGACCTACGACGCGGTCGCCGACGCGTACGTGGCCGACTTGAAGGAGATCCAGATCGCCAACTCGCCGGTCCCGGGAGACTTCACCATCACGGCGAGCTTCGCGAGCACGGATTCCGATTTCGGCGACAGCTCCGGCGACGCCGCGACGAAACTCAACGTCGCGCAGCGCCCGGCTTCATCCGATCCCGACGCATGGGGCTACTACACCGGCGACGTCGTGGCCTGGACGACGGGCGGCAGCACCGCCACGTTGAAACTGGTGGCCACGATCGTGGACCCGAACAGTACGGCGCCCGGTGATGTGAGCCAGGCCACGGTCACGTTCCTTCTCGACGGGAGCCCCATCTCCAGCGCCAAGAACCTACCTGTGGGTCTGGTGAACCCCGGTGATCCGACGGTCGGCATCGCTGCCGCCATCGCGCAACTGAAGTTGAGCGCCGGAGCGACCTCGGAGTTCCACACAATCACCGTGCAGATAGGCGGTGCATACAGCAGCGGTCAGGGGCTCACCAGCTCGCAGATCATGGTGGTCACCCCTGTACCGGGCGGCCGAATCCTGGCTTCGAACGCAGCGCTGGCGAACGTCGGGAAGGCCGCCGGTTACATCGGCGCCAAATCGATAGGCAGCCTGAGCGCCTTCGACGTGCAGTTCAACAAGAGCCTGAAGAACCCGCAAGGCAAACTGGGTGTGATGATCTTCAGCCTCAACGACTCCAAGGGGAACGTGACGGGCGGCCTACACACCTATCTCATCACCTCGAACGCGATAGCCGCACTTCAGGTGAAGGGGAACACAGCCCTCTTCAGCAGCAAGTGCAGCGTGAAGGAACTGATCGGTGGAGTGTGGGTCAGCATCGACGGCGGCGCGAAACTCGACGTGAGCATGACCGACCTCAACCCGGCCAGCCCCACAAAGTACGACTCCTTGGCTATCACCGTCATCAACAGCAAGGGGGGGCTGTGGTATTCGAGCTGTTGGAACGGCGCCTATACCACGGAGCAGAGCGTGTTCCTCGCCAAGAACCAGTTGCAGGTCCAACAGCCTTGATCGGTCGGCGACGCCTCGGAGCCTTCTAGCGCCGGCGGTCTGTGCTTGTGGCAACGGGGGCGGGGTCCGAAAGGCCCCCGCCCCCTTCTTCTTGGCCGCTCCACCTCATCCGCAGTGGAAGCATTCCTCCTCCTGACGAGCGCTTTACGTGCGCCGCGCTAAAATCCTCATCCTGGCGGCAGTGCGCCGCCCGACGGAGAACGTATCGAAGAGCGAGGGTGTGGGGATGAATAACGGCCGCCGTCTGAAACCGGCCTTGGGGATGACTGTGCTGGCGTTGCTGACCGCTGGGGCGATCCTCGCCGCGGGATGCGGCTCTGATGGGACGGCCACCGGCAGTACGGCGGCAGCCGACACCACGGTGTCCGCGGGGGCGGCCGCGTCCGGACCGCTCTACCCCGTACTGGTAGGTTCCAAGAAGGCCTTCGGCTACGTCGACAAGAGCGGCGCGATGGTCATCGAGCCCACGTTCACGTCAGCCACCCCGTTCAAGGATGGGGTCGCCCTCGTCACGATGAACGGCGCTTCGGGTGCCATGTACGGGTACATCCGCACCGACGGCACGTGGCTCATCGAGCCGAACTTCTACGCCGGCACCGTCTTCTCCGACGGCTGGGCCCTGGTCCAGACCTTCGACGGCAAATACCAGTACATCGACGTGAACGACGCCAAGTTGGGCGATCCGAGCGACGCCTATTCGGCCCCCTTCTCGGAGGGGCTGGCGCCTATCAAGGTGGACGGCAAGTACGGTTACATGGACACCAAGGGCAAGACGGTCATCGATCCGAAGTTCGCTGAAGCCGGATCGTTCTCCCAGGGGCTGGCGGCAGTCGCCTCGGATGTCGACGGAGTCACCAAGTACGGTTACATCGACACCAAGGGCGGCTGGGTGGTCGAGCCCCAGTACGAGGGAGCGGGCCGCTACTCTGACGGCTTGGCGCCGGTGATGGTCAACGGCAAGTGGGGCTACATCGACACCAAGGGGACGATGGTGATACAGCCCCAGTTCGACCTTGTCGAGCCTTTCGCTGAGGGTCTCGCGTCCGTGCAGTCGGCGGGCAAGTTCGGGTTCGTGGACACCAAGGGTCAATGGGCGATGGGCCCCCAGTTCTATTGGGCTTACGGGTTCTCCGAAGGCCTGGCCGTGATCGAACAACAGGTCGACGGAGTCGAGCGGTACGGTTTCGTGGACAAGACCGGCCAGGTGGTCATCGAGCCGAAGTTCGCCGACGCTCACGCCTTCAAGGACGGCCTGGCGGGTGTGCAGGTGGTCACGGGCGACACCGCGGTCTGGGCGCTGATAGACCCGACCGGCAAGGTGGTTTGGCAGGACAAGTAGCCGGCGGCGCGGCTGGGCGCTGGCCGCCTACCAGGCGAGCGCGTCTAGCCCGCGAACTGCTCCAGGATGGCCGGCAGTTCCCGATGGTCTCGTATGACGAAGTCGGCCTCCGGCGGCTCCGGATGGTCGGCGGTGCCCGCGCAGCGGATGGTGGTCATCCCCAGAGCCTGAGCTCCCGCGATGTCTGTGCGGGGCGTGTCCCCGATGTGGGCCGCCTCCCGGGGGCGCGCGCCGAGGCCGGCGAGGGTGACCTCGAACATGCGTGGGTCCGGCTTCGGGAAGCCCGTCTCATCGGAGAAGGTGAGCGTGGTGAAGCAGTCCAGAAGACCGTCCTTCTTCAAGAAATCCCTGAGGACCCTGCCCGGAGTGAGGCTGGTGTCTGAGATGATGCCCAACCGGTAGCCGGCGACGGCCAGGGCGGGGACGGTCTCCTGCGCGCCGGGGAGCAGCGTGGGCGGCGCCAGGTACAGCGCGTCCTCCATGGCGGTGACGATGCGTTCGAACTCCTCCCGCTCCGCTTCGGTCCGCGCATCGCGCGCATGGAAGCAGTCGAGGACGAACGCGAGGTCCTCGCGGGCGCCGAAATGCCGGCCGGAGGTCCAGGCCTCCATGTACTGGTCGAAGCCCGCGCGGTACGCGGTGAGCAGTTCGTCCTCGCTCGGATGGACGCCCCGCGACTCGAGCAACTCCGCGAGCAACGCCAACCTGCGTGGCTTGACGAGGCCGCTGGCCACCCCCGTGTCGGAATAGAGGGTGTTCCAGAGATCGAACGTGAGTGTGGTGATGCGCTTTGACATGCCGGAAGTATAAACGGCCCGGCGGACGGGAAGCGGCGCCGGCGCCCAGCGCCCGCCTGCGGCGCCAGGGGTCTCCGTCGCTCAGCCGCGGGTGGCTCGGCCGTCTCCGTCGATAGGTATGGCCGGTCCGAGATACGTGGGCTTGGGATGGGTGACGTGCAACTGGAAGACGGCCTTGATGCGGGCCAGCCACTCCCGGGTGGAGAACCGCCACTCGTTCTGGTACTTCTGCAGGTCGGCGACCACCCCGGTGGCGTCCAGGCCCAGGGCTCGGGCGGTGTAGACGGCCCGGGGCACATGGAAGCCCTGGGTGACGACGAGGCAGTCGGTCACCTTGAAGACGTCCCGGGCCCGGTACATCGTGTCGTAGGTGTCGAAGCCGGCATGGTCGGTGAAGACGTCCTGCTCGGGCACTCCCCGATCCGTGCAGTACTCGAGCATGGCGTTGACCTCGTCGTAGGTCTTGGTGCCGTGGTCTCCGGAGAGCAGCAACTTCTGGACCTTGCCGGTCTTGTACAGGTCGACGGCTGTCTGCAGCCGGTCGCCGAGCATGGGGGAGGGGGTGCCGTCGCTGTAGACGCGGGCCCCCAGTACGATGGCCACCTTCGCCTTGGGGGCGGCCGCTGCGTCGTCGACGATGTGGGAGGCGGCCGACCGGGCGACGACGAGGGCAGTGGCCATGATCACGACGAGGGCGGCCAAGAAGACGATCACGACCGCCGCCAGGATGGTGGCGATCAGGGTCCGGTGCCGCTCGGGGATGGGTCTGAGCATGGGGTCAGGGTAGCACGGGGGTGGGCAGGGCTCTGAAGGCGGCGCAGCCGGCCCCGATGGGTGAGGGCCGGCTGCGCCAAGGGATCTGAGAGCGCCGCGCTGGGGACGCGACGCTCAGGAGGCCGTACTTAGAGCCAGTCTTCGGACAGGATCTCGCCCTGGATGCCGACGACGACCACTTTCACGGGGACTCTGCGTTTGGCGTCGGCGAGGGCCCGCTGGGTGAGCGCGACGAGTCCGCGGCAGCACGGGACCTGCATGATGACCACGGTGAGGGTGTTGATCTGCGCCTCATCGGCCAGGGCGGCGATCTTCTCCGAGTAGACGTCGAGGCCGTCGTCGAGCTTGGGGCAGGCGATGGCCAACGACTTGCCCTTGAGGTAGTCGGCGTGGAACGAGCCGAGGGCGAAGGCCGTACAGTCGGCGGCGAGCACCACGTCAGCCCCCTGGTAGTACGGGGCCGTGGGGGAGATGAGATGCATCTGGATGGGCCACTGCTTGAGTTCTGAGGGCGCCTTGCCTGCGGGAGCGCCGTCCGGCGCTTCCGCCTCGCGGTCGCGAAGGTCCTGCATGTCTGATCCGGGGCATCCACAATGCTGAGTCATCGGGCAACCTGCACTTTCTCGGTCTGGGTCTGCTTTTCGGTCTGGGATTCCGTCCAACGCTCGATACGCTCGACGAGTGACGTGTAGTTCTTGGTGAAGCGCGGTCCGGCGGCTTCGTCGACAGCCGCGAACCGGGAGAACAACTCGCCCACCTGGGACGTGGTGAGTTCGCGGTCCATCCAGGGGTACAGCACCTCGTCCTCCCGCTTGATGTGCGACGCGAGCAACTCTCCGTAGGCGCCGAGATGGCGGGCCACACTCTCGGCGTCGCGGGCCGCGACGCCCGCTTCCGCTTCGCGGACGTGGCTGCGGGCTATCTCGTGCTCGGTGACGAACGCCTTGATCGCCGGGGAGTCCGCATCGAAGTAGCCGAAGAGGATGTCCTCCTCCTTGGCGTGATGGAACCGGTCCGCATACGAGCGGACGAAGTCGATGCCGTCGAGGACGAGTTCGCGGTCCCACGCGCGGTCGAGGTCCATCGCGGCGACTACGGCCGGGATCTGAGCGACCCAGCGCTTGATGAGCCGGTGTTCCTCGACCAGTTGGGCCATCGGAGGGGAGTACTTGATGGACGGCGCCGCGGCGGTGGCTGCCGCCGGACGGCCGGCGGCCCCGGAGGCTCCGGCCGGCTGTGCGGCAGTGGCCTTGGGGGTGGGCCCGGCCGGGGTCTTGCCGGCAAGGACAGCCTCGATACCCGCCATGACCGCCCGTTCCTCGTCCGCGCTCAGGCCGTGGATTGCCACGATGTCCTTGAGCAGACAGGTGCCCACCTGGCAGGTGACGCAGCCGACGCCATGGTCCGCGAGCACGGTCCCGGCTTCCGGGTGATACGCGATCACGTCCTTGATCTCGCTGTTGAGGAGGCCTTCCAACGTCTTCATGCTGCTCACCCCGCGCTTCTTCCGCGCTCCGCTGTGGTGGTGTCGATGTCTTGCAGCAGTGATTGTGTACTACGTTAGTAAGGATTTCCTTGACTTTGGTCAAAAGCGGTAAAATGCTTTCTTCCCCGGGAAACCCTCTCCGGGTATAGGTATGGCTGAACACGAAGAACGGAGGACCAAGGCATGGGTATGACCATGACCGAGAAGATCCTCGCCCGGGCCGCCGGCAAGGACTCGGTAGCGCCAGGCGATCTGATAATGGCGCAACTCGACCTCTGCCTCGGTAACGACGTCACCACCGGCGTGGCCATCGACGAGTTCGAGAAGGCGGGATTCACCGAGGTGTTCGATCCCAAGAAGATCGCCCTCATCCCCGACCACTTCACGCCCAACAAGGACATCAAGTCGGCCGGTCTGGTCAAGCAGATGCGCCAGTTCGTCCGCGACCACGGCATCGTCCACTACTACGATGTGGGCCGCGTGGGCGTCGAGCACGCCTTCCTGCCCGAACAGGGGCTGGTGGGCCCGGGTGACGTCGTCCTCGGCGCCGACTCCCACACCTGCACCTACGGCGCCCTGGGCGCCTTCTCGACCGGTGTCGGTTCCACCGACCTGGCCGGCGCCATGGCGACCGGCGTGGCCTGGTTCCGCGTGCCGGAGACCCATCTGTTCTCGTTCGAGGGGGCGCTGAACCCCTACGTCACCGGCAAGGACCTCGTCCTGTTCACCATCGGCCAGATAGGCGTCGACGGCGCCCTCTACAAGGCCATGGAGTTCGCGGGCTCGGCCATCCGCGACCTGAGCATGGACGCCCGCATGACCATCTGCAACATGGCCATCGAGGCCGGCGGCAAGAGCGGCATCATCGCGCCGGACGAGGTCACCAAGAAGTACATCGAGGGCCGCTACAAGGGCACTCCGCGCTACTACACGTCCGACCCGGACTGCTGGTACGAGAAGGAATATCACTGGAACGCGGCCGACGTGCCGCTGATGGTGGCCAAGCCGCACCTGCCCTCCAACACCCAGGCCGCGGCCGAGCTCAACGGCATCGGCATCGACCAGGTGGTCATCGGCAGCTGCACCAACGGCCGCATCGAGGACCTGCGCCAGGCGGCGGAAGTGCTCAAGGGCCGCAAGGTGCACAAGGACGTGCGCTGCATCGTCATCCCGGCCACGCAGGCCATCTGGCAGCAGGCCAACGACGAAGGGCTGTTCGACATCTTCATCGCGGCCGAGGCCGCCGTGTCCGCGCCCACCTGCGGTCCGTGCCTTGGCGGCCACATGGGCGTGCTGGCCGCGGGCGAGCGTGCCGTGGCCACCACCAACCGCAACTTCGTGGGCCGCATGGGCGACACCAGCTCCGAGGTCTACCTGGCCGGCCCGTACGTGGCCGCGGCCAGCGCGGTGGCGGGTCACATCGCCACGCCGGAGCAGATCGGCCATGGGGCGGCTCCTAGCCCGCTGCCCGAAGGGAGGGAACCGTGAGCGACGTCCTCAAGGGCAAGGCCTGGACCTTCGGCCGCGACATCGACACCGACCTCATCATCCCCGCGCGGTACCTCAACATGAAGACCGCCGAGGAACTGGGCGCGTACTGCATGTACGACGCCGACCCGGAATTCTCCAAGAAGGTCAACCCCGGAGACATCGTGGTGGCCAAGGAGAACTTCGGCTGCGGGTCCAGCCGCGAGCACGCGCCCATCGCCCTCAAGGGCGCCGGCGTGTCCGTGGTCATCGCCAAGAGCTTCGCCCGCATCTTCTACCGCAACGCGTTCAACACCGGTCTGCCCATCCTGGTGGCGCCGGACGCCGTGGACGCGATCAAAGAGGGCGACGAGCTCGAGGTCGATCTGGCCTCCGGCGAGATCAAGGACGTGACCACCGGCGTCACCTACAAGGCCGAGCCGCTCCCGCCGTTCATGCGCGAGCTGGTGGAAGCCGGCGGGCTGCTGCCCTACCTGAAGAAACGCGGCGCGGCGAAGTAGCCGCCGGACATACGGGAAAGGATTCGAAGTGAACTACGACATCGCAGTCATGGCCGGGGACGGTACCGGACCGGAGGTAGTGGCCGAGGGTCTCAAGGTCCTCAAAGCCGCCGCCGCCAAAGCGGGCTTCTCCTACAAGCTCACCGACTACGACTTCGGCGGCGCGCGCTACCTGCGCACCGGCGAGACCCTGCCGGATTCCGCCATCTCCGAGCTGGCCTCCCACGACGCCATCGTGCTGGGCGCCATCGGCCATCCGGACGTCAAGCCGGGCATCCTGGAGCAGGGCATCCTGCTGAAAGCCCGCTTCGCCCTGGACCTCTACATCAACTTGCGCCCGGTGAAGCTGTTCCCGGGCGTCGAGACCCCCATCAAGGACAAAGGCCCAGAGGACATCGACTTCGTCGTGGTCCGCGAGAACACCGAGGGCCTGTACGCCAACACCGGCGGCTATCTGAAGAAGGGCACCAAGGACGAGATCTCCACCCAGGTGAGCGTCAACACCCGCCTGGGCGTGGAGCGCTGCCTGCGCTACGCCTTCGACTACGCTTCGCGGGCCGACCGCCACGGCAAGCTCACCCTCGTTGGCAAGACCAACGTCCTCACCTACGCGTGGGACCTGTGGTGGCGCGCGTTCAACGAGATCGGCGACGCCGACTACCCGAACATCAAGCGTGACTACGCTCACGTCGACGCCACCTGCATGTGGTTCGTCAAGAACCCGGAATGGTTCGACGTCATCGTGACCGACAACATGTTCGGCGACATCATCACCGACTTGGGCGCCATGATCCAGGGCGGCATGGGCGTGGCCGCGGGCGGGAACATCAACCCCGGCGTGACCGGCATGTTCGAGCCCATCGGCGGCTCCGCGCCCAAGTACACGGGCCAGAACGTCATCAACCCTCTGGCCGCCATCGGCGCCGTGGGCATGATGCTGGACTACCTGGGCGAGAAGCAGGCGGCTCTGTGGATCGAAGAGGGCATCATCGACACCATCGGCAAGATGAAGTCGCTGAACGCCGGTCAGATGGGCATGGGCACCGACGCCGTGGGCGACCTGGTGGCCAAGTACGTCGCGTCCAAGTAGGACCTGTCTCGCGGTAGACTTGTTGCAAGGACGGAGATGAGAGCCGGGGGCGGCGCGGCACGCGCCGCGCCGCCCCGCTCAGTCCGTCCGAGTAGTGGGGCCGGATAGTGAACGCTGAGACTCCAGGGAGTCCGGCATGCCCATCGAGCCGCACATAGCTTCTCTCCTCGGCCGGCGGACCAGCCGGAACCTCAACGTCCTCCACGACGAAGCCCAGAAGACCTTCGGCGAGCGCATGTCCGACCGCCTGGCGGCCGGCGCGGGGAGCTGGCGGTTCATCATCGTCTTCCTGGTGTTCCTCGCCGTGTGGATGGCCGTCAACGCGGTCGCCTGGGTCCACCACTGGGACCCGTACCCGTTCATCCTTCTCAATCTCATCCTTTCGTGCGTCGCCGCCATCCAGGCGCCCATCATCCTCATGAGCCAGAACCGTGAGGAGGCCCGGGACCGCATCCGTGCCCAGGCCGATTACGAGGTCAACCTCAAAGCGGAGCTCCTGCTCGAGCACCTCACCCAGGAGGTGGAGGCGCTCAAGGCCCTGCTGCTGTCCCAGCTCCCCGAGGATGCGCACGAACGGGCGGCCGTTCCGCCGCCGGCCACCGGCGCGCCGGACGGCGCCTCTGCCCAAGCTGCCCCACCGGCCGGCGCAGGGGATCCCGCCGGATGATCCTCGACCGCTCCAACACCGCCCTGGTGGTGGATTCCACCGCCGATCTGCCGGAGACCCTCGCGCACGATCCCAACCTCACCATCGTGCCGCTCACCGTGTTCTTCGGCGAGGAGGCCTACCTGGACTGGGTCGAGCTGGAGCCGGCGGAGTTCTATGAGAAGCTGATGGCGGCTCCCGCGCTGCCCAAGACCTCACAGCCGTCGCCCGCCATCTGGGGCGAGTTGTACGGCAAGCTGCGCCTGGGGTTCGTGCAGGAGTAAGCTAGAAGCAGGGGCCGCCGAGGAGGCGTGCCGCAGGTGCCCGCGAAAGGAGGACCGCATGAAGACCATCCTGGTGGGAGTGGACGGCTCGCCCGGAGCGGACAAGGCTGTCGAGTTCGCCGCGCGCGAGGCTGCGGCTCACGGTGCCGTGGTGCGCTTGCTGGCTGCCTGGGAAGTGCCGGCCTCGGTGCTCTCCGGAGGGGGAGTGCCGCTCGAGCTCTACAAGAACTTCGAGGCCGAGGCCCAGAGCCTCCTGACTGCGGCCGCGGCCCGGGTCCGCGAGTTGGAGCCGTCGGTGCAGGTCGAGCAAAGGACGGCCGAAGGGCACGCCGGCAACGCCTTGGTGGACGCCACCGCGGACGCCGACCTGGTGGTCATCGGCAGGCGCGGCCACGGGGGCTTCACCGAGTTGCTCCTCGGCTCTATCAGCCACCAGGTGGCCGACCATTCCAAGTGCCCGGTGGTGATAGTGCCTTGGGAGAAGGGGCGCGACTGACAGACTCCGTGCTCCCGCCAGGCGCGCTATAGTGGGCGCGACCACGACATGCCCGCGGGGAACGCTACGGGGGGTTCCATGGACACCATCGCCGTCTTGATCAATGGGTCCGAAGAGGCTGCCGCATCCATCGAGTTCGGAGCCCGGGAAGCAGCGTTGCGTCATTGCGCCCTTCGCCTGGTGGCCGTGTGGGAGGTGCCCGCGTCCATCCTGGGGGGCGGAGTAGCGGGCCAGGAGGTCTACGACGAGTTCCGGGAGACCGCCGAGAGTCTCATGGCGGAGGCCGTCGCCAAGGCCGCGGAACTGGCGCCGGACGTCCCGGTGGAGACGCGGGTGGTCAAAGGTCAGCCCGGTCCGGCGTTCATCGAGGAGTCCCGGGACGCCACCCTCATCGTGGCCGCGCGCAGGCGGCACCCCGGTATCAAGGAGCTGGTCATGGGCTCCATCAGCAAGCACATCGTCAGCCACGCCGAACGCCCGGTGGTGGTGATACCGCTGCTCGGACGGGGGCAATCGTCCCGATCGGAGGGCTCCGAGTAGCGCGTCGACGGCCTCTGGAGCCTCGATCCGCCGTCTTCTACCCACTTTCGGAGGTTTTTTTGCGGGAAATCCGCTTGACCTTCGAGTAAATGAGTGTTTGTTGATTTTTCCGCATGGGATATACTGGCGGCGACATCCGATGGGGGGATACTACAAGGCGCTCCGTAGAGGCTGTTTCTCTCAGGTCACGCCAGCCAGTCTCGAACTCTCGTATGCCGAATTGTAATCCTTCCTATTGGAGGAAAAGATGGGTTCCAAGCTGTACGTGGGCAACCTGGCTTACAGCACGACCGATGCGTCCGTCAAGGCGCTCTTCGGTCAGTATGGTGAGGTCGTTTCGGTGAACCTCATCAGCGATCGCGACACCGGCCGCCCGAAGGGCTTCGGTTTCGTGGAAATGTCCAGCCCCGAAGAAGCTGAAGCCGCGATGGCCGGTACCAACGGCGCCGAACTCGACGGCCGCACTCTCAAAGTCGACATCGCCAAAGAGATGGCTCCCCGCGCTCCCCGCACCGGTGGCTACGGCGGCGGCGGCTACGGCGGCGGTGGCTACGGTGGTGGCGGCAGCCGCGGTGGCTACGGCGGTGGCGGCGGCTACGGCGGTGGCGGCGGCGGTCGCAGGTACTAGTCCGCGCCTTTCCCGAGCAGCAACCAGGCCCCGGTCTTCACGACCGGGGCCTTTTTCGTCTTGCAAGGTTAGCGGCGGCGTACTAAAATAGCCGTGCCTAACTTTTCCATCCAGACGCGACAGCGCACCACGAAGGGGACATGGCGAGCGAAGTCGACATCAACAGCCGGCGCGACACCGAGGTCGAGCCTCTGAGCGCGAGCCTCGAGGACTACCTGGAGGCGATCCTGCGGCTCGAGCGCGAATCCCGTGTGGCGCGCATCAGCGAGATCGCCGGCCACCTCGGTGTGTCACGGCCATCAGTCACGGGCGCCATCAAGAACCTGTGCGGCCGGCATCTCGTCACGCATGCCCGCTACGGTCACGTCACCCTCACCGAGGAGGGGGTGCGCATCGCCACAGAGGTCGAGCGGCGCCACCTTGCCATCCGCGAGTTCCTCACCTGCGTGCTCGGGATACCGGGCGACCGGGCCGAGGCGACCGCCTGCAAGATGGAACACGTCCTCGAACCCGAGGTGCTCGCCTACTTCGTCGCCTACACCGAGAAACGGACCGCGGCCCCTGGCGGGCGGGCGGGGATGTCATGACGCCGCTCACCGACATGCCGAGCGGCGCTCGGGGCCGCGTTGCCTCGTTGCCGGAACAGCACGGCCTCGCAAAGAGGATGTGCGCTCTGGGGCTCACCCCGGGGTCCGAGGTGTGCGTCCTCCAGAACCGGGCCAAGTGCCCGCTGATCGTGGAAGTGCACGGCGCCCGTCTGGCTCTCGGCCGCGGGCAGGCGGACCGCGTCACGGTGGAACCGGTGGGCGACTAAGAGGCCGCCGTGGAACCGGGGGCTCCGCTCACCCTGGCACTCGCCGGCCAGCCCAACGTCGGCAAGAGCACGGTCTTCAACGCTCTGACCGGCCTGAACCAGCACGTCGGCAACTGGCCGGGCAAGACCGTGGAGCAGAAGACCGGCCGCTTCGAACACGACGGCCGGCAGATATATCTGGTGGATCTGCCCGGTACGTACAGCCTCACCTCGGGCTCCGAGGAGGAGCGGGTCGCCCGCGACTACCTCATCAGCGATCCGCCGGCAGCCGTCCTGGCGGTGGTCAACGCCTCCTCCCTGGAGCGCAACCTCTATCTGGTCGCCGAACTGCTCACCCTGCCGGTGCCCGTGGTGGTGGGACTGAACATGCTGGACGTCGCTGAAGCGCACGGGATCACCGTGGAGGCGCCGGTGCTGGCCGCGGCCCTGGGGGCGCCTGTGGTCGAACTGGTGGCCAGCAAGGGCAAGGGCCTGCGCGAGTTCATCGATGCCGCCGTGCGGCTGCTCGAGCACCCTGAGGAGTTCAAGCCCGACCGTCCGGCCATCAGGTCCAAGCACCTTCCGGTGCTGCGCCAGATAGAAGCCCTGATCGCGGGGGACACCCCGCCCGGGTACCCGCCTGACTGGCTCGCGCTCAAACTCCTCGAAGGCGACGGCGACGTGGCCCGCATGGTCCGGGAGCATGCACCGGGCAAATGGGAGGCCGTCAACGCCATCCTCGCCGACCACGAGGACGCCTACCTGGACATCGCCGGCGGACGCTACGACTGGGTGGCGCGCATGGTGCGGGCCGCGGTGGCCCATCCGAAGCGTGGGGTCACCGGGGTCACGGACAAGGTGGACCGGGTGGCGACCCATCCTGTGTGGGGCTTGGTGGTCTTGATCGCGGCCTTCGGGCTGATGTTCTACATCACCTACACGGTGGCAAACCCGGCGGCGAAGGTCATCAGCAGTCTCGTCACCGGCGATCTGGCCGGCTGGTTGCACCAATTGCTCGCCGGAACTCCCGCGTGGCTTTCCGGCGTCCTTGTCGACGGGGTAGTGGCCGGGGCGGGGACGGTGCTGTCGTTCATCCCCATCCTGGTGATCTTCTTCGCCGCACTCGGGTTGCTCGAGGACGTGGGGTACATGGCCCGCACGGCCTACGTGATGGACCGCTACATGCACTGGATGGGCCTGCACGGCAAATCCTGCATGCCGCTGCTGCTGGGCTTCGGCTGCAACGTCCCAGGCATCCTGGGCACCAGGATCATCGAGGATCGCAAGGCCCGCATGCTCACCATGATGCTCACCCCGTTCGTGCCCTGCACCGGCCGGCTGGCGGTGCTGGCCTTCCTGGCCCCGGCCTTCTTCGGCGGGAACGCCGCCTGGGCCATCACGGCGCTTGTCGGGGGGAACCTCGTGCTCCTGGCGATCGTGGGGGTCGCCGTGAACAAGGCGGTGTTCAAGGGGGAGCGGAGCGCCTTCATCATGGAGATGCCCCTCTACCACGTCCCCAACGCCCGGACGATCGGCCTGTACGTCTGGCGCAACACTCTGGCGTTCATCCGCAAGGCAGGGACGCTGATAGTGCTGGTGTCGGCGATCGTGTGGGCGCTCTCCACCTATCCCGGAGGGCCCGGCGGCGACGCGAGCCACAGCGTGCTCGCCTACGTGGGGCGAGGGCTCGAGCCGTTCTTCGCGCTCATGGGCCTGGGGGACTGGCGGTTCATCGTGGCCCTGCTCTCCAGCTTCGTGGCCAAGGAGAACAGCGTGGCGACCCTGGGCGTGCTGTTCGGGACGGGCACCGCGGTCGCCGGCGTGGGCGGGGCCGGAGCGTACCTAGCCGCCAGAGTGGCCGCGGTGCTCACCCCGGCCGCGGCCGCCGCCTTCCTCGTCGTGCAGATGACCTTCGTGCCCTGCGCGGCCACCGTGGCCGCGTTCAAACAGGAGTCCCGCTCCTGGCGGTGGACCGGCGCGAACCTGCTGCTCATGCTGGTGCTGGCTTTCCTCCTGGGCATCGTCGTGTTCCAGGTGGGGCGGCTCATCACGTAGCTCCGCAGGATATACTTCACGGTCCATAGTCGGGCTGGTTGAGCCCAGGAGGCATCCATGCAGATCTACATCGACGGCGAGTACTACAGCAAAGAGGACGCGAAGCTCAGCGTCTTCGACCACGGTCTTCTCTACGGCGACGGCGTGTTCGAGGGTATCCGCACGTACAACGGCAGGGTATTCGAATGCGACGGCCACATCGACCGGCTGTACGCCTCGGCGCAGGTCATCGCCCTGGACATCCCCCTGTCCCGGCAGGAGATGATCGACGTCATGATGGAGACCATCCGCCGCAACGAGGCCTACGACGGTTATATCCGCCTGGTCGTCACCCGCGGCGTCGGCGACCTCGGCCTCAACCCGAGCAAGTGCCCCAAGGCCACTGTGTTCTGCATCGCGAGCGGCATCACGCTGTATCCGGCCGAGGTCTATCAGAACGGCTTCAAGGTCGCGACGCTGTCCACGCGCCGCAACGACCCGCAGGCCATCAACCCGGCAGTCAAGAGCCTCAACTATCTCAACAACGTCATGGGCGCGCTCGAACTGCGCGACCGCGGCGTCAACGAGGGCCTGTTCCTCACCACCGCCGGTTACGTGTGTGAGTGCACAGCGGACAACTTCTTCATGGTGAAGGGCCACAAGCTACTCACGCCGCATCCGGCGACGGGCGCGCTCAAGGGCATCACCAGGGGAGTGGCGATGAGACTGGCCGGCCTCATGGGCCTGGACGTGGAAGAGGGCTTCTACACCCTCTACGACGTCTACACCGCGGACGAGGCGTTCCTCACGGGCACTGCCGCCGAGGTGGGGCCCATCGTGGAAGTGGACAAGCGGCCCATCGGCGCGGGAGTCCCCGGGCCGGTGACCAAAGAGATCATCTCCCGTTTCCACGAGTACGCGCAGAACTCGGGTACGCCGGTCGGCGCATAGCGGCGCGCAGGAAGCTGCGACGGAGGCCCACGCATGACCAGCGCCCGCCCGTTCCTGCTCTACGACACCACCCTTCGCGACGGCATGCAGCGCGAGGGGATGAGCGTGTCCGTGGACGAGAAGGTACGCATCGCGGTGCGGCTGGCCGAGCTCGGCGTGCACATCATCGAGGGCGGTTTTCCGGCATCCAACCCCAAGGACACGGAGTTCTTCCGCAAGCTGCAGGGGCAGGATCTGGGGTCCACCCGCGTCGCGGCCTTCGGCATGACCCGGGGGAAGGGCACCACTCCCGACAAGGATGAGAACCTCCGCGCTCTGGTGGACTGCTGGGCGCCCGTCTCGTGCATCGTGGGCAAGACCTGGGACCTGCACGTGGAGAAGGTGCTGCGTGTGGACCGGGCCGAGAACCTGCGGATGATCGGGGAATCGGTGCGCTATCTGCGCGAGCAGGGCAAGACCGTCCACTACGATGCCGAGCATTTCTTCGACGGCTATGCGGCCCATCCCGAGTACGCGCTCGAATGTCTGCGCACGGCGGCTGACGCCGGGGCCGAGGCTGTAGTGCTGTGCGACACCAACGGCGCCACGCTGCCGATGTTCGTCGGAGAGGTGGTCGAGCGGGTGGTGGCCGAGCTGGGGAACATGTGCCGGGTGGCCATCCACGCCCACAACGACGGTGGTTGCGCGGTGGCCAACTCGCTGATGGCCGTGGCCAAGGGCGCCGATTGCGTGCAGGGCACCATCAACGGCTACGGGGAGCGCTGCGGCAACGCCGACCTGTGCGCCATAATCCCCGACCTCAAGCTCAAGATGGGCGTGGACTGCATCTCCGACGAGGATCTCGCCGGTCTGACCGAGACCGCGCACTTCGTCGCCGAGCTCTGCAACGTGTCGCCCGATCCGCATCAGCCCTACGTGGGGCTGGATGCGTTCGCCCACAAGGGCGGTCTGCATATCTCGGCCATGGAGCGCGATCCCCGGACCTTCCAGCACATCGACCCGGCGCTGGTGGGCAACGAGCCGCACGTACTGGTGTCGGAACTGGCGGGCAAGGCGACCATCAAACAGCGGGTCAAACAACTCGGCTACCCGGTGGACGAAGACCCGGCCCTCACCGACCGGGTGCTCGACCGCCTCAAGGACAAGGAGCACGAGGGCTACCACTACGAAGCCGCGGACGCCTCCTTCGAACTGCTGGTGCGGTCGGAGATGGGGCTTGAGGCCGAACTGTTCCACCTCGAGGCCTTCCGCATCATCATCGAGCAGCGCGAGGACGGCTCCAGCCTCAGCGAGGCCACGGTCAAGGTCCACGTGGGCGACGAGCGCTTCATCGAGACGGCCGAAGGGAACGGTCCCGTCAACGCCCTCGACTCGGCGCTGCGCGCAGGGATCGAACGGCGCTTCCCGCACGTGCACGACATCCACCTGGTGAACTACCGGGTGCGCATCCTGGACGAGGACCGCGGCACCGCGGCCACCACCAGGGTCATCATCGACTCGTCCGACGGCCGGGACTGCTGGGGCAGCGTCGGCGTGGGCGAGAACATCGTGGAAGCTTCGTGGGAGGCGCTCGTGGATTCCATCACCTACGGGCTGCTGCTCGCCGCCGGGGCGTTCGAGGACGACATGAAACGGCCGGCCTCGCTATGCCGGGCCTCGGCCGAGGCCGAGGAGCCGGGGCGCCCGCCGGGCACCTGCGGGCTGTACGGGCGTTTCGACACCCAAGACAAGGCGGAGTGAGATGAAGATCGGGCGCATCCTCCTGGACGGCGAGGCCTTCGAGGTCAGCGTCGTCTGCAACGGCTACCAGATACTCGGCACCGGCGAGCGGGCCGGCACCGTGGTGTCCGACCAGGACGCGGTCCTGCTGCCCCCTGTCGCTCCCGGCAAGATCCTGGGCGTGGGGTGGAACTTCCGCGAGCACATGAAGGAGATGGAGGTCCGGCGGGCCGGCGGTGAAGCGGTGGTTCCGGCGCCGGTGCAGACGGCGGAAGAGGTGCCGCCGCCGATCCTGTTCTTCAAGCCTCCGTCCAGCCTCATCGGGCACCGCGACGCGATCGTTTATCCCAAGGACGCCACCAGGGTGGAGTACGAGGGTGAGTTGGCCGTGGCCATAGCCCGCGACACCCGCAGGGTGACCCCCGAGGAGGCCAAGCACGCAGTCCTGGGTTGGACCTGCGCCAACGACGTCACCGAGCGCGACCTGCAGGCCCAGGACAAGCAGTGGTGGAGGGCCAAGGGCATGGAGACCTTCGCCGTGGCCGGCCCGTTCCTGGAGACCGAGGCCCCCGGCCCCGACGCCTGGATCCGCACCCGGGTCAACGGGGTCACGCGCCAGCAAGGCCAGGTGCGCGACATGTTCCGCGACGCGTACGAGATCATCTCCCTGGTGAGCCAGTCGATGACCCTCCAGCGCGGCGACCTCATCATGCTCGGCACCCCGCCCGGCGTCGGCGAACTCAAGCCGGGCGACGAGGTGGAGGTCGAGATCGAGGGCGTGGGCTACCTGAGCAACCCGGTCGTGGCCGAGGCCGAGTGATCCGCGCGGCGGAGCCTGCCGGTCTCCGGCTGGAAGGGCTGAGCGCCGCCCAGGTGGCGGAGGTGCTCGGGATGTCGCCCCACCGTGAGGGCGGCTATTACCGGGAGACCTACCGGTCCGCCATCGCCACGCCGACGCCCGCCGGCATGCGCTCGCTGTGCACGGCCATCCTGTACATGCTCACGGCGGACGACCCCAGCCGGTTCCACCGGCTCCGCTTCGACGAGATGTGGTTCTTCCACGCGGGCTCTCCCGTGGAGATGGTGGTCCTCGGCCCCACCGAGACCGCCGTGCTGGGCCCCCGCGCCCCGCAGGCGCTCGCCCCCGGAGGCCGCTGGATGGCCGCCCGGATCGTGGAAGGCGCCGGGCAAGGGGAGGCCGCGGTGGCCGGGGCGGGTCCCGCGTGGGCCCTCGTCGGCTGTGTGGTCAACCCGGGCTTCGAGTACGAGGACTTCGAACAGCCGGGGCGGGACGTTCTCTTGGAAGCCTACCCGGAGGCCGGGGAGTACATCCGCGCTCTCGCGCGCCGTTGAGCCGGGGAGGATGAATCCCGCTCACAGCGGATTTTGTTCACTCCTGGCGCTTGACGGTAGGGGCGGTTCGGGTAGAATCGAGCGATAGGAGTTTCCGACACTCCGCCATTTCCAGGGAGTTTTGCAGGCTTGTCGTCACCGTCCGCAACCACCACGACCGAAGAGCAGGGGCAGCCCCAGTCCGGGTTCTGCCATCTTCACGTCCACACGCACTACTCCGCCCTGGACGGCGCGTGCAAGGTGGACCAGTTGGTGGCGCGCGCGGCGGAGATGGGCATGCCGGCCCTCGCCATCACCGACCACGGGGTGCTCTCGGGCATCATCCAGTTCTATCAGCAGTGCAAGAAGAAGGGCGTCAAGCCCATCATCGGCCTCGAGACCTACGTCGTGGAGGACCGGTTCCGCAAGGATGCCGGCAACGAGCAGCGCTGGCATCTCACCCTCCTCGCAAAGGATGACACCGGCTACAAGAACCTGCTCAAGCTCGGCAGCCTCGCCTTTCTCGAGGGCTACTATTACAAGCCCCGCACCGACTACGACCTGCTGAGGCAGCACTCCGAGGGCATCATCTGCCTCTCCGGCTGCGCCACGGGCCGGCTGTCGCGCGCGTTGAAGGACGGCCAGGTCGAGGAGGGCGAGAGGGAGATCCGCCGCCTCATCGACATCTTCGGGGAGGACGACGTCTACCTGGAGATGCAGGAGACCGGCATCGAGGAGCTGGCCGGCATCAACCCGTACCTGGTGCAGCTGGCGGAGAAGACGGGCCTCAAACTCGTGGCCACCAACGACGTCCACTATCTGCGCGAGGACGACGCCACCGCGCACGACGTGCTGCTCTGCATCCAGACCGGTTCCCGGTTGTCCGAAGAGAACCGCATGCGCTTCTCGTCCGATGAGTTCTTCTTCAAGAGCGAAGACGAGATGCTCAGGATGTTCCGGGAGCACCCGGAGGCCGTGGCCAACACGGCCGAGGTGGCGGAGCGCTGCAACGTTGAGATAGACCTCGAAGGCATGCTCATCCCGCACTACCCCACGCCCGACGGTTCGGAAGAAGCCGCCTACCTGCGCGAGCAGTGCGAGTTGGGCCTCCAGCGCCGCTACGGCGACGACGTCACCCCCGAGATCCGGGAGCGCCTGGAGAGCGAACTGGCCGTGGTGGAGAAGATGGGCTTCCCGGCCTACTTCCTCATCGTGTGGGACTTCGTCACCTACGCCAAGAAGTCCGGGATCCCGGTGGGTCCCGGCCGCGGATCGGCTGCCGGCTCGCTGGTGTCGTATCTGCTGGGCATCACCGACCTCGACCCGATCAAGTACAAACTGCTGTTCGAGCGGTTCCTCAACCCCGACCGCATCAGCATGCCCGATATCGACATGGACTTCTCGGTCATCGGGCGCGAGCGCGTGATCGAGTACGTGGCGCAAAAGTACGGGCGCGACCGGGTGGCGCAGATCGCCACGTTCGGCACCATCAAGGCGCGGCAGGCCATCCGCGACGCCGCGCGCGTCATGGACGTGCCCTACAACCAGGCCGACCGCATAGCCAAGCTGGTCCCCGAGGTGCTCAACATCACCCTCGACGACGCGCTGAACGACACCAAGAGCGACCTGCGCAAGGCCTACGACTCCGAGGAGCTGGTCAAGCAGGTCGTGGACATGGCTCGGCCGCTCGAGGGTCTCATCCGCCAGGACTCCATCCACGCCGCCGGCGTGGTCATCTCCAAGAGCCCGCTCACCGACTACGTGCCGCTCATGCAGAAGGGCGACGCCGAGGTGGTCACCCAGGTCTCCATGACCGACGTGGAGAAGCTCGGCCTGCTCAAGATGGACTTCCTGGGCCTGCGCAACCTGGACGTCATCGACCAGGCCGCCAAGATCATCCGCGCGGGCGGCGAGCCGGACTTCGACATCGAGGCCATCCCGCTCGACGACGCCGAGACGTACCGCATGCTGGCTCGCGGCGACTCGGAAGGCGTGTTCCAGTTCGAATCGAGCGGCATGCGCGACGCCCTCCGGGACATCCAGCCCACCCAGTTCGACGACCTCATCGCCCTCGTGGCGCTGTACCGTCCCGGTCCCATGGACTACATCCCGGTCTACGCGAAGAACAAGCGCGACCCCTCGCAGGTGAAGTTCGAGGACCCGCGCCTGGAACCGATCGTCGGCCCCACCTACGGCGTGGCCATCTACCAAGAGCAGCTGATGGAGATCTCCAAGGTCATCGGCGGGTTCACGCCGGCCAAGGCGGACGACCTGCGCAAGGCCATCGGCAAGAAGCTCAAGGACAAGATGGACGCGCTGGAGCCCAAGTTCCGCGAGGGCGCTGCGGCCAACAACACCGAGCCGAAGGTCATCCATTTCCTCTGGGCGCTCATGCAGAAGGCCGGCGACTACTCGTTCAACAAGTCGCACGCCGCCTGCTACGCGCTCATCTCCTATCGCACCGCCTACCTCAAGGCCAAGTACCCGGTGCAGTACATGGCGGCCCTCATCTCGAGCGTCATGGACACCAAGGACAAGGTGCCCTTCTACGTCAACGTGGCGAACGACATGGGCATCGAGGTGCTGCCTCCGGACATCAACGAGTCGGTGGTGGACTTCCGGGATGTCGACGGCCGCATCCGCTTCGGCCTCAACGCCGTGAAGAACGTGGGGGAGACCGCCATCCGCAACATCCTGGACGCCCGGGAGAAGGACGGCCCGTTCCACGGCCTGTTCGAGTTCTGCGAGCGCGTCGACCTGGGCGTGGTCAACCAGAGGGCCATAGAGAGCCTGCTCAAGTCGGGGGCCATGGATTCGGTCGGCCCTTCGCGTCGCGGGATGCTCCAGGTGCTGCCCCAGGCCATGGCCCACGGCAAGAAGATCAAGGCCGACAGCGACAAGGGCCAAGGCTCCATCTTCGACCTGTTCGCCGAGGCCGAGCCGGCGCCGAGCAAGACCGGGTCGCGCCACCGGTCCGCGGCGCGCGTCACCGGCGCGCCCCCCGTCGAGATCCCCACGGACGACTTCAGCAAGGAGGAACTGCTCGCGCTCGAGAAGGAGACCCTGGGTCTCTACGTGAGCTCGCATCCTCTCAAAGACCTGCGCCAGCAGATCCGCCGCGACACGGGGCACCTCATCGGCCAGTTGGACGAACTGCCGGACGGTACGGTCACCACCATCATCGGGATGATCAGCACCGTCAAGAAGATCACCACCAAGCGGTCCGGCGAGACGATGGCGTTCGTGACCGTGGAAGGTCTCGAGGGCCAGGTGGAGATGCTCTGCTTCCCCTCCTTCTACAACGAGAACCGGGACCTCCTGGCCGAGGACAAGGTCGTAAAGATCAAAGGCCGCGTGGACCACAAGGACGAGGCCGAGATCAAGTTCATCCCGATGGTCATCGAGGCCTACACGCCCAAGACGGGGCTGGAGCCGGTCGCGCTCAGCGTGGACGGGGAATCCCTGCCCTACACGGTCATAGACGACCTCAAGCGCATCCTGGTGCGTTTCCCGGGCCCCTGCCACGTGGAGATGCACGTCAAGCACGGCGACGTCTCCCGGAGGCTGCGCCTCGGGGACGGCTACAAAGTGGAACCGCACTCCAGCCTGTTCGCAGAACTGAAGGCCCTTCTGGGCGAGTCCTGCGTCTATCAGGGGCTGCCCGCCAACGGTAACGGCAACGGCAACGGCTACGCCGGGTCGAACGGCTTCGGCGGCCGGGTCTAGCCGAGGGCACCGGCGGTGAGGATCAAACAACTGGCCTTGGTCTCCGTGGCCGCCGAAGTGGCGGCGCTCCGGCCCACCCAGGAATCCAGCCGCGACATCTCCGACCGGGTGGCCGCCATCCTGGCCGACGTCCGCACGCGGGGCGACGCGGGCGTGGCAGCCGCCACCGCGCGCTTCGACTGGCCCGAGGCGAGCGCATCCACCATCGCAGTGCCACGGTCCGATCTCGACGCCGCCTACGCGGAAGTGGCTCCGGAACTGCTCCAAGCTCTGCAGACCACGCGCGACAACTGCACGTTCTTCCACCGCCACGAACTGCGCGACGACTGGGAGGACACCGGCTCTCAGGGGCAGAAACTGGGCATCCGCCACCTGCCGGTGCAGCGCGCGGGGCTGTACGTGCCCGGCGGGCTCGGGGTCTACGCCTCCACCGTGATCATGAACTCCGTCCCGGCCCTCGTGGCGGGGGTCGAAGAACTCGTCATCTGCACCCCGCCGGGCAGGGTCGGCTCGGTGAACGGCTCGGTACTGGCCGCGGCCAGGCTCATGGGTGTGGAGCGCGTGTTCCGCGCCGGCGGCGCGCAGGCGATCGCCGCGATGGCCTACGGCACGGAGACGGTGCCCCGCGTGGACGTCATCTGCGGGCCCGGTAACGCCTACGTGATGGAAGCCAAGCGGCAGGTGTACGGCAGTGTGGGCATCGACAGCCTGGCCGGCCCCAGCGAGGTGTTGGTCGTCGCCGATTCGACCGCCCATCCCGAGTGGATCGCCGCGGACATGCTCGCCCAGGAAGAGCACGGGAGCGGGGCGGAGGCTCTGCTCGTCGCCGATTCGCAGGGACTGTGCGAGGCGGTCGAGCGCGCTATCGCTGCCGCCGTGTCGGCGGCGGTGGAGAGCGGCGCCGTCCGGGGCGGCGCCGGCGGTCCTGATCTGGGCGCTCGGCGCTTCTGGGCGTTCCATCCGGCCCCAGGCGAGGACTTCCTCGAACTGGCGGCCGCTCTCGTCAACACCTACGCGCCGGAGCACCTGGAGGTCCAGGTGGCCGATCCGCGGGGCTTTCTCGCGAACGTGCGCTCTGCGGGGGCCATCTTCGTCGGTCACGGCACCCCCACCGCCTTTGGCGACTACATCGCCGGCAGCAACCACGTGCTCCCCACGGGAGGCTCGGCGCGCTTCTCCTCACCCCTGTCGGTCGACACGTTCATGCGCAAGTCGTCGTACGTGGAGATGACCGACGAGGCCGCCCGGGAACTGGCGCCTCGTCTCGCCACGATCGCCGACAGCGAGGGGTTCTGGTTCCACCGCCGCTCGGCGGAGCTTCGGGCCGAGGGGGACTAGGGGCCGGGCGATCCCTGCACCCGGTCGATCTCTGGGCCGGGCGCCCTGAGGGCCGCTGTCAGCCGACGGCTCGTATCCTCGGCTTGGGATCTTCGTCCAGAGTCTTGACGAACGTCCGCACGAGTTCCGGGTCGAGTTGCGATCCGGACACCTTCAGCAGTTCCCTGCGGGCGCGGTCCGGGTTCAACTTCGCACGGTAAGGCCGGTCGACGGTCATGGCTGCATACGCGTCGGCTACCGCCAGGATGCGGCCCAACAGCGGGATGTCCTCGCCGAGGAGCCCCGCCGGATAACCGCTGCCGTCGAAGCGCTCGTGATGCGCATGCACTGCTTGCAGGACCTCGGCCACCCGCGGCAGGTCGCGGATGATGGTCTCGCCCATGTCGATATGGTGGCGGAGCGCCTGCTGCTCCTCCTCGGTGAGAGGCGCGGGCTTGCGCAGGATCCGCTGGCCCAGGCCGATCTTCCCGACGTCGTGGAGCATGGCCGCCAGCTTGAGGGTCTCGAGCGATTCGTCGGGCAGACCCAAGTTCTCCCCGAGCTTGACCGCGTGCATGGCCACCTGGTCGGAATGGCGCCGGGTGTAATGGTCCCGCGTCCCTACGACGTCCATGAGCCGGCCGGCGATGCCGCGCAGGGAGGCAGTCTCCGCCGGGGCGTCATCGCGGGTGGCGGCCTCGGTGATGGTGTCGCCGCCCCGCTGTTTCGAGGCGTACAGGCTCGCATCGGCGACGCTCACCAATCCGGTGAACGAGTCGGCATCGGTGGGATAGGTGGCGACGCCCAGGCTGAGATGGAGGGGGATCTCCCTGTCCTTGCTCGCCAGGAAGGGCCGGGAGCCGAGGGCCTTCTGCAGCCGCTCGGCCATCATCATGGCTCCTTCGCGGTCGGTGTCCGGGAGTATGAGCATCATCTCGTCGCCGCCGACCCGGCCGGCCAGGTCGGTGTGGCGCAGCACGCTGCGGATGGTGTCGCTGACCTGGTAGAGCACGCGGTCGCCTGCGGGGTGTCCATACGTGTCGTTGAGCAGTTTGAAGTCGTCCAGGTCGATCATCACCAGCGAGAGCGCGCATCCCCGTTGCTGCGCCCTCCTACCCTCGATGCCGAGTCTTTGATGGATTCCTCTGTGGTTGTAGAGGCCGGTGAGCGGGTCGCGTTCCGCCAACCGCAGGACCTCCTCGTAGCGGCGGGTGTTGTCGATGGCCGTGGCCAGTTGGGCGCCCACCGAGCGCACGAGGTCCGGGCCCGTGCCCACGGTCTCCGGGCGGGAGAGCCACAACGACCCGATCCTGTCGCCTCGAGCTTCCAGGGGGACCTCCTCGGCCCGCTGCTCGGCGGGGACAGAGTACGGACCGCCCGTCCCGGGGATGTTGTCGGCATCGCCGTACACGGCCGCGATCGCCTCGGACCCGTCGTCTCTGCGCAGTGTCACCCAGCCGGCTCTCGAACGGGTCACCGAGCAGGCCAGTTCCAGGCCGTCCTGGATGATCTCCGAGAGGGAGCGGAGGCTGTTGAGATGGACCGCCCCGTTGTTCAACTCCTCGAGGCGTGAGGTCAGTCCCGCCAGCCGGAGCACCTGGTCGCTGAGTTCCTCCGAGACTTCGGACAGACCGAGATACAGTCTGCGGTTCTGCATCAGAGTCACGAACTGCCTGGCGACGAGCAGACAGACCAAGCCGATGCCGACATACACGAGCACCTGCATGCCGGTGTCCCAGACGGCCCCGAACCGCTTGAACTGCACCCAGATCAACGTCCCGGCCAGCGGCACCGCGAGGTACGGCACGAGCATGCGCGGGTAGGTCAGCGTGCCTCTGTGCCGAAGCGCCAGCGCCGGCAGGTGGCCTCTTTGCTCCGAAACCATCCGCCTCCCGGGATAGATCTCCGACAACGTGCCGATCGCTGCCACGGCGAAGACCAGGGCCCACAGGGAATCGATGTAGCCGCCGGAGGAATATCCGCCGAACCGGGCGATGTCCATGAAGTAGATGGAGTCGGCCACGACCTGCACGAAGAACGCCACCCAGACGATCACCAGGAATCGCGGTGGCCGGACCTCATGAGGACCGAGGAGGAGCGACGCGAAAGCTACGATGACGAGGAGGTCGCCGAGCGGGTAGGCCAGGCTGACCAGGCCGGCTATCCCGTGGGGCGAGTTCGCGACGAGCGGGCCCAGGAACAGCGGCCATCCCAGGCCGCCTATCGCCAGGGTGAGCATGAGCGCGTCGATCCCGGACTCGAGGGTCCGCAGCTTGCCCGAAGCCTTCCAGGTCGCGATCACCACCGTCATGAAGCCCAACGGATAGGAGACCAGGTAGCCGAAGTCGGCGACGGACGGAGACGGGAGGGCCTCCCGCATGACGACTTCGTACCAGGCGTAGACGACGTCGGCGAACAGGTTCGCGACGATCCAGAACGCTAGGAAGATCCATGTCCACCGGTGTGGTCCTCCCGCGCTCTTGCGGATGGCCATGCAGGTGAGGACGAAGGCTGCCACCTCAAGAAGAGGCGTGGTGACGTCCGATATGGTGGTGCGGGCGAACGAACCGAGCGCGAAGAACTGGTTCAGCGCAAAGGTGACGGCCACAAAGCCGACCAGGGCGGCGCCTCCGGCGAGAACGCGGCGATCGAGGTGCACGGCTCCCCCAACTGCTTCGTGAGCTGCGGACTCTCTACTCCTATCGGCACGTGGACCACTCCGCCTTAACGCCGGGACGGCCCTGCACCCTGTGTTATCCTCCGCTGGAGAAGTCCAGCCGGAACTTCGACGAGGAGGCGGCAGTGCAACCCGATGACTCCGCGAAAACCCAGGCCAAAGGCGGCCGCACCGCCCACATAGACCGCAAGACCCGCGAGACCGACATCAGCCTTGCGCTCAACCTGGACGGGACGGGCGCGGCGTACATCGCCACCGGGTTGGGGTTCTTCGATCACATGCTCGACCTGGTGGCCGGGCACGGCCTCTTCGACCTCAGGGTCACCGCCCAGGGCGACCTGCACACCGGCGGCCACCATACCGTCGAGGACGTGGGCATCTGTCTGGGCAACGCCATAGCGGAAGCGTTGGGCGACAAGCGGGGGATAAACCGCTACGGGAGCATGTTCGTCCCCATGGACGAATCGCTCGTGCTCGTGGCACTGGACCTGAGCGGCCGCCCGTTCTTCGCGTATGAAGGTGGGCCGGTGGGCGAGGCCATCGCCGGGTTCGATGCAGGGCTGGTGTCCGAGTTCTTCCGGGCGGTCACCAACAACGCCCGCATGACCATGCACGTGCGCGTACTCGCCGCCGGCGACCTGCACCACACCATCGAAGCCGTGTTCAAGGCGTTCGGCAAGGCTCTGCGCCAGGCGGTCGCGGCCGATCCGCGCGCCACGGGCGTGCCCTCGACCAAGGGCGTTCTGTGAGTTCTTCCACGGTTCGGAACGGCGCACTCTACATCGTCGATTACGGGTCGGGCAATCTACGCTCGGTCCAGAAAGCGTTCGAGCACGTGGGTGTCGAAGCCGAGGTCGGGTCCGACCTGAGCGCCATCCGCGCCGCCGCCGCGCTGGTGCTCCCCGGTGTGGGGGCTTTCGGCGCGGCCATGGCCCAACTCGAGGGCAAGGGGCTGGTTGAGCCGCTCGTCGAGCGGATAGAGGCCGGCGTGCCGTTCCTCGGGGTCTGCCTGGGACTGCAGTTGCTCTTCGAGGCCAGCGAGGAAGACCCGGGGGTGAAGGGCCTTGGCCTCATCAAGGGTGATGTCCGCTCCCTGCCGCCCACAGTGAAGGTGCCGCATATCGGCTGGAACCAGGCGGAGCTCTGCGGTTGCTCCGACCTCTTCGACGGCATCCCGGATGGGTCGGCCTTCTACTTCGTGCACAGCTATGCCGTGGTGCCTCGCTCGCCGAGAGACGTCATGTGCATGACCGAGTACGACGGCATCACCTTCGTATCCGGCATAGAGACCGGCAACGTGGCCGCCGTGCAGTTCCATCCGGAGAAATCCAGCACGCTGGGTCTCCGCTTCTACCGTAACTTCGCCCGCAACGCGGGTCTGGCAGTCGGTCCCGATCCGGGCGCCGGCGGCGGGGCCGGCGGGACGGCGCCGGGAGGGACGCTGTGAGGCTGCTTCCCGCCATCGACATACAGGGCGGCCGCTGCGTGCGGCTGCGCAGAGGCGACTTCGCCGACGAGACCGTCTTCGGGGACGACCCGGTGGCCATGGCCAAGTCCTGGATGCAGGAGGGCGCGCAGTACCTCCACGTCGTCGACCTGGACGGCGCCCGGGAGGGTGAGCCGCGCAACTTCCATCTGATCCGGGCCATCGCCGAGGCGATCCCCGGGGTCCAGGTGGAGGCCGGAGGAGGCTTCCGGAGCGAAGCCTCACTGCGGCTGGTGCTCGAGAGCCAGGTGGGCAAAGCGGTGATAGGCACCAGCGCCGTGGAGGACAAGCGCTTCCTGAAGCAGGCGTTGGAGCTCCTGGGGCCGGGACGGGTGGTCGTCGCCATCGATGCCGAGCACGGCAAGGTCAAGACCCGCGGCTGGGTGCAGCAGAGCGACGTCCTGGCGCTCGACCTGGCCCGCGAACTGGAACAGCTCGGGGTCTGGGAGATCCTCTACACCGACATCAGCCGCGACGGCATGATGCAGAGCGTCAACCTCGACGGCCTGCGGGAACTGGCGGAGAACACCGCGCTGGACATCATCGCGTCGGGTGGGGTGACGAGCCTCGACGACCTCCGGGCCGTCAAGGAATTGGAACCGCTGGGGGTCACGGGCGTGATCGCCGGGCGGGCGCTGTACGAGAAGCGCTTCACGGTCGCCGAAGCCCGGGCCGTGCTGGACAGCGCGGTCCAGTGCTGCTGCGGCATCCCCCGGGGTGCGGTGCCTGTCGCCGGTGGGGAGAGCTCGTGCGGGGTGGCGCCTGCGCAGCCGGCGCCCGGCTTTGAGGTGGCGCCACCGGCGTCCGGTGCCGGCCCGAAAGGCGGCGAGGCCTGATGCATATGAAGCGCATCATCCCCTGTCTGGACGTGGATCGCGGGCGGGTGGTCAAGGGCACCAACTTCGTGGACATCCGCGATGCCGGCGACCCGGTGGAGCTGGCTTCCCGGTACGACAAGGAAGGCGCCGACGAGGTGGTCTTCCTCGACATCACCGCGTCGCACGAGAAGCGCGACACCATCGTGGGGTTGGCCCGCCACTGCGCCGAGGAGCTGTTCATCCCGTTCACCATCGGCGGAGGCATCCGCAGCGAGGAAGACGTGCGTGCGCTGCTGGGAGCCGGTGCCGACAAGGTGTCGTTGAACTCCGCCGCCATCAAAGACCCCGGACTGATATCCGCATGCGCCCGGCGTTTCGGGTCGCAGTGCGTGGTGCTGGCCATCGACGCCAAGCGCACGCCCGCGCCGGCCGGCAAGGTGTGCGAGGGCGGCCTCTACTGGGAGGCCTACCTGAACGGCGGCAGGGTGCCTACGGGCCTCGACGCCGTCGAGTGGGCGGTCAAGGCCGTGGGCATGGGTGCCGGCGAGATCCTCCTGACCTCCATGGACTGCGACGGCACCAAGGACGGCTACGACCTGGAACTCACCCGGGCGGTCGCCGAAGCGGTCAACGTCCCGGTCATCGCCAGCGGCGGCGCCGGGACCCTGGACCATCTGGTCGAGGTGGTCAAGGAGGGCAAGGCCGACGCCGTGCTTGCCGCCTCCATCTTCCACTACCGGGAATACTCCATCCACGAAGCCAAGCAGTACATGGCCGAGCGAGGCATCCCGGTAAGGTTGTAGCCCATGCGCGTCGGCAGGTCAAAGGTGCGCGCTCTGCTGTTCGGTCTGACGGGTCTGTTGTTCGCGGCCGCGCTCGCCGGGTGCGGCGACGGGACCGGTACCGCGCCAGAGCCCGCGGCCAGCGGCTCGACCGCGGCCACCTCGGCCACCACCGTGAAGCCCGGCCTCCTGACGACCACCACCGCGGCGCCGCCTCTCACGACCGGGACCACGCCGCCCACCGTGACGCGCGTCCTGGACGACGCGCAGAAGGACCGCGCACTCGCATCGTTCTCCAAAGGCACCGCCGGCTACTACTATGGGTCGCCTCTCTTCAGGGCCGGGTACGTGTATATCGGGACCTCCTCCGGTCCGGATTCCTCTCCGGCTCCGGACAACTCGTTCTACAGGCTGGACGCCGGTCTGAAGCTGCTGTGGGAGTATCCGCTGGGCACGGACGAGGTGCGGGGCACCGCGGACCTGGACGGCGAGGGTAACGTCTATTTCACGGTCCAGAGCGGGCGCACCAAGGGGGACACGTCCGGCGCCGCCGTCTCCGTGTGCTCCCTCGATAAGTATGGGAAGTTTCGGTGGAAGGCACCGGTGATCGCCAGGGGCCTCGTCCCGGCCGACCGGCCGATCGAACTGACGGTCGGCGGGCACGTGTACGTCGCTGGTGATGCCTTCTATGTGCTCGACCTGGCGACGGGACAGACCATAGCGAAGTCGCCCGGTGTGACCAACGGTTCCAAGCCCCTCATGGATTCGCAGGGCCGGGTCTACGTCGAGAGCGCCACCGGCACGTACTGCTTCACCGCCGAGGGCAGACCGGTGTGGAGCTACCAGCCGAAGGGCGACGCATATCTCGGCGCGGTGGGCTACTCGAGCCCGGCGTTCCAGCCGGGGGCCACGAGAGTGATCGTGCTCGACGCGAACTGGATCTACGCGCTCGATTCGGCCACGGGCAGGCTCGTCTGGAAGTTCGATACGAAGGCGCGCGGTGAGACGCGGGCGAAGCCGTCGGTGGACGACAAGGGGAACATCTACGTCTGCACCATCAGTGAGGACGGGCCGAGCACCTTCAGTGCCGTGAAGGCCGATGGCAGCGGCCTCATGTGGACGCGTGGCGGTTTCGGTGGAGCCCCGGGGTCGCCGGTCATCGGTGACGCCGGCATCGTCTACTTCGGCACCGAGGGTAGGCTGAGGGACGCCGCGGGAACGGTCGTCCCGGGCATCCACGCCCTCGACACGGCGACCGGCACGATCTCGTGGGAGGCCGTGCTCGACGGGGACGTGGCCGATTCTCCGACGATGGCTCCCGACGGGACCCTCTATGTCGCGCTGACCGGGGATGCGGGGCGTCCGGGGATGGTCGTCGCCCTGGCGTCCGACAGCAACGGCCCGCTCCCCAACGCCGGAGGCGTCCAGCTCACCGACGAGTAGCGGCGCTCGCCTCGGCAGTGACGGTGGCCCAGCCACCCGTTGCCCCAGATCAGGACGGTTTGAGTATCACGCCTCTCTGGTTTTTGCCGTCGATGGTCACGAGGAGCGGCGTTTCGAAGTGCAGGCGCCGGACGTAGCTCGTTTCCTTGACCGCCGGCGCCGCCGCCAGCCAGTCCCAGTCCACGACGCCGTCCCCCTCGTTCACCGTGAAGTAGCCCACCCGGAACGATGTCAGGTTCTGGAAGAAGTGGCTGCCCTGGGAGGGTGTCACCTGCATGTCCTTCAGGCCTGCCTCGACGATTACGCGGGCGCCGGCTATCTGCTCCCACGTCACGGGGATGCCCAGCCACGGGTCGGCGGAGCCCCAGCGGCCCAGACCGAAGAGGATGTACGGGACTCCTTCGGCCACGAGCTCGGCGTTCATGCGGGCCACCTGGAGCGCTATGTCCTGCGTCTTGGCCCGGTCGAAGCGGTCGTGGTCGACCACCAGGACGTCGCGCAGGTGGGCGAACTTGCCGTTGCCGAGCACGCTCGTGGACCGGGCGAGCACCTGGGCCGGGTCGACGTCCTCGGTGTCCAACTCCTCCAGTTCGCGGGACAGGGCCATCGGCCGCATCTGCACGAAACCGAACTCGGTGGGCTTGCTCCCCGACGCGGAGCCCAGTTCGACCGCGAACTCTATCTCCACCTCGGTGTTCATGCCCCAGCGGCCCATCTCTATCAGGCGCTTGAAGACGTCGGGCAGAGGGAGGACCTTGGTCTTAAGGAGCGGAGCGAAGCTCACCAGCCGGACGCCCGGCCGCGACAGGCCGTCGTAGACCGCGTCGTTCTCGGGGCTGTAGGTGGATGCGACCCAGGCGAGAGTGCCGTCCGCTTCCGCGACCGAGAGCGGGTAGTGCTTCTCGGCGATGTCTGCATGATCGGCGGCGCCTGCCGGGATGCCGGCGACCGGGGCGGCACCGCTCCCCGCGCCGTCACCGTCGGCGGTCTCCTCGGGCTCCATCTCCACCGCGATGAAGTCCCGCTGGGAGTTCTCCAGCATGTCCTTGGGCGTCGTGAACTGGAGGGGGTGCCGCGGATGGCTGGGGGAGAACGAGAGGGCCCTGCCTCCGTCCACCACCGTCCTGCCCAGGCCGAGCGCCATCGACACCACGCCGTCCCCGGCGTTCGCCGGGCCGGTGGGATAGAAGTTGTGCGAGCGGACGACCCCGCCGAACGAGGGATAGAACCGGTTGCCGTGTCTGGAGCCGACCATCTTCTGGATGATCACCGCCATCTTCTCTTCCTCGAGCCGATAGGGCGTCACCTTGAAGTAGTTCTTGGCATAGGTGAGGAAGGTCGAGGCGTAGACCCGCTTGACGGCCCGAACCAACTGCTGCAGCCGGGTCTCGTCGTCCGGGTTGTTGTTCGGGAGCATGTACGTCTCGTAGACGCCGGCCAGGGGCTGGTACTGCGAGTCCTCCAGGAGGCTCGACGAGCGCACGGCCAGGGGATACCGGACCATCTCCAGATACGAGGCCAACCGGTGTTCGACCTCCGCCGGGAAGGTGGCGGCCTCGAAGCGCCGCTGGATCTCGGCGTCGTCGTCGGCGGACATGGCGAAGTGCCGGAGGTCGTTCTCCTCGAGGAAGTGGTCGAAATTGTCGGTGCCGAGCACCAGGCAGGGCGGCACGGTGATCTGGATGCCCTCGAACTGGTCGGTCACGGAGAAGTCGCGCAGCAGGTGGCGTACGAACGCCAGAGCCCGCGCCTTGCCGCCCAGCGACCCCTCGCCGATGCGGGCGAACGAGTTCTCCGGGTCGAACGTGCCCGGGTCGAAGTCGGTGACCGATTCCCGGGTCTGCTCGCGGCGGTAGGCGTCGATCTCGGCGATGAGGTAGCGCCGCCGGTCCTCGGGGACCTTGTAGTCGGCGGACGTGCGGGGCCGCAGGTGGTGGGCCAGGTGGAACTCGGTCCGGGCCTTGAGCCACCGCGAGAAGTCGTTGCGCTCCGCGTGGTGGGCGATGGACTCGATGGGAACGGTCCGCAGCAGGCGCAGCAGGTCTTTGAGGTTCGCGGCCCGGCCGACCACACTGCCGTCCGGCATCCGGAAGATGAAGTCGCCGAAGGCGAAGTTCTTGACTATGAAGCGGCGCAGGTCCTCCAGGAGCGTGGGGGAGCCTTTGAGGAGGAAGTCGGCGCCCACCTCGCAGGCCACGGCCTCGCTGTCCTGCCGGCTCGACTGGAGAAGCACCGGGATGTCGCGGTACGCCGACCGCACCTTGCGGGCGAACTCGGCGCCGGCGAGCGGGTCCAGGCGCCCCTCGCGAGGGAACTCGATGTCGGAGATGACGCCGAGCACGTCCTCCTGGTACATGGAGAAGTACTGCCAGGCCTCCTCGAAGTTGTTGCAGAGGAGGATCTTCGGCCGGGCCCGCATCCGCAGGATCTTGTGGGCGACGTTCACCCCTTCGGTGATGAGCGACTGCGAGTGGTTGATGATCTCCGTGTACATCGTGGGGAGGAACGAGGAGTAGTAGCGGATGTTGTCCTCGATGAGGAGGATCACCTGCACACCCGCGACCCCGGTGTCGTAGGCCACGTTCTGCTTGTCTTCGATGTACTTGGTGATGGCCAGCAGGATGCGGGAGTCGCCCTGCCACAGGAAGACCCGCTCGAGCGCGCTCGTGTCGTGGTCGGCCATGAACTCGGCCAACTCGCCACCGTCGTAGGCAAGGAGGACCACCGGGATGTCAAGACCGGCATCTTTGACCCGGGTCGCCAGTTCGGCGGCGTCCATGTCGCCCACGTTGACGGCCGTGATGATGAGATTGAACCGGCTCTCCGCCTGCGCCAGGGCGATCGCTTCTGCGCCGGTGGCCACATGGCGGAGGCCGGTGGTGTGGTGCAGGTTGAGGTCGAGGAACTCGTTGAGGATCAACTCGCTGAGTTGCCCGTCCTCCTGCAGTATGTACGTGTCATAGGTACTCGAGACCAGGATGATGTTCTCCACCCGCCTGGCCATGAGGTGCTGGAAATCGTATGAGTGCCTCCACTCCGGCTGGGCCGGAGGTTGTTGGCCGTCGGTCACACCAGCCCCTGGTCCATCATCGCGTTGGCCACCTTCAGGAATCCGGCGATGTTGGCTCCGTTCACGTAGTTGCCCGGGGTGCCGTATTCCGCGGCCGCATCGACGCAGGCCGTGTGGATGCTCTTCATGATGCCGTGAAGCCGCCCGTCCACCTCTTCCCGCGGCCAGCGGATGCGCATGGAGTTCTGGCTCATCTCCAGACCGGAGGTGGCCACCCCGCCCGCGTTGGCGGCTTTGCCCGGGGCATAGAGGATGCCGGCATCCAGGAACACCTGGACCCCGTCGACCGAGGTGGGCATGTTGGCCCCTTCGGCCACCAGATAGACCCCGTTCTTGAGCAGGTTCTGGGCGTCCTTTCCGTTGACCTCGTTCTGCGTGGCGCAAGGGAAGGCGCAGGAGGCCGGACGGTCCCACTGCGGGGAGTGGTCGGCGGTGGGGTCGAACGCGGTGTATACCGAGCCCGGGAAGGCGTCGGCGTATTCCTTGATGCGGGCTCGCCGAGTGTTCTTGCAGTCCTTGAGCCAGGCGAGCTTCTCTCTCGTCATGCCGGCCTCGTCGTAGATGAAGCCGTTGGAGTCGGAGGCCGATACGGGTTTGCCTCCCAGGTCGAGGATCTTCTCGATGGCGTATTGGGCCACGTTGCCCGACCCGGAGACCAGACAGGTCTTGCCGGCCATGGTCTCGCCCCGGGTGGCGAGCATCTCGGCGGCGAAGTAGATGCAGCCGTACCCGGTGGCCTCCGGACGGATGAGAGAACCGCCCCAGTTGAGGCCCTTGCCGGTGAGCACCCCGGAGAAGTTGTTGGCGATGCGCTTGTACTGGCCGAAGAGATAGCCGATCTCCCGGCCGCCCACGCCGATGTCACCGGCGGGCACGTCGGTGTCGGGGCCGATGTGGCGGTAGAGCTCGCTCATGAAGCTCTGGCAGAAGCGCATGACCTCGGCATCGGACTTGCCCTTGGGGTCGAAGTCCGAGCCGCCCTTGCCGCCGCCCATGGGCAGCGTGGTGAGGGCGTTCTTGAACACCTGCTCGAAGGCCAGGAACTTGAGGATGCCCAGGTTGACGGAAGGATGGAACCTCAGACCGCCCTTGTAGGGGCCGATGGCGGAGTTCATCTGGATCCGGAAGCCGCGGTTCACCTGGATCTCACCCTCGTCGTCCACCCAGGGGACCCGGAACATGATCACGCGTTCCGGTTCGACCAGGCGCTCCAAGATCTTGGCACTCCGGTACTCAGGATGGCGGTCGATGACGAGGGCCGTCGATTCGACCACCTCCAATACCGCCTGATGGAACTCCGGCTCCGCGGGGTTCTTGGCTTTGACCAGAGCAAGGATGTCTCCGGCATAGTCCCGCATACGTTCCTCCCGTTCACCCGCAGCCTCAGCGGCCCGGGCACGGTTGCGCGTTGGTGGTTCGCGGTCCATCATAAATCTGAACCATGCAGCGCGTCCATAAGGAGCCACCATGGAGTACAACGACATATCAGGATCCGAGCCCGTGTCCCCGGAGCCGGGGCCCAGCGCCCCGGAGAAGCGCCGGCGATATCGCTACCGTTCGCTGTTCTGGCCGCTCGTGTTCATAGGGGCGGGGGTCATGTGGCTGCTCTACAGCACGGGAGTATTCACGGGTGCCAACCTGGCCGTGGTAGGGCTGGTCTGGCCGGTCTTCGTGATAGGCATCGGGGTCGATCTGCTGCTTGGGCGGAGGTCTCTGCTCGCCGGGGCGGTCGTCGGTGTGGTGACGCTGGGGATCGTGATCGTGCTCATGGCCGTGGGGCCAGGCCTCGGCTGGGTCGGCAGTTCCGAGTTGAAGACCGAGACCTTCTCCACCCCGGTCGCCGGCGCCACTTCCGCGCAGATAGACCTCGGCCTTTCCGGCTACACGACGAACATCCACGCTCTGCCGGCCGGGGCCGCCGGAGGCGGCCAACTCGTCTCCGCCACGCTCACGCACCGCGGGGTCGTCAACTTCACGGTCGAGGGCACCACCGAGAAGTCGGTGGGGCTGCGATCCACGGACAACTGGCAGTGGTGGCAGCGGATAGGCAGCGACACCGAGAACCCGTGGGACATCGGGCTGGCGCCCGGCCTGCCCCTGGACATCACCGTGCTCGCTTCCTCGGGGTCCAATACCCTGGTCCTCACAGGTCTGACGCTGCGGAAGCTCGAGGTGGACGCGAGCTCGGGCAACAGCCAGGTGGTGCTCCCGGGGCCCGCGGCCGCGAGCGCCGCCCTTCCGGAGATCGTCCTGCAGAGCAGTTCGGGGACGATGATGGTGGAGGCGCCCGACGATGCGGCGTTCTCGATGAACCTGAGCATGAGTTCCGGCGACACCCGGGTGTCGTTGGGCAAGGAGGTTTCGGCCGACATCCGGTTCCGCGGATCGAGCGGGCAGTTCATCCTCACCGTCAAGACCGGCCAGGCTCTGCGCGTCGAGGTGAGGCAGGTGTCCTCCGGTGACGTGAAGCTGCCGGCCGGGCTCACGCAGGTCTCGGGAAACGGCAAGGAAGGCGTCTGGCAGACTCCCGGGTACGATGATGCCGCAAACGGGGTGGACCTCATCATCGAGAGCATGAGCTCGGGGACGGTGAAGGTGCAACTTGGCTGAGGCGCGACGGGAGCCGGAGGGCGCATGAGGAGATCGTTGGTCGACAGGGAGGCCGTCGAAAGGCTGTTCCTCATCGCGGGGGCTCTGCGGAGCGGCGTCATCGACGCGTTGGCGGCGGACGACGGCCTGACCGCGGCCCAGGTGGCGGCGGCCGCGGGAGCCGACGTGAGGGCGGCGGTGATCGTATTGGAGGCGCTCGCCGGCGAGGGTCTCGTCGAGCGCGAAGGGCCCGTGCCCGAGCCGCCCGTGCCGGCGGAGCCGGTCGGAGAGGGCCTTGGCGGCCCCACGGGGAACCCCACCGGTGCCCCGGCGGCCTCCCGGACGGGCGAGCCACTCTACCGGTTGAGCGCCCTGGGGCGCGACCACCTGGTGGGCCCGGGCCCGGACCTCGAACGCTGGCAGTTGCTCCATCAGGCTCGTAAAGCCTGGGGATGGCTCGAGCTCCCGGAGATCATCCAGACGGGGTCGGCCCCTCCACGCGACCCTGCCAGCCGCGATACGAGGACCATGGTGTCCGCGATGGGGGAGCGGGACCCGGCGATCGTGGAAGAGATCGTGAACGTCTGCCTCACCTATGCCGGCGCCATCGAGACGATGATCGACGTCGCCGGGGCTGTGGGGCACGTGGCCCGGCAGTTCTCCCGCTGTGGAGTGAGGGCCACGCTCTTCGACCGGCCGGCGGTCATGCCCATCGCCGAGGAGTACCTGGGGGAGGACGCCAAGGACATCGCCTTCGTGGGCGGCGACCTCACCGAGGCGCTTCCGCCGGGGCCCTTCGACCTGATGTACTTCGGCAACGTGCTGCATATCTACGACCCTGTCACGGACGCGCGGGTCATCCGGGAGGCCTATGCTTCGCTCGCGCCCGGCGGCGTCATCGGCATCCAGAACTATCTATGGGGCCGCAGCCGGCGCGCCGCGATGTTCGCGGTGAACATGCTGCAGTCGGTGGAGAACGGCGGCGTCTGGAGCGAAGCCATGTATCGCGGGTGGTTGAGCGAGGCCGGGTTTGCGAAGATAGAGACGTTCGACCTCGAGACGGGTGAGAGTCAGCTGATCCTGGCCCGCAGGCCCGCAGGGGAATGACGCGACGCGAGTGAAACGGCCGCCGGCCTAGACGGGAGAATGCGACGACGATGGAACGCTATCTGCTTCGGGACGACATCTGGTGGGTCGGAGCCATCGACTGGGACGTCCGTGACTTCCACGGCTACGAGACCCCCCGAGGCACAACGTACAACTCATACCTCATCCTGGACGACAAGGTGGCCCTCATCGACGGCTGCCGCGATGGGTTCGGCCCGGAGATGCTCGCCCGGGTGCGGGGCTGCTGTGGGCTGCGGCCTGTCGACTACATGGTCATCAACCACATCGAGATGGACCATTCCGGCGCCATTCCCTGGCTTCTGGACAATCTGCGTCCAGAGAAGGTGTTCTGCTCCAAACGGGCCAAGGAGGCGCTCGGCTTCATCTTCGGGCCCGAATGGGTGAAGAGGTGGGATCTGCAGGTGGTCGGCACCGGTGACGAACTGTCACTCGGCCGTCACACGCTGCAGTTCATCGAGGCGCCCATGGTGCACTGGCCCGACAGCATGTTCACGTACGTCAAGGAATCCAAGACCCTGCTCCCCAACGACGCCTTCGGCCAGCACCTGGCCACCTCCCGCCGCTTCGCCGACGAGGTGGACCAGGGCGATCTCATGGAAGAGGCGTCCAAGTACTACGCCAACATCCTGATGCCCTTCGGCAACCCCATCCTCAAGATGATCGACAAGATCGGCGAACTGGGGCTGGAGATCGAGTGTATCGGTCCCAGTCACGGGGCCATCTGGAGGACGCCGGAGGGCGTGGCCAAGATCATCGAGTCCTACAAGGCTTGGACCCGGTTCGAAGCGCCACCCCGGGTGGCTCTTTTCTACGACACCATGTGGCATTCCACCGAACGGATGACAATGGCCATCGAAGACGGGGTGGCGAGCGAGGGAGTGGAGTGCGGCGTGTACCGGCTCACGGTCAACCCGCGCTCGGAGC
>CAIQPS010000134.1 GCA_903873715.1 uncultured Actinomycetes bacterium
CCGCCGCGCTGGTGGTGCCCAAAGCCCCGCAGCCGACCACGACCGCGAAGCCTGAGTTCAGGCGGCGTTGTCCCTCGGCCCCGATCCCGGGGAAGATGATCTGCCTGGAGTAGCGGTCCTGCTGTTCCACGCGGCCCCCTCGCTCTGTGCGGGACGCCGGTACTGGAGACTCACACGGAGTCTCGGCCTAGAGGCCTCAGCCACCCCCGGTGCCGCCGCGCCGCCCGTTCCTCAGCGACAATGCTAGCAAAGCCACGACTATCACCACTATAAGGACTATCTCGAGCCAGGAACCGATGGCAGCGCTCCTTCGACGGCGACTATACCCCTGCGGGTATTCTATCACGCGATGCGGACCGAGCCCGCCACCGTCCCGCGCCTGCGGGTCGCAGACCGCTCAGATGGCGAACAGGTCGGTCGAGAGGTACCGCTCCCCCGCGTCGGGCAGGATGACGACGATGGTCTTGTCCTCGAACTCGGGCAGCCGGCCCAGCCGGACAGCCACCGCCGCCGCCGCGCCGCTCGAGATACCGCAGAGGATGCCCTCTTCGCGGGCCAACCGCCGGGCCATCTCGATGGCCTCGTCGTTCTCGACGGGTTCGACTCGATCGACCAGCGACAGGTCGAGGTTCTGCGGGATGAAGCCGGCCCCTATCCCCTGGATCTTGTGCGGCCCCGGCCGCAGGGGCTGACCCGCCAGCGTCTGGGATATCACCGGGCTGGCGGCCGGTTCGACCGCCACGGAATAGAGGGGCTTGCCCTGCACCTTCTCGAAGTAGCGGGAGATGCCGGTGAGCGTGCCGCCCGTCCCGACCGGCGACACGAGCACGTCGGCGGTCCCCTCGGTGTCGTCCCAGATCTCCAGACCGGTGGTCTTCTCGTGGATCATCGGGTTGGCCGGGTTGTTGAACTGCTGGGGCAGATAGAACCTCTCGGGGTCGCTCGCCTGCATCTCTTCGGCGGCCCGCACCGCTCCGTTCATGCCCTCGGCGCCCGGGGTCAGGATCACGTTCGCCCCGAAGAACTGCAGCACCTTGCGGCGCTCGATGCTCATGGTCTCGGGCATGGTGAGGTGCAGCTTGTAGCCGCGGGCGGCGCAGACATAGGCCAGAGCGATGCCGGTGTTGCCGCTGGTGGGCTCCACGATCTCGCAGCCGGGCCGGATGCGGCCCTTGTCTTCGGCGTCCCACACCATGGCCGCCCCAACCCGGCACTTGACCGAATAGGCGGGGTTGCGCCCCTCGATCTTGGCGAGGATGGTGGCCGATGTCTTACCGATCACCCGGTTGAGGCGCACCAACGGGGTGTGCCCGATGGACAGCGAGTTGTCGTCGTAGACGCGGAAGATGTGGCCGTGGTCCTGCTGCATCGTGCCTCCTAAGGCCTTCTAGCGAGTCCCGGCGCCGCAGCTTCGCGGCGGCGCCGCTCACACCCGGGGCGACGCGCATGGGCGCCGCCGCCGGAGCCGGGGCGGCGCGGCGCGAAGCCGCCCGCCGCCCGGTCACTCATCGTTGCGAAGCCGCCAGTGCCTGGTCCAGGTCGGCGATGATGTCCTTGACGTCCTCTATACCCACCGAGATGCGCACCAAGTCGGGAGTGACCCCCGCGGAGACCTGCTCCTCGGGCGACAGCTGCTGATGAGTCGTCGCCGCCGGTTGGATCACCAGGGTCTTGGCATCCAGGATGTTGGCCAGATGCGAGGCCAGCTTCACCGACTCGATGAACTTCTTGCCCGCCTCCAGGCCGCCCTTGACCCCGAACGAGAAGACGGCGCCGGGCCCCAGCGGCAGCAACCGCTTGGCCCGCTCGTAGTCGGGGTGCGAAGGCAGACCGGCGTAGTCGATCCACGAGACAGCCGGGTGTCCCGCCAAGAACTCAGCCACAGCTTGAGCGTTAGATGCGTGGGCTCGGGCCCGCAGAGGCAGGGTCTCCAGACCCTGGATGAACAACCAGGAGTTGAACGGCGAGACCACGGCGCCCAGGTCGCGCATCAGACCGGTGCGGATCTTGAGCAGGTAGGCCAGCCCGGGAGCCACCGCCTGTGGGTGGTTGCCGAACGCCTCCCAGAAGTTGACGCCGTGATAGGCGGCATCGGGCTCGGTGATCTCCGGATACCGGCCGGCCGCCTTCCAGTCGAACGTGCCCTTGTCCACCACGGCGCCGCCGATGGAGGTCCCGTGGCCCCCGATGATCTTGGTGAGCGAGTAGACCACTATGTCGGCACCGTAGGCGAACGGGTCGAAGAGCGGGGGCGGCGTCACCGTGTTGTCGACGATGAGGGGCAGCTTGTAGCGCCGCGCCACCTCCGCGATCCCCTCGAGGTCGTCCACGTTGCCCTTCGGGTTCCCGATGGACTCGGTGTAGAGCAGGCGGGTGTTCTCGTCGATGGCCCGCTCGAAGTTCTTCGGGTCCCGGGAATCGACGAAGCGGGCCTCTATGCCGAACCGCTTGAGCGGGAAGCTGAACTGGGTGTACGTGCCACCGTAGAGCTTGTCGCCGGTCACGAAGTTCTGCCCCGCCGACGTGATGGCCGCGACGGCGTAGAAGATGGCCGCCATCCCGGAGGCCGTGGCCACCGACCCGGCCGCACCGTGTAGAGCTGCGAGCCTCTCCTCGAGGACACCGGTGGTGGGGTTCATGAGCCGGGTGTAGATGTTGCCGAACTCCTTGAGGGCGAACAGGTTCGCGGCGTGGTCGCAGTCGCGGAACACGTAGCTGCTCGTCTGATACAGGGGCACGGCGCGGGACAGGGTCTCCTGGTCGGGCGTGTGACCCGCGTGGAGAGCCAGAGTGTCGATGTGATACTGGGGCTGGTCGGCCATCGTCGCATCCTCTCGCTACAGCGGCCCTCTCCAGGCCGGACCGGAACAACGCGCAGACTGTACAGCCTAGCGGGAAGAAACGGCAACAAGGGCGCGGGGCGCGGACCACGATCGGGTGGCGCCGCCTTCCGGCGGACGCACGGCGGACTGCGGACCGGTCCCCTTAGGGGCCGACCTTCCGCTTCGGCCGTCCCACCGGATCGACGACCTGTTTGGCCGCCTTCTTCTCCTCGGTCGTCAACTGGCCCGGCTCGACCGCACGGACGATCGTCAGGCGGCCATCGACCGGGCAGCGCTGGATCTTGGCCCACCCCAGGTCCAGCTTGTGCCAGGAGAACTCGCCCACCCAGATGGTCGTGAACAGATGGCCGTCGCGGCAGCGCGCGATGACCTCACCGTCGCGCTTGAAGCCTTTGCGGTGCGCTATCACGGCGCCGGCAGCGAAGGCGATGAAGCCCGCGACCACGATGACTATGAGAGGGATGATGGGTGGTGTCATAGGGGACCATTGTACCGGCTCGCGCCGGGGTGAGGTGCAGACGGCACTCAGACCCCGAGCCGGTCGAGCAACTGGGGCAGGTCGGCGAGCGTGCGCAGCACGTGGTCGGGCATGTCCGGGCCGCCGATCGCGCGGATGCGCTCGAACTCGGCCGGGGTGGTCACGCCCGTGAGCACCAGCGCTGTCACCATGCCGGCGCGGATGCCGAACCCGATGTCCGTGCTCATCCGGTCCCCGATGAACAGCGTCTGCCCCGGGGCGACGCCGGTGACCTTCGAGAGGATCTCGGCCAGTCCCAGCCCGGGCTTGCCCATGTAGGTGGGCTCCTTCTGGGCGGCGGTCGCCACGGCGGCTATCACGGAACCGGCCCCCGGGAGCAGGCCGGCGGGTGTCGGGAAGGTGCGGTCCGGGTTGGTGCCGACGAACAAAGCCCCGCCGAGCACGGCCGCCTGGGCCTGGGCGAGCATCTTGAAGTCGAACCCCCGGTCCATGCCGACCACCACCGCCTGGAAGGGGGCACCGGACGGCGCCGCGCTTCGCGCGGCCCCGAGTGTCGCGGCAGGCGTAGCCGCATCGGCGGCGCCGGCGGGCGCGCCTGCGCCCGGCGCCTGCGCCGCGGCCACGGTGAGCTCACCACCGGCGTGCACCGGTTCCAGTCCGGCCTCCGCAAGCTCCCGCATCAACCCGGGTTCGCCGACCACCAGCACCGGCGCGCCCTGCGGCAGCCGCTGGCGCAGCCACTGGCCGGTGACGTACCCGGACGTGAACACCCGCCCGACGCCGGCGGGGAAGCCGGCCGCGGCCAGCCTCTCCGAGACGGCCTCCCTGTGGGCGGTCGAGTTGTTGCTGACGTAGCGCAGGTCGAGACCGCGGCGCACCACCTCGGTGAGCGCGGCCGGGGCATCGGGCAGCACGGAGCCGCCCAGCCAGACCACCCCGTCCAGGTCGACCGCCACCAGACGGATCCCCCCCGGGATGCCCACGTCGATCGTCCGGTCCCCGATGGTCCTGGCGGCCGCGAAGAACGGGTCGTTCCAGGTGCTCTCGCCCATCAGACCAACCCCATCCCGTGCACGAGCCGTCCCAGGCCCGTGAACTCCAGCTCGATTGCCGCGTTCGGGCACACCTCGTGGCAGCAGAAGCACTGGATGCACTTCTCGTCCTCCACGACCGCCACGCGGGTCTTCTTGTCCATCTCGATGGCCTTCCCCGGACAGGCCTGCGCGCACGCGCCGCATACGGTGCACGGCCCCACCTTGGGCCGCGGGCGCGGCTGGAAGCCGCTGCGCATGAAGGAGCGGGGCCGGTCGGCGATCCACTGGGCGCGGCCCAGGCCGCCCCGGTCGAGATACTTGCCCGGCATGGCGAAGTCCTTGACCGCGAACTCCGAGAAGGGCCGGCCCACCGCGGTCACCGCATCCTCCGGCCTGCCCCGCCACATGCCCCGGTCGCGGGCGGCGGCCAGGTACGGCACGGCCACGGGGTCTATCCCCGCGATGGCACAGCACGCAAGGTCGGCGGCTATGGCATCCTCGGAGGCCAGCAGGAAGTCCATCTTCCGCGAGGTGCCCTTGGTGCTCGGGCCCTGCCCCTCCATCGCCAGGATGCCGTCGACGATGTTCAGGCGGGGCCGCGCCAGCCCGGCTACGTCGAGCAGCATGTCGCCGAAGAGCTTGGGCTCGGGCAACTTGGCGTGGTAGCCGACCTTGGTCAGCCCGGGGATCAGCCCGAACAGGTTCTTGGTCGCGCCGCTCAGCACCTGGAAGGTGTGGGTCTTGAACTTGGACATGTTGATGAGACCGTCGCAGTTGAGATACGAGCGGAGCAGTTCCACCCGGCGCGCCTGCCTGCCGTCGGGATGGCTGATGACGTCCCATTCGGTCTCGTAGCTCAACTCGAAGTCGTACCGGTCGGCGACCTCGCGGTAGCCGGCCCGGCGGAACACCCCCACCATGACGCTCTTGAGCGGCACGATCCCCGCCCCCGGGCTCTCCACGACGACGGGGTACCCGCCGGCTTCCCGGATGGCCAGGGCGACCGCCGCCACCAACAGGGGATGCGTGCAGATGGCCCGGTCCGGAGTCGCCGGCATGATGATGTTCGGCTTCAGCCCGATGCGCTCGCCCGGTCGCACGAAGGAGGCCATGCCGCCGAGCGGGGCCAGCAGGTCGCGCACGGCGGCGCGCAGGTGGTCGATGTCGTAGTCCTCGCAACGGACGAGCGAGACCGCCCCGGCCCGCGCGGCGAGATGCACCGCCGGTCCGGCGGCCGCCTTGTGATCGGCTTCCATCAGACTATCCCGAGCCCGTGCATGAGTCTGCCCGCGCCCGTGAACCGCAGTTCGATGGCGGCGTGCGGGCACACCTCATGGCAGCAGTAGCAACGGATGCACTTCTCGTCGTCCACTCGGGCGACCCGGGGCTTCTTCTCCATGGATATGGCCTGGACCGGGCAGGCCTGCTCGCACGAACCGCAGATGGTGCACGGGCCCACCTGTGGGCGGGGGCGGGGGCTGAAGCCGTTGCGCAGGAAGTTCCGCCCCACCTCACCGATGACCGGCAACTCGAGCCCGTTGCTGGCCACGCCCTTCACCGGCGGTTTGAAGTCACGCACCGCCACATCGGCAACGGCCGGTCCGAACACGGGCACGCCGGCCAGACGGCCGTCCCACAGACCGTGCGCCAGCGCCCGCTCGACCACCGGGACGGCCCGGAGATCGAAGCCGGCTATGCCGCAGCACACCGCATCCATCGAGATGGTGTCCGCACCCGCCAGCAACAGGCCCACGTTCCGCGGCTTGCCACCGGTACCTGGGCCTTGGCCCTCCATCCCCACCACCGCGTCCATCACGTTCAGCCGTGGCTTCATCAGGGCGGCCACGTCCAGCAGCATCTCCGCGAACCGCTCCTTCTGCGGATACTTGCCGTGGTAGCCCACCTTGGTCAGCCCGGGGATGAGCCCGAACAGGTTCTTGGTGGCGCCCGTCAGGATCATCCAGGAATGGGTCTTGAACTTCGGGATGTTGATGAGCCCGTCCACCTGCATGGCCGAGCGCACGATCTCGACCTTCTTGAATGCCCGGCCTTCCGCATAGGGCACCCAGTCCCACTCGGTCTCCAGGCTGAGTTCGAAGCCGTTGCTGTCCGCCACCGCCTGGTACCCGGCCTTGGCGAACTGGCGGGCAAGGACCCTGGGCGACGGGATGATCCCCGACCCGGGGCTCTCCAGCACGACCGGGGACGCGCCGGCCTCCCTCACTTCGAGGGCGACCGCGGCCAGCACGGCCGGGTGGGTGACGATCGCCTGGTCCGGGTCGGACCCGAGGAGCAGGTTCGGTTTCAGGCCGATCCGCTCGCCCGGCTTGACGAAGGCGGCCATACCGCCCAGCGGCGCGAGAGCTTCATGAAGCGCCGCTCGGACTCCGTCGATCTGGTAGTCGTTGCACCTGACTATGGAAACGGGGCCGTTGAGGGCCCCGGCCCTGACGTCCGTGGGATGTGTCACGGCACCTCCTGTCGAATACGGCTGCTATTCTATCCTCCCAGAGGCGCACGAAGCTTTTGCCCTGAGGGCCGTTCATGGGGAGGGAGATGTTCGATGGCCGCTATGAACTTCAAGAGCACCCTGCTGGAGAAGATCCCGCGCAGTAGCGACACCACCAGCTACCGCTTCTCCCGCCCTGCGGACTACACCTTCAAGGCCGGACAGTGGTTCACCATCACCGTCCCGGCGCCGAGCGGTCCGCTCGACCACCACTTCAGCCATGCCGACTCGCCCACCGAGCCGCACATCGAACTCACCACCCGGCTCACGGGGTCCGAGTTCAAGACGGCGCTGGACGGACTACCCATCGGCGCCGAGGTGGACATCCAGGGGGCCTACGGCGCCTTCCTGTTCGGATACGACAAGCCCAAGATCGCCTTCCTCACCGGCGGCATCGGCGTGACCCCGGTAAGGAGCATGCTCCGCTACCTGGCGGACACGGACGGTGCCGGCCGCGTGCCCGGCCAGGAGCTGGCTGTGTTCTACGGCAGCATGACCGAGGACGGCATAGTCTACAAAGACGAGTTCGACGGGTTCGAGCAGAAGATCTCGGAGCTGCGGGTGACGCACGTCATCACGAATCCCACGCCCGAATGGAAGGGCTACGGTGGCTTCATCACCGCGGGCATCATCCGCGCCGAACTCTCCGACCCTTCCGACTGGACCTACTATGTGGTGGGCCCGCCTCCGATGATCACCGCCATGGACAGGGTCCTGGCCCAACTCGAGATCCCGCAGGGCCAGATCGTGGTCGAGAGCTTCGCCGGCTACGCTTCGTGACCGGCTCGGTCCTGCCGGGCGAACATCCACCTATCTTCACGTGAATCTCAACGACCTGCCCCGGGGTGCCGGGACCGTGATCTTCCCGGGCAACGGCGCCTGGCTGCCGCGCGCGGCAGCGAGCGGGATGGCCGTGGGCGCCGCGGCGCCCGTCGGGGCCGCGACCGCGAGCGCCACACCGGGTCCGAGTGGCACAGCCGCGCCGAGCGCCGCGCCCGCGCCCCTGCCCCCCTCCAGACCTGCCGGAGACCCGGCCGTCATCCTGTCGAACCCGGAGCGCATCCTCACCGCCTCCACGCCGGAGGTGCTGCCGGTGCTGCTCGACGAGATCGAGGCGGAACAGGCGCGTGGCTGCTACGTAGCCGGCTACCTGGCATACGAGGCCGGGAGCGCCTTCGGCTTGAAGGTCCGTCAGGGGCCGGCGCGGCCCCTGCCCGCCGGCGCCGTGGCCTGCGACTCCATCCCGCTGGCCTGGATGGCCGTATACCGTCCCGAGTCCGCCCTCTTCGTACCCGGCGATGAATGGGCCGCCTTCCTTGCCGGCCTGGACGTCTCGGCCGTGGCCGCCCGCGTTGCGGCCATCACGCCGGAACTGAACGTCACCAAGGAGCAGTACACCGAGGCCATCGGCCGGGTCCGCGACTACATCGCCGCGGGCGACACCTACCAGGTGAACTACACGGTGCGCGCCCGATACGACCTGAACGCGCCGGGCGGCGCCGGCAAGCAGGGTGCCGCGGGCGTGGCCGGCGCGTCGGACGGCAACGGCGCCGTCCCGCCCCTCGATCCCCTGGAGTACTTCCTCGCCCTGGTGGTCCGCCAGGCCGTGCCCTACGCCGCCTATCTCGACCTGGGCGGGAGCCAGGTGCTCAGCCTCTCGCCCGAACTGTTCCTCCGGCGCGACGGCGAGATCCTCGAGAGCAGGCCCATGAAGGGCACCCGACCCCGGGGCCTCACCCACCCTGCCGATGTGGCGCTCGCGTACGAACTGGCCGAGACCGAGAAGGAACGGGCCGAGAACCTGATGATCGTCGACATGGTGCGCAACGACCTCGGGCGGGTGTCCCGCACGGGCACGGTGCACGTGCCGTCGCTCTTCGTGGTGGAGCCCTACCGCACGGTCTGGCAGATGACCAGCATCGTCCAGGGACCGCTGCAGACCGGGGCCGGACTCACCCAGATCATGCGGGCCGTCTTCCCGGGGGCCTCCATCACCGGAGCACCCAAGCATCACACCATGGAGATCATCAGCGAGGTGGAGACCGAGCCCCGCGGCGTCTACACAGGCACCGTCGCGCTGTTCGCGCCGGGCGGCGACTTCACCGGCAACATCGGCATCAGGACCATCGTGCACCGCGAAGGCCGGTGCGTGTTCGGCGTGGGGTCAGGGGTGGTATGGGATGCGCAGGCCGCCGCCGAATACGAGGAGACGCTCGCCAAGGGGGCCTTCGCGCTCGCTCCGCCCAGCGGGGAGTGGCGTCCGCGCCGCACCCAGGCCGACGACACCGCCCGCGCAGACCTGGGGCTCTTCGAGACCATGTACCTGCAGACGGACGGCTCGTATCGGGATCTGCAGAGGCACCTCGGGCGCCTGTCCGCGTCGGCCGGCGCCCTCGGCCTCCCTTACCACGAAGACGAGGTGGTGGCGGCACTGGAGGGGCTGTCGGATTCGCACGGAGGCCCGCTGGTGGTGCGCCTGGACCTCGACGCCTCCGGCGCGATAGGCCTGTCCATGCGCGAGGTGCCGACCGCTCCGGAGGAGCCGGTATGGCTGCTCGTCTCCCCCTTCCGCGTCGACCAGGAAGACCCGCTGCTCGTCCACAAGACCACCCGGCGCGGCTTCTACGACCGCGAGCACCGGCGGGCCGTGGCCGAGGGCTGCTTCGACGCGCTGTTCGTCAACCGGCTCGACCGGGTCACGGAGGGCGGCATCACGAACGTCTTCGCCCGCTTTGGTGAAGCCTGGGTCACTCCCCCGTTGTCAGACGGATCGCTCCCGGGTGTGTGGCGGGCTGGGTTCATCGCGGAACACCACGCCATCGAGCGCTCCCTCACCCTCGACGAGCTCCTGGCCGCGGACGAACTCGTGGTAGGCAACTCGGTGCGCGGTACCGTGCGGGTGGCCGGCTTGATCGCCGACCCGCTGACCTACTGACCCGCGCCGAGGGCTGCGCCGATGGGCAGCACGCCGCGCAGCCGGCTGGGCGCCGCCGGTGCCCGCAAGCCCGGCGCCCGGCGCCGCTACTTTATCGACCCGGTGACCTGGATGGCATCCACGTCTATGGCGGTCCCGGTGGCACTGCCGTTCTTGTCGCCACTCCAGGAGATCTTGACCGTGTGGGTCTTGAGATCGAGGATGCCGGTGTCCCAGATCTCCTGCTTGTTCTTGTTGGTCGCGCTGTAGAGGTCCACCGTCGCGTCGGGCCCTCCGTCTATGCTCACCTTCGCCTGGCCGTAGCCCGGGCCGGTGCGTCCGATCCAGACCAGCTTGATGCCACTGAACTTGATGGTGACCGACGCGCCGGACTTGTCGGCCTGCTTGAAGGTGCCGCCCGAGGCGGAGGACGACGTGATGGTGGACCACGTGCCGGCGTACTTCAGAAGGGTGTAGGTCTGCTGCACGGTCCCGGTCAGCACGCCGGAGATGATGATGTTGTCCACGTTGATGTTGGTGGCCTCGGCCTTCTCGTTCTTCTTACCGGTCCAGGAGATCACGAGCGTGTGGTCCCCGAGTTCGAGGCTGCCGCTCTTCCATACCTTCTGCTTCCACTCCGCGGTGGCGCTGTACAGGTCGACGGTCTGGGAGGCCCCGTCGTCCAAAGTGACCTCGGCCTCCCCGTATTGGGGCGACTTCTTGGCGATCCAGGAGGCGCCGTCGCCGTAGAAGCGGATGGTCACCTTGCAGCCCGAGGCGTTCGTGATGTCCAGATCCCCGCCGGATGCCGACTTGGCGGCCACAGTGGTCCACTTGCCCGAGTAGATGAAGCGGGTGTCGTCCTGCTCGTGCCCCACGGTCGGCGGGAAGCTCGATCCGGTGGTGGACGTGGTGGCTTCCGTGTCGGACGTGGACGTTGACGGCTCCGCGGTGGTCGTCGTCGAATCGGTCACGCTCGTGGTAGTGCTGGTCTCTGCGGAGCCACCGCAGCCGGCCAGTACCAGGGCGAGTATCGTGGCGAGGACGAGGCAGAGCACGGTCAGGCTCAGAGCGGCGGTGGACTTCTTCGCGGTCGCCGGCGTCATAGTGACCTCCTTGGCCAAGGGGAACGGCCAGGAGCACACGCTGCTGTTCCCCCCTGGAATGAGAAGCGGTCCCGCGTCCAGAATGCGCGCTCTCCGACTTGGATGTCAAGCGCGCGACCCGCCGGGACGCCCTCCGAACCTGGCCGTTACCTGAACGATGCGCGGTGCGACAGGACCGCGCGGAGCCACGGACGACAGACGGTCGGCATGCGCGGGCCCGCCCGCGGCGGCTCACGCCGCCCGCCGCGCCCCCCGCTCTACCCTATCGTGGCCGCCCTTACTCCCGCCGCGATGAGCACCAGGATCAACACTCCGAAGGCGAAGCGGTACCACACGAACCCGCGCAGCGAATGGGAGCGCAGGTAGCCGAGCAGGAACCGGGCGGCCAGATAGCCGCTCACCAACGCGGTGACTATGCCGATGAGGAACGGCAGCGCGGTACCCGCCGGCAGACCACCGCCGGCCGCCACTTTCAGGCCCTTGTAGACCGCACTCCCCCCGATGATGGGGATGGTGAGCAGGAAGGCGTACCGCACCGCTTCGTCGCGGGTGATCTTGAGCCCCCGAAGAGCCGTCAGCGTGACGCCCGAGCGAGAGACACCCGGCGCCAAAGCGGCGGCCTGGGCGATCCCGATGAAAAGAGCTTGATACCAGCGGACCGAGGTGAGGTTCTTGCCTTCTGCGCCGCCGGTCTTCTTGCTGTCGGGCGCCCACGCGTCGACCACCCACATGATGACGCCGAAGGCGATCATGAGGACGGCCATGAGCCAGGGCTCGCCCAGCCGCTCCTCGATGACGTTCTCGAAGAGGACCCCGATGATCCCGGCGGGGATGGTGCTTATGAGCAGCATCCATGCAAGCTTCTCGTCGCGGGTCGCGATCTTGCGCCTCCAGATGCTGCCGAAGAACGCCTTGAGGACGCGCCACACTTCCTTGTACATCAACACCAGCACCGCGACGAAAGTCCCCAGGTGGAGAGCCACGTCGAAGGTCTTCTCAAGGTCGAGCGACATGGTCAGATGCCAGCCGAACAGCCACGGCACCAGAAGCAGATGGGCGGAACTCGAGATCGGGAAGAACTCGGTGATCCCCTGGACCAATCCGAGGATGACCGCTTGGATGTTCGACATCAGGCCTCCATCTTGAGACGGAGCACCCGGAGCAACACGCCGCCGTTCTTGTAGTACTCGACGTCCACTGTGGAATCGAGACGGGCCTTGCAGGTGAGTCGCAGGTCTTCGCCGCCGGGACGATGGATGGCCACGAGGACCTCGGCACCGGGCCCGATGTCCTCACCGACCCCGATCGTGTCGACGACCTCGTCGCCCGTGAGCCCCAGGCTCTCCACCGTCACGCCCTTCTCCAGTTCGAGCGGCAGGACGCCCATGCCCACCAGGTTGCTCCGGTGGATGCGCTCGTAACTCTCGGCGATGACCACCTTCACGCCCAGCAGCGCCGGGCCTTTGGCGGCCCAGTCGCGGGAGCTGCCGCTGCCGTACTCCTTGCCCGCGAACACCACCAGCGGCACGCCCTCCTCCTGATACCGCAGGGACGCGTCGAAGATCGACAGCAGTTCGCCCGACGGCTGATGGGTGGTCCAACCGCCCTCGCGGCCTCCGGCCATGTGATTCTTGAGGCGGACGTTGGCGAACGTGCCCCGCATGAGGACCTCGTGGTTGCCTCGCCGGGCGCCGTAGGTGTTGAAATCGGCCTGCTGCACGCCGTGGGCCAGCAGGTACTTGCCCGCCGGGGTGTCCACCCCGATGGAACCGGCCGGGGAGATGTGGTCCGTGGTGACGGAGTCGCCCAGGATGGCGAGTATGCGCGCGCCGGACAGGTCCGCGGGGCCGGCCGGCTCCGCCGCGGCGCCGCTCGGCTCCGAGCCGGCGGCCGCGCCGATCCCTTCGAAGAAGGGCGGTTCCTGCACGTAGGTGGAGTCCTTGTCCCACTGATAGAGGGCGCCTGCCGGCACGTCCAGCTCCTGCCAGGCCATCGTGCCTTTGAGCGCCGCCGCGTACTCCTCGCGGAACAAGTCCGGGCTGAGCGCCGTGGCCGCCAGTTCGGAGACCTGCTCCACCGACGGCCAGATGTCGGCCAGATAGACCGGCCGCCCGTCGGCACGGGTACCGAGCGGGTCGTTGGCCAGGTCGATGTCGACCGTACCGGCCAGAGCGAACGCGACCACCAGGGGCGGCGAGGCCAGGTAGTTGGCCCGCACCAGCGGATGGATGCGGGCTTCGAAGTTGCGGTTGCCGCTGAGCACGGCGGAGACCACCAGCTTGTCTTCCTTGATGGCCCGGGACAGGTCGTCCGAGAGAGGCCCACTGTTGCCGATGCAGGTGGCGCAGCCGTAGCCGCAGGCGCCGAAGCCGATCTCCTCGAGGGATCCGAGCAGGCCGGCGTCGGCCAGGTAGGCGGTCACGGCCCGCGATCCGGGGGCCAGGCTGGTGCGCACCCAGGGCCTGGGCTTGAGCCCCAGGGCGGCTGCGTTGCGGGCCAAGAGCCCGGCCGCGAGCATCAGCGCCGGGTTCGAGGTGTTGGTGCAACTGGTGATGGAGGCGATCACGACGTCGCCGTCATGGATGAGTTCGCGCCTGCCGGCGACCTCCGCCTTGGCCGCGGAGACCTCCGTCCGGCCCTGCGACAGCGCGGGCAGGCTCTGGCGGAACTTCCGGGACATGTCTTCGAGCAGCACCCGGTCCTGCGGGCGGCGCGGGCCGGCGAGGCTCGGCCGCACGTCGGCCAGGTCGAGTTCGACCACCCAGGAGTATTCCGGGTCGGGCGCGCCCTCTTCGCGGAACAGGAGTTGGTCCTTGGCATAGGCCTCCACCCGGGCGCAGAGGTCGTCGGAACGGCCGGTCTGGCGCAGGTAGGAGATGGTCTCCCCGTCGACCGGGAAGAAGCCGCAGGTGGCCCCGTATTCGGGCGACATGTTGGCCACGGTGGCCCGGTCGGCGAGCGGCAGGCTTTCCGCGCCCGGGCCGAAGTATTCGACGAAGCGGTTCACCACGCCGACCTGCCGCAGCAGTTCGGTGACCGTGAGCACGAGATCGGTGGCGGTCGCCTGCGGCGACAGCTTGCCGGTGAGGCGGACCCCCACCACCTGCGGGACCAGCATGAAGTACGGCTGGCCAAGCATGACCGCCTCGGCCTCGATGCCGCCCACGCCCCAGCCCAGTACGCCCAGGCCGTTGATCATGGTGGTGTGGGAGTCGGTGCCGATGACCGTGTCGGGGGAGGCCCACGGCAGGGTGTCGGCGGCGGGGGCGCCGGAGGCCGGCGCAGCCGCGCCGGAGGCCCCGTCCCGTCTGACTACCTGAGCCAGGTATTCCAGGTTCACCTGGTGGCAGATGCCGGCGCCCGGCGGGACGACCCGCAGGTTGGCGAACTCGCCCTGTGCCCAGCGCAGAAGGGCGTAGCGCTCGCCGTTGCGCTGCATCTCGATGTCCATGTTGAAGTCGCAGGCGCCGGGCACGCCGGCGTTGTCGATCTGCACGGAGTGGTCGATCACCAGGTCCACCGGAACGCCCGCGTCGATGATGGACGGGTCTCCCCCCGCCCGGGCCATCGCGGAACGCATGGCAGCGAGGTCCACCACGCACGGCACCCCGGTGAAGTCCTGGAGCAGCACGCGCGCAGGCATGAAGGCGAACTCGGGGCGCTCGGCGCTGCTGGGATCCCAGTCGAGAAGGGCCATGACGTCCTTCTCCTCCACGACACCCTGGCCGCAGAAGCGCAGGCCGTTCTCGAGGAGGACGCGGATGGAGTACGGCAACCGGGCGATGTCGCGCCCGGTCGCGGCTGCGAGTTCGCGCAGCCCGGCTACGCGGGCTGCGCCGCCCGGCAGTTCGACGGTCTTCCAGGCTCCGAACGGGCCGCCGGCACCGCCTGCGGCCCCTGAAGTCATAGTCATATCCTCCACGCCTCTCTGTCGCTCACTTCGCCGCCAACAAAAAGGCCCGGTGCAGTGCCACCGGGCCGCTCATTCCTAAAGGTATACCCGGTCGCCCCGCGCCCCGCCGGCCTCGCGGCCCCGGGCGTGGTTGTTGAGCGCCCGCACGTACGCCTTGGCCGAAGCCTCGAGCACATCTATGGAGACCGCCTGGCCGGCATAGCGCTTCCCATCGACCTCGACCACCACACGGACCTCGCCGAGCGAATCCTTGCCCGAGGTGATCGACCGCACCTGGTAGTCCATGAGCCTGCCGCTCACCCCCACCGCATCGTCGATGGCAAGGAACACCGACTCCACCGACCCGCCGGAGAAGGCTTTGCCCGCCTGGGGCTTGCCCTCCGTGCGCACTCCCACCTGACCCGACGAGATGATCTCCGAGCCGGCGGCCACGTAGAAGTGGTCGAGGGAGTACACATCCTCCCGCTCGCGGATCTCTTCGCCCACCAGGGCTTCCAGGTCGGCGGTGGTGACTTCCTTCTTGCGGTCGGCGATCTCCTTGAAGCGCTGGAACGCCAGGTCCAGATCCTTGCCCTCCAGATGGATGCCCAACTCGGCCAAATGGGTCCGCAGCGCGTGGCGCCCGGAATGTTTGCCCAGCACGATGTCGGATTCGGTCAGCCCGATGTCCTTAGCGTGCATGATCTCGTAGGTGGAGCGCTCCTTCAGCAGGCCGTCCTGGTGGATGCCCGATTCGTGAGCGAACGCGTTCTTGCCCACGATGGCCTTGTTGGCCTGCACCATCTGCCCGGTGTAGCTGGACACCATCCGGCTGGTGCGGAAGATCTCGGTGGTGTTCAGCCGGCACGGCCTCTGCAGGATATCGGCCCGGGTGACCAGAGCCATGGCGATCTCCTCCAGAGCCGCATTGCCGGCCCGCTCACCCAGACCGTTCACGGCCACTTCCACCTGGGTGGCGCCCCGTTCGACGGCGGCCAGGGAGTTGGCCACGGCCAGCCCCAGGTCGTTGTGGCAGTGCACGCTCACCACGACGTCCTTCAGGCCGGGCGCCTTCTCATACAGGCTGTCCATCAGCGCCGCGTACTCGGTCGGCAGGGTGTACCCCACCGTGTCGGGCACGTTGATGGTGGTGGCGCCGGCCTCGATGGCCGTCTGCAGCACCGTAGCCAGAAAATCGACCTCGGAGCGGGTGGCGTCCATCGCGGAGAACTCCACATCCCCGGGGCACAGCGAAGCGGCCAGTTCCACCATCTTCTTGGTCAGCGCGATGACCTCTTCGCGGGAGGCGCGCATCTGGTGTTTCAGGTGGATGTCGGAGGTCGAGACGAACGTGTGGATGCGCGGGCGCTCGGCGTCCTTGATGGCATCCCAGCAGGTGCGGATGTCCTGCTCGACGCACCGCGCCAGGCCGCAGATGACCGGGCCTTTGACCTCACGGGCGATGGTCCTGACGGCGTCGAAATCACCAGGGCTGCTGGCCGGGAACCCCGCCTCGATGACGTCCACTCCCAGCCGGGCGAGCTGATGGGCGATCTCCAGCTTCTCCGACGCGTTCAGGCTACTGCCCGGCGATTGTTCGCCGTCGCGCAGGGTGGTGTCGAAGAAGACGACCGGCTTACCGATATTCCGACGGCCAGATGCCGTGACAGTGGACATACCCATACCTCCAGACTGCTGCGTTCCAATGATAACCGCTGACATGCCGGGTGAGCGCCGGCGCGCGACGATATCCCCCTAACGGGGGCGCAGAAGCAGGAGCGAGTTGGTCCTTCCGGTCTCCATGAGGGCGAGAGTGTAGCACGCGCGACCCAGGCGAAAGACCGAGCGCGGGCGCGGTACTGGGCCCACGACTGGACCCGGAGCTGGACCTTGGGCTGGACCTTCGTCCAATGGCCGTTCCCAGCGAACGGTGTCATAGTGTTTCGAGTATGTGGGCTACCGAGGTCCGCAGCGGAAGGAGCTCCACCGTGTCCACCGCGTCCGATAGTCTCGCCTCCACGCCACCTGCCAAGGCTGCCGTCTGTGGGCTGTTCTGCTCTGCCTGCACGTTCTACATCGGGACCCACGAGGACCCGGCCCGGATCGACCGGATGGCCGCCACCTTCGGTGTGAGCAGGGAAGTCCTGCTCTGCGACGGCTGCCGCGGAGACCGACGCCTCTACTACTGCAGAGACTGCTACATGCCCATCTGCGCCGCCGACCGCGGCCTTTCATTCTGTGGGGAGTGCCCGGACTGCCCCTGCTCCGAACTGGAGGCGTTCGTCCAAGAGCGGCCCCATCGGGCCGACATCCACGCCGACCTCGCGCGCATCCACGAGATCGGACCGGACGCATGGCTGGCCGAGGCGACCGAGAAGTACTCCTGCCCCGCGTGCGGCACCCTCAATTCGGCCTACGACCTCATGTGCCGCAAGTGCGGCCACGACCCCGCCAGCCCATACGTCGAGACCCACCGGGACGCCATCGTCGCCCGCCTTCGCCAGGACCAGGCCCGGCGTCGATAGCGATCCACGGCGGTTCCGGCGCTGGAGACGTGGACGGGGGCTCCACCGCCCAGGCCTCCGGCCTTGCGCCTCCAGCGGCCCGGAGAGTAGACTTCGCGCTGTCAAAGTGAGCAGTCACTCATTTCGCATTCGATAAGGAGAGGTGCTGTGCTCAAGGAGTACCCGAAGTTCAGGGCGGCGGCCGTCCAGGTCTCCCCCGTCTACCACGACAAGCCCATTTACTTCGATCAGCCGGCCACTCTTGCCAAATACCTGGACGCCATCAAGGAAGCGGCGGACAACGGCGCGGAACTCGTGGTCTTCCCCGAACTGGCCATCCCCGGCTACTGCCACTTCTGCCTCGAGATAAACCGTGGTCCGGAATACACCGGCATCTGGGCGGAATACCTGCGTCACGGCATCGAGGTGCCGAGCGAGGAGACCGACCTCCTCTGCCGCGCCGCCCGCCAGAACAAAGTCAACATCGTCATGGGCATCAACGAGCGGGTGGCCAAGTATGGCGGCCGCCAGCACAACGCGGCCCTGTTCATCAACAAGCAGGGTGAGATCGTCCACGTACACCGCAAGGTGAACATCACCGTCCAGGAGCTGCTCATCCACACCCGCGGCAACGGCGGGAAGAACCTGTGGATCCCGGAGTTCGACTTCGGCAAGATCAGCTCGCTCATCTGCGGCGAGCACAACCAGCCGATGCTCTGGAACAACTACATCATCCAGGGCGCGAAGGTGAACTGCTCCATGTGGCCCGGGTACCTGGGCGGCGCCGAGGAACTCCCGTGGGTGACGCCGGCCATGACGACCGCCGTGGCCGCCACCGGCGCCATGTGGTGCGTCCTCGCGGCCGAGTACATCCCGCCGGAGAAGCGGCCCACCGACTTCTACCCCAACACGAGCTTCTACCAGAGCTTCGGCGGCAGCGCGATCATCAGCCCGTTCGGCGAGATCGTGTCCGGTCCGCTGCGTGACGAGGAAGGCATCGTCTACGGCGATATCGACCTCAAAGTCAACGAGATGGCCCGCGGCATCATCAACATCACCGGCCTCTACAGCCGGTGGGACATCCTGAGCCTGCGCGTGCGCCAGAACGACTACGAGCCCATCGTGCCGATGGAGGCCATGGAAGAGGGCGCCCCGGCGATGCCGATGGAGACCTGGCAGGGAACGTCGGCCGGAGCCAGCGCGGCCGCCACCGTCCCGTACGCCGCACCTCAGCCGACCGCGGCCCAGCGCGCGGCCGATGCGAGCCCGGAAGACATCAAGGAACTGAAGGCCAAGATCGCCGAACTCGAGCGGTTGTTGGCGAAGACGGAGAGCAAGAAGGACTAAGCAGCCGGTCGACGGCGCAGCCCCGCTCCGCGGCGGCTGCGCCACTCCGGCGGCCAGGAGGGACATGCGCTTCTTCGACGCCCACTGCGACACCATCGGGCCCATCCTGGAGAGCGGGGCCGACTTCCTCGTGCGACCCGAAGACCGCGCCGCGGCTGCCGCGCGCGGCACCCTCGCCCCCCACATCACCCTCCCGGCCCTCAGGGCCGGCCGCATCGGGGCCCAGGTATTCGCGAGTTGGGTCTGGGGGAGCAACTACAAGGGCCGGGAGTTCGAGACGGGCATGGCGAAGGTCGCGGGGGTCCGCAAGCTCTGCGCCGACCACCCCGCCGACCTGTTCCTCGCCTCCACCGGTGACGACCTGGCCGCGCCCTTCGCGGCGGCCGCCGCCGATGGGCCTGGCGCCGCTGCCTCACAGGCGCGCATCGCCGTCCTCCCCAGCCTGGAGGGGTCCGACTCCCTGGCCGGCAACATCGACAATCTCTTCGCCTTCTACGACGAGGGCGTGCGCCTCCTCACTCTCGCCTGGGACGACACCCCGTTCTGCGGATCCACCTACGGCGACGGGTCGGGACTCACCAAGCTCGGTGTCGATCTGGTGGCGGCCTGCGAATCACTCGGCGTGATGATCGACGTGTCCCATCTCTCCGACCAGGGCTTCGCCGATCTGTGCGCCGTCGCCGAGCGGCCGTTCGTAGCCAGCCACAGCAACTGCCGGGCCATCTGCCCCAGCCCCCGAAACATGACCGACGGCATGATCAGGGACATGGCCGAGCGGGGCGGCGTCATGGGCATCACCCTCGCGGCGGGCTTCCTCTCCCGCGACTTCTTCGAACTGGAGCGGTCCGGCATGGGCGAGGCGCTCCATGCGGTCCGCGCAGGCGAGATGAGCTACGAAGAGGCAGAGAAGCTGTCTGCCGAGGCCCTGGCCGGCGCGCAGCTGCCCGCGCTGACCGCCCTGGTCGAGCACGTGAAGTGGGCCATCGACAAAGGCGGCGAGGATGCGGTGGGGCTCGGCGGCGACCTCGACGGGGTCGATCACCTCCCCGCGGGCTTCCACGGCGCGGAGGACTACCCGCGCATCGAAGACGTGCTGAGGGCCGGCGGCCTCACCTCCGGCCAGGTGGACAAGGTCTGTCACGGCAACTTCCTGAGGGTCTTCAAAGAGATCCTCGGCTGACGGGCGCTCCCGGCGCAGCAACGCCGGGGATCGGGCCATGTGCGACTCAGACCCGCCTAGCGGGCCGGCGCCTGCCTCGACACACGGACCGCTATCGCCAGTCCCAGCCGCCGCCACGCAACCCGCTCTCCCCAGCCGATGATGGCCAGGCTCCCGAGCAGGATCATCAGCTTCTGGATCAGGGGCATCGGCGTCCAGTGGTAGCCCACCCGCACCTTGATCACCGACCAGAGCGGGATCTTCTTTGGCAACTTGGCCAGCCATCCGCCTCCGCTGTCGGAGACGAACGAGGTAGCGGCGTCCTCCATGCTCGGAGCGTTCTTGCCCGGATAGTCGACCCACACGTGATCGAACGAGTAGCGAAGGGTGTACTGCATCCCCTTGGCCTGGAAGATGCTGGCGGCCAGCAGTGCCCGCGCCTGGCAGTCACCCGCCCGGTCGCGCAGCACCTCGGGAACCGTCGGGAAATACCAGGGCAGACGGTACACGTCCCATGCCGGCTCGTAGTCGACGTAGCCGAGGGAGAAGTCCTCGATGGTCTTGTAGTCGCGAGGAAGGGTGTCAGCGATCCCGGCGACGGCCGCCGCATCGACAGGCGGGGAGAAGAGACGGGTCAGGGAACTCGCCAAAGGCCTTGGATCGGGGTAGACGACCGCGCCTATCCACAGCACGACGAACAGCGCCACGAGAAGATGCCGTACTGCTTTGCGGCCGCGACGCCGCTCCCCATTCGCGCTCACTATCACCTGCTTTGATAGCACCGCGCCGTCCCGTCCCCCCGAGCGGAAACGGCGCGGTGCCGGGATTCTATCGCAAATCCCCCGGCTGCAAGAGGCGTTTGAGATTCGACATCCCCTGCCTGTATGCGCGCTTGAAGAAAGGCCGGAAGACCAGCACATCGCCCGCGGCCATGTAGAAGGGGGTGGCCTTGTAATCGATGGTGAAGGTCACCCGGGTGGCTGCTCCCTCAGGACTGAAGACCCAGCTTTTTCGGGCCGGGATCCCAAGCAGCGGAGCGATCACCTCCCACCTCTCGTCCGCCTCGAAGCAGTCGGTCGTCCACACCGACCGAAGGGGCAGGCCGGCGACCAGCACCCGACATTCGAGGACCGGCCGCCCGGCGGACACCTCCGTGCCCCGCAGCCGGGCCTCCCGTACGTAGGTGAAGTACCGCGGGATGTTCTGGCAGTCTGTCGCGTACCGGAAGACCTCTGACACGGGTCTTTCGATAAGGACGCTCTCGACGATGCGGGTCATCGGCGCCTCCCTTATTTACCGTGCGGTCACTGTGATTCACACCATATCAGTACCGGCCACAGGAAGTGCGACATATTTGCCCTTGCCATATCATCGGCCGCAAACTAACCTGTCCACGATGCCAAGCGCCTACTACACCTGCAACCTGCTGCCCCTGGAACTCGTGGCCCGCGCCGGATTCGACCCGCGCTGGCTCGGAGAGCACCTCCAGGACCCTGGGGCGCCGGCCCGCCGGGACGCGCTTAGCATCCATCCCATGACCTGCCCGTACGTCACCCGCCTCGTGACGGCCGCGGACGCCCTTTTCGACGAAGCCACCGATGGGGACGTGCTCCTGGTGCCCGGCGGCTGCGACGCCATGCGGCGCCTGGGCGACCTGATGGCGGCCACGTATCCCGGCCGGGTGTTCGTCGTGCCGTTGGGACGGTCGGCCGGCGACCACGCCGCGGAGGATCTGGCGGTGGAACTGGCCCGGCTGGATACCTGGCTGCGCGATAAGGGCGGTGCCGCGCGTGGCGCGGATGTGCCCGGCGGCGCGGCTGCGAGCGGCGCTGACGCGCCTGGCGCCGCAGGCGAAGCCGGCGGCGCCCCCACCCCGGTCAAAGAACTCCCCAAGGTCGAATATCCGGCGGCGCCCAGGCCCGGCGGCGTCTTCGTGGTCGCGGGACCGCTCACCGACAACTCCCTGCTCACCCTCATCGAGCGCTTGGGCGCTACGGTGTCGGGTCTCGAGTCCTGCACGTCGCCCGACCGGTGGAGGCCGCTGGCCGCCGCCGGCGAAGCCGCCGCTGCGGCCGACCCCGACTCATACCTGGCCCTTGCCCGGCAGATCCTGGATCTCGGGATGTGCCCCCGCCGCTCCACCGTGGAGCGCCGCGCCCATCTGGCTCTGCGTCTCGACGAGAGCAGACCGTCCTCGGTCATCTACGCCCGCCAGAGCTTCTGCGATCCCGGAGCGTACGACGCGGTGCTGGTCGCGGAACTGGCGGAGGAGCGCGGGCTCCCCTACCTGGAGATCGAGGTGGGATTCCCGTTCGAGGCCAGCGGTCCGCTGCACACCCGCGTCGAGGCCTTCCTCGAGGCCCAACTCTTGGACGACGACCTGCTCGACGATCTGGACGAGTTGCTGGACGATGATCTCTTGAGCGACGAGTCGCTCGACGACCTCCTGGACGAGGAGGACTAGATGCCCGGCATGGCCGACGTCACCGGCAACACCCTGAACGCAGCCCTCATCCGGACCGCGTTCCTCGCGTCGATGCGGTTGAAGGCGCTGCAGAACCGCACCGCCCATTCCTATCTGATGATGCACAGCCTGGCCGCCTCGCTCGAGATGTTCAAGCCGGGCGCCATCGTTCCCTGGGTCTCGTACCTCTTCCCCACCGAGATCCTGAGTTCCTACGGCATCACCCCGATGATCCCGGAGATCGGCTCCGCCACCATAACGGGCAGCGATCTGCGGGAAGCCGCCGAAGCCGCCGCCGCACGGATGGCTCTCGCCCGCGACGTCTGCAGCTACCATCGCACCGCGCTCGCGTCGGTGGAGAACGACATGCTCCCCGCACCCACGATGTGCCTCGGCACCACGCCCCTCTGCCTGGGCAAGGAGATGCTCCTGGAGATGCTCGCGGTGCGGCACGACGTGCCGTTCCGGGAGATCCGGGTGCCCCTGCCTCCGGACGAGGGCGAGTCGTCCCCGGAAGTCGTCGCCGACGTGGCCGAGCAGATCCGGGTGCTGCACGACGACATCGGCCGCTGGACCGGCCGCAAGCCCGACCTCAGAAAGGCCGTGGTGCTCTCCAACCGGGCGTCGAAGGCCTGGGGCGAGATCATGCGGGCCCGCCTGGCGGGCGAACTGGAACTGAACGGCCGCAAGACCTTCGCCCTCGTCTTCCTGGGCCAGTTGCTCTGGGGCACCGCGGAAGGCGCCAAGGACTTCGAGCGGCTCCTCACCGAGCGGGGCCGCCGCGACCTCGTGGCCCCCACCCCACCGCCGGGCCGCCCGCTCAAGAAGTTGCTGTGGCTGCACACCGTGCCGCACCACGACCGCGAGATCTTCGACCTCATAGAGCAGCGCGGCGCCACGGTGACATTCGAAGAGATGGGCCAGATGCACGAGGACCTCATCGACCCGGACGACCCGTTCCCGGGACTGGCCCGCCGCCTCACCGACCACACGCTCTGGGGCACCTCCGCGCGCCGGGCACGCCTCAACGTCGCCCTCGCCAAACGATTGAAGGTCGACGGCGTGGTGCACTTCAACCATTGGGGCTGCCGGCACGGCCTTGGTTCCGTCCCTGTGATCAGGGCGGCCTTCATGGAGGCCGGCATCCCGTTCCTCGCTATCGACGGCGACGCTCTGGCCCGGGGCGGCCCCAACCAGGAGAAGTCACTCCAGCAGATGGAGAGCTTCCTGGAACTGCTGTAGGCCGAGGTCCCGCATGAGCGACGGCAAGGGCGCGAAAGACCTCTCCCAGGACCGCTTCGGCAAGTACGCCGCCAGTTATGTCGCGAGCCCACACCACGCGTCCGGCCCCGACCTGTGGCGGCTGGTGGAGTTGGCCGGCGAGCATCCCTCGTGGAAAGCCCTGGACATAGCGACCGGCGGCGGACACACCGCCCTGGCGATCGCACCACACGTCGCCCACGTCGTCGCCAGCGACATCACCGAGCCCATGCTCGAAGCCGCCCGTGGGTTCATCCTCGGCAAGGGAGCAACCAATGTCGACTTCGCCCTGGCCGATGCCGAGGCCCTGCCTTTCTCAGACGAGAGCTTCGATCTGGTCACCTGCCGCATCGCGGCGCACCACTTCCCCGAACCGGCCCGCTTCTGTTCCGAGGTGCTGCGGGTGCTGCGCCCGATGGGCCTGTTCCTGTTCCAGGACCAGGTGACGCCGGAAGACGGGGAGGCCGCGGACTGGATCACCGGCTTCGAGAAGCGGCGCGACCCCAGCCACCAGTTCGCCCTGTCCGGCGCCGAATGGCTCCGCCTGCTCGGCGCCACCGGCTTCAGCGTGGAGACGGAGGACACCTTCGAGAAGCGCATCGACCTTCTGAAGTGGGTCTCCGACCAGGAGGGCACCGCCGAAGACCTTGAGGAACTGCGCGACCGCCTACGCCATATCCCGGCTTCAGCGCGGGATTGGATGCGCCCCACGGGCATCGACACCGGCAAGGCGGAGTTCAGCATCCACCACGTGGTGATCAGCGCCCGCAAGACCGGACTCGGCGACATGGGCGCCGGCTGCTAGACCGTTCCTTCCTCTTCCTTCACGAAGAGCATCTCGCGTCCCCAAGCATCCGCAAGGCAGAACAGCCCGGAATCGTACACATGGTCGAGCACCTTGGCCTGGTCCATGTGTCCAGGGTCCATGAACAGGCGCCCCGTCGACTTCAACACCCTGCCGATGTCGGAGAGCAGGCCGGCCTTGTCCTTGACCGAATGGAACGTGTCGAGCAGGAGCACCAGGTCGACCGAACCGGTCGGGATGGCGACCGGATGGGACTGCAGGAGCACGGTGTAGACGTTGTCGAGACCCTCGCGGGCCGCCTTTTCGCGCACCGCCTGCAACGCGGCCTTCTCGACGTCCACTGCCACCAGCTTGGAGCCCGGGACGTGCTTGGCGATGGGGATGGTGACCCGGCCGGGCCCGCAACCCCAGTCCACGATGGTCTCGCCGGGCTGGGGCGCCGCCCGTTCCAACTGCCTGCCGGGCACGCCAAGATGCAGCCTCTCTTGAACGCGATATTGAAGGAGCATGGCCCGATAGAGCCTGCTCGCCGTGGGTTTCGGCACTGTAAGGTCCCGCATGGTCCGCTCCTGGCCTCGTCCCCCTCCGGGACTACTGAGAAACGGACCTCCACGTCGCTTCTCGACCAACCCTGGGGCCATCCTACTCGCCTCGAGGGGGTTTCCGCAACGACAGGAATATGGGAATCGTGCAAGAATTCGATTAGCAGGCTGCTGAAAAGCCTTACACAACGCACGCATCTGGTGCATTTCTGGGGAAGGAGCACCACCCACATATGGCCGAGACCGAACGCACCCTCGCCGTATTCATCGACTTCGAGAACCTGGCGATCGGCTTCAAGCACCGCCGCGGCGAGTTCGACATCCACAAGATCCTCGAGCGCCTCGTCGAGAAGGGCAAAGTCATCGTCAAGAAGGCGTACGCCGACTGGGGCGAGTACAAGCAATACACCAAGCCGCTCCACGAGAACGCCATCGAGCTCATCGAGATCCCACGGCGTTCCATGACCGGCAAGAACTCGGCGGACATCCGCCTGGCTGTCGACGCGATGGACCTGGCGTGGTCCAAGGAACACATCGACACCTTCGTCATCGTGTCCGGCGACTCCGACTTCTCTCCGCTGGTGTCCAAGCTCAAGGAGAACGGCAAACACGTCATCGGCTTGGGCATGAAGGCGTCCACCTCGGACCTTCTTGCGGGCAACTGCGACGAGTTCATCTTCTACGAGGACCTCGAGAAGCCGACGGTCATCCCGGCCGCGCCCGGCCCGGCGGCAGTGGAGGTCGAGCCCGAGAAGAAAGAGGTCTTCGACCTGCTGCTCGAGTCCATCGGAGCCCTCATCCGCGAGAACAAGGACCCCATCTTCGCCTCCATGGTCAAAGACACCATGCAGCGCAAGAAGCCGTCGTTCAACGAGTCCGCCTACGGCTACCGCAGCTTCAGCAACGTGCTGCTCGACGCGGAGAAACGGGGCTTCATCAAGCTCCACCGCGACAAGAAGGCCGGCTGGACGTACGTCGTGGAGGGCTTCGTCGAGTAGGCGTTGCCACCGCTCCTTTTCTGACTAGAATCAAGTAAGAGCCTGCTGCCCGCCCAAGAGCCTATGCTCGTAACGGGCGGCTCCCTCCGGCGCATCTCTGCGCCGTCCTCCAACGGCAGGAAAGGAGCGCAATGGACGCTTTCGTCGAGAAAGAGGACGTCTGGGCGGCAAGCGTAGAGGAGACCCCAGGGGCGCTCGGCGCGGTGCTGTCCGCTCTCACGGATGCCGGTGTGGACCTCGACTTCCTCGTCATGCGCCGTGCGCCTGACAAGCCGGGCACTGGAGCACTCTTCGTCACCCCCATCGTCGGCGACCGGGAGATGCGCGCGGCCACGGCCGCCGGGTTCTCGGTGACGCACAAGCTACACTCCGTCCGGGTGGAGGGCGCGAACGAACCAGGCATCGCGGCCACCCTGGCAAGGGACATCGGAGACGAGGGGATCAAGATCCGCGGCATGTCGGCGGCCGTATCGGGCAGCAGGTTCGTGGCGCACTTCGGGCTGGACTCGGCCGAGGATCAAACCGCGGTGATCGAACTCCTGTCGAAGCTCTAGAAGGCCGGCCGCGAGCGGCGGCCCTCGAGCCGACTAGCGACTCTGTCCGTGATGCCCGTGCCCCTCCCAGTCGGGCACGGTCTCTCCCACCATGGCCAGGAAGTAATACGCCGTCGAGTCGCCCATGAAGGCGAAGTCGCGCTTCAAGGCGCCGACCGCGCCCTCGTAACTCCCCTGCGCCCGCAGGTACCTGTCGAACCCGCCGTGCTCCCTGTCCAACTTGGCGATCGTGGCCGCGTTGTCGATGATGGCGCGGATCTTCCGGCGGTTCCGCACAACCCGGTGGTCGTTCATGAGCCGCTCCACATCGTCGCCCGTCATGGCCGTCACCTTGTCGATGTCGAAACCGAGGAAGGCGTCACGGATGCCGCCCCACTTGGCCTCCACCACCTTCCAGTTGATCCCGGTGGTCATGATGATCATGCTCATGGCCTCGAGATAGCCCGAGACCGATGACGGCTTCTCGAACGGCGGACCGTGCATCCACACCCTCCCTCGCTGGACCGGAAGAGAACGGGGCCAGATTACCCCATCGAGGCGCTGGTCATGCACCGGGTTCGGCGGGGCAGGCGAACGAAAAAGCCCCGCCCCCGAGACTCGGGGGCGGGGCCAGGACTTCAGCACAACGGTGCGGCGGCGTCGCCGCCGGCCGGCGGTGCTACCGCCCGATGACCACTTTCAGCGGGTCGACCTCGTCGCGCAGGATGCGCAGCTCTTCCGCGGTCGGCGCTTCGGTGCGGCCGATCACGTCCGGGATGATGAGCTCGAAGCCGGTGTTCTCTTTCACCTGCTCGATCTCGACACCCGGGTTGAGCGAGACCACCATCATGGCCTTGGACTCGGGATGGAACTTCATGACCGCCAGGTCCGTGATGATCATGTAGGGGCCGCCCTCGGGCAGACCGGCCTCTTCGCGGGCGTTGCCGCCGGTGAGGAAGCCCGGGGAGGTGATGTAGTCGCACTTCTCGACGAAGCGGTCCTTGCTGTGGACGGTCATGATCATCGTCCGCCAGCAGAGGGAGGCGAAGTCGTTGGCGCCGCCCGAGCCCGGGAACCGGACCTTCGGATGGCTGTAGTCACTGCCGACCATCGTCGAGTTGATGTTGCCGTACTTGTCGATCTGCGCGCCGCCGAGGAAGGCGTAGTCCACCATGCCGCGGGCGCAGGTGGTCATCATCTCGGACATGCCGGCAGCCATGATGGCCTTGTAGAAGGTCCGGGAGTCGCCCACGGAGATGGGCATGGACGGCAGCATCGGGGCCACGCCGCCGGCCTCGAACAGGATCACGAGGTTGGGCGAGCAGGTCTTCTGCGAGAGCATCGCGGCGGCACAGGGAGCGCCGGTGCCGACGGCCACGGTCTTCCCGTCTTCCAGGTTCCGCGCGGCCACGCAGATCATGAGTTCCATAGTGTTGTATTCAGGCGCCATATCTCTCCAGCTCCTTAGCTAGTCTGAGTCAATCGTCAGCGGCTAGGCTTCGACCACGTTCTCGAGCTTCTGGAGTTCCTCCATGCGCTTGAGACCGCCGCATTTCTCGAGGTATTCCTCGAAGTTCGCGGAGCTGTAGATGTAGTGATCGAGGAACTTGGCGAAGGCTTCCGGGTCCTTCTCGACCTTGAGCCACTCGGCGAGGTGCGCTTCATCCGAGAAGTAGCAGTACGCCATGTTGCCCGGGTAGCTGCCGTACGGAGCTTCCACGACCGCGTCCACCATGTAGTACGGGATGGCGGTGATGGTGGGATTCTCGCGGATGATCGAGTTGCTCACGATCTTCTCGGCGGAGATGATGAGGTGCTTGGCCGCACGGGCCAGTTCCAGGTCGGCCACAGAGATGCCCTTGATGACACAGTTGCCGTACATGTCGGCTTCGTGCACGTGGATGGCCACGACATCAGGCCAGCACGCCGGGACGGCAGCGTACTTCTTGCCGGTGAACGGGCACTCGATGACCTTGGCGGCCGACATCTTGAAGGTGTCGGTGCCGAGGATGCTGCGGACGATCCCGAAGGAGACGCCCTCGGCGGCGGCTTTGAGGCGGACGTCGAGCGCGTAGTTGCTCCACTCGGTCAGCTTGAGTTTGCCGGCCTGCACGTACTTGCGGGCGTTCGGCGAGAGGCCGCGGGCTTCGAGGCCTACGATGTAGGCGGCGTCGCAGCGGTCGATGCACTCGCCGGCGACCAGCAACTGGAAGTCGTGAGTGGAGGTGTGGCCGAGGAACCCGAGGTTCTTCTTCCTCTGGCGGATGATCTCGTGGATGATCATGCTGGGGATCCGGTTGGCGCCGAATCCGCCTGCCGCGAAGTAGTCCCCGTCGTGGACGAACTTCTCGACGGCTTCCTTCTCGGTCATCCGTTTGTCGACCATGGCCCGGGACTTCTGGCGGAAGAACTCGCGGGCCTTGTCCGGATCCGGATCCGTGAAGATCGGGTTGATACCCTGGTCTAGCACTTCCATATCCTCTCCTTGGTGTTCCAAAGGGTGGCGAACACAACCTGGTCTCTCGCGAGACCGTTTCGTCGCGACCGCGATCGCCCCCAAACGAGCACATGCCGCAGGACCGGGCACTACACTGGTCCGTCGCACGACGACCGTAAGGGCCCAACCAAATTGTGAAGGCTATCACGAAGAGTGACCAGTCGGAAGCCGTGGCAACGGCCCATCCGAGGCCCACAATCCCGATAGGCGGCGTTTGGTTCCGCTCAGCGGGCCACGTGCTCCACCTGCCGGGATGGGAGCGCCGAGAGCCTTGCCTACCGGCCGGAGCGCAGCGCCTCGGCCAGCCCCCCGGGAAGTCCCGCGGCGATCATCGCCGAGCACACCGCTTCGACGTCGTATGCCACCCGCACCGCCTCGGCGCTCAAGCCGGCCGCCGCGCCGGCGGCGGTCTCAGGCCCGGTCCCTCCGACCTCCCGCAGCACCGTGTACATCGCCCGCGAGTCGCCGTCCTTGGGACGCCCGACCGACCCCGCGGCCACGAACAACACTCCCCCATACGGGCGAGCCCACTGCTCGTGGGTGTGGCCGAAGGCCAGCGCCTGGTCCATCGCCTCGGCCGCCAGACGGAGGAACGTCGCCTCTTCACGGTCGCGCAGCAGGTACTCGTTGATGCGCCGGGGACTGCCGTGCACCAGGTGGACAGACGCGCCGCCCGCGGAGACGTGCCGGTCGCGAGGCAGGGAGCGCAGGAACGCCTTCCTCTCGGGTGTCACCTCTGCGGCCGTGAAGGCGTACGAGGCGGCCCCCATCCGCTCGGCCTCGGGCGTCGCGTAGAAGCAACCGCAGTCGCCGGTGTCGCGGCCGATGCCGTCGTCATAGTTGCCCAGGACCACGGGGATTCCCGCGTCGCGGATGATGTCTATCACGCCGTTGGGGTCCGGGCCGTAGCCCACCAGGTCGCCCAAGCAGTAGGTCTGACCGATGCCCCGGAGGGCTATGTCGGCCAGCACCGCTTCCAGAGCGAGCCGGTTTCCGTGGATGTCCGAGATGAGGGCGCAGGAGGCCATCCGGCTACGGCTTCACCGCCGTGATGGACGACGAGAGCACGTATTCCTCGAGCTTGGTCCAGGGTTTCCAGTCGCGGATGAATTCCTTGCTCTCGTCCTTGGGGCTGATCGAGATGTCCGTGAACCCGGCCTCGCCCAGCAGGCTCTCCAGTTCCGGCACCGACGAGGCCCCGGCCACGCAACTGCAGACCAGGTCCATGTCCTTCAGCCAGTCGGCCGGGAACGGAGCCACCCGGACGACGTCGCTCACGGCTATCCGGCCGCCCGGCTTGAGCACCCGGAACGCCTCGCGGAACACCGCCGGTTTGTCCGGAGACAGGTTGATCACGCAGTTGGAGATGATCACGTCGACGGCGTTGTCTGCCACCGGAAGGTGTTCGATCTCACCCAGCCGGAAGTCCACGTTGTTCTTGCCCGACGACCGGGCGAGCTCACGGGACCGGGCGACCATCTCCGGGGTCATGTCCACGCCGATGGCCATCCCGGTCGGACCGATGGCCCGGGCCGCCAGGAAGCAGTCGAACCCTGCGCCCGACCCCAGGTCGAGCACCACTTCTCCGGCTTTGAGCGCGGCGATGGCCTGCGGGTTGCCGCAGCCCAGACCCAGGTTGGCGCCTTCCGGCGCTTCGGCCAACTCCTCCACGCTGTACCCGAGCTGACGAGAGATCTCGTCCTGGTCGGCCGCCGCCTGGGGCGCCGCCGTGCCGCAGCAACTCGATGTCTGCGCGGTCGCGGCCGGAGCGGCCGTCTCCCCACAACACGAGCCGCCGCCCGGGATGCCGTTCTCCACGATGCCCGCGTACCGGTCGCGCACCGCTTTACGTACCTGATCCTGCTCCTGGCTCTGAGCCATCCTGCTCACTCCTCTCTCACGCCTTCGGCGGCGGGCGCCGCCTGCGGCCAGTATTTACGCTGGAAGTAGAGGGCCACGTTCACCAGCCCTATCAGCACGGGCACCTCCACCAGAGGCCCGATGACCGTCGCGAACGCCTGGTCGGAGTTCAGTCCGAACACCGCCACCGCCACCGCGATGGCCAGTTCGAAGTTGTTCGACGACGCGGTGAAGGACAGAGTGGCGCTCTTCGAATAGTCAGCCCCGACCCGCTTGCCCATCCAGAAGCTCACGAAGAACATCACCACGAAGTACACGAGCAGCGGGATGGCCACCCGCACCACGTCCAAGGGCAGCCTGACGATGTATTCCCCTTTGAGGGAGAACATCACCAAGATAGTGAACAGCAGCGCGATGAGCGTGATGGGGCTTATCCGCGGGATGAACTCGCCGTGATACCAATCCTTGCTCTTGAAACGCAGCAGGACGAAGCGGGTGATGACGCCGGCCGCGAACGGGATGCCCAGGTAGATACCCACGCTCCTCGCGATCTGCGCCATGCTCACATGCACCTGCGCCTGCTCGAGGCCCAGCCAGCCGGGAAGCACGGTCAGGAACACGTAGGCGTAGACGGAGTAGAAGAGCACCTGGAACACGGAGTTGAGCGCCACGAGCCCCGCCGCGTATTCGCTGTCGCCCTTAGCGAGCTCGTTCCACACGATGACCATGGCGATGCAGCGGGCAAGTCCCATGAGGATGACGCCCTGCATGTAGCCCGGCATGTCGAACAGCAGGAGGACGGCCAGGAAGAACATGATGATGGGCCCTATCACCCAGTTCTGCACGAGTGAGAGCCCCAACACCCGCCAGTTGCGGAACACCTCGCCCAGCTCCTCGTAGCGCACCTTGGCGAGGGGCGGATACATCATCACGATGAGCCCCACCGCTATGGGGATGGACGTCGTCCCGATGGATGCACTCTGTATGGCCTTGCCGATCTGCGGCCAGACATATCCGGCACCGACCCCTATGGCCATGGCCAGGAAGATCCACAACGTCAGATAGCGATCGAGAAAAGAAAGGCGTTTCATTGGGCCCGTCCCTGGATGAGTGGTGGCCTCCGCACAGCGTTATGATAGGACTGCGACAGCACGTATGCAAGTAACCGCTTACACGGTTATAATGGAGACACGATGGCTCTATCCGCTCGCACATTGGCCTCCGTCTACAAGGCGCTCGCCGACGAGACGCGCATCCAGATGCTCGCCCTCCTGCTGGAACAGCCGGAACTGTGCGTCTGCCATTTGGAGAGGGCGCTCGAGATCACCCAGTCGAAGGCGTCGCGCCACCTGCGCTATCTCTTGAACGCCGGGCTGTTGGAGGACCGCCGCGAGGGCGTGTGGATGCACTACCGCCTGGCCCCCGGTATGCCGCCGGAGCTCCGTTCTCTTGTCGAAGCGGTGGGTGCCAGCCTGGATCCCGCCGTGCTCGCCGACCTGCGGGCCAAGCTCGACACGTCCATCTGCACGCCGGTGGCCTGCTAGGCGTTCGGCTGCACGAGCTGGTACTGCTCGTACGTCGCCCGGAACTCATCCCGGGCCGTCTGGCCCTCCCTGAAGTACGCCGTGGCCGCCGCATCGTCGCCATCCCGGTAGGCCTCGACCCCGTCGATGGTCGCCTGGATGCGGTCTCGCATGTAGCCGGCCGCCTTCTTGAGCAGCGCGTCGGCTTCGGTGAAGGCCGGCGGCGTGTACAAGGCCGACAGGTCGTGCACCGCGCTGTTCAGGTCTTCCAGCATGTTCTTCAGCTCGGTGGTGACGGACTGAGGCACGGCGGGGGCCGTCGAGTTGATCTGCTTGGCCAGTTCCGGTATGCGCGCGTCGTCGTCGGCGAGCATGCCGGCCAGCGCTCCCAGGATCGTCAGATAGTGCTCGCCCGAGACCGACGTGCCGGTAGGTTCGGACGAAGTGGTCGAGGCTTCCGTCGTGTCGGTGCTCGAGGTGTCCGGCACGGTGGTGGACGTCTCGGGAGCGAGGGTGGTCGTGGTACCCGGCGCGACGGTGGTGCCGACCGGGATGGTGGTACCGGCTGAACCTCCACCGTCGTCGCTGACGAGCAGGATGGTGGCCGCCGCGGCCGCTGCCG
>CAIQPS010000135.1 GCA_903873715.1 uncultured Actinomycetes bacterium
GCAACTACACGCGCTCCATCACCCTCGACACCACCGCTCCGACGGTGACCGTGAACCAGGCCGCCGGGCAGGCCGACCCCACCAAGACCTCGCCCATCAGCTTCACGGTGGTCTTCAGCGAGGCCGTCTCCGACTTCACCAGCGCGGACGTGGCCCTCTCCGGCACTGCCGGAGCGACGACCGCGAACGTCACCGGTTCCGGCACCACCTACACGGTGGCCGTGTCCGGCATGACCGGCGACGGCACGGTCGTGGCCTCCGTGGCTGCCGGCGCCGCTCACGACGCGGCCGGCAACGGCAACACCGCCTCCACCTCCACCGACAAGACCGTCACCTACGACACCACCGGGCCGGTCATAACCGTGCCGGCGGACAAGACCGTGGAGGCGACGAGTGCGGCCGGAGCTACCGTCACGTTCTCCGGGGAGATCGGCGCAATCGACGCAGTGAGTGGAGCGGCCACACCGGTCGCCGATCCGGCCTCCGGCTCGCTCTTCTCCCTCGGCCGGCACACCGTGACCGTGAGCGCGACCGACGCTCTCGGCAACGCCGCTTCCAAGACCTTCGACATCACCGTGGTCGACACCACGGCTCCCGCCATAACCGCCTCGGACGTCACGGCCGAGGCCACGAGTCCCGACGGTGCGTCCGTCGCCTTCTCGGCGACCGCGTCGGATGCCGTCACGAGCGACCCGGCCATCACCTACTTCCTGGGCTACGGCACCTCCGGAGAGACGGCCGTCACCTCGCCGCACGCCTTCCCGCTGGGGAGCACGCAGGTCACGGTCAAGGCCGAAGACGCGGCCCACAACACGGCGACCAAAGGGATCACAGTCACGGTGTCCGACACCACGGCGCCTTCCGGTTCGCTTGGGATCGACTCGGGTGCGACGTATACAAAGACCGGCCTCATCACCCTCGACCTGAGCTCTACGGATGCGGTCGGAGTCACCGGCTATCGCGCGGCCCAGGGCACCGACGCGTCGAGCGCCGCCGCAGTCGCGGTGGCCGGCGCTACGGACTTCACGGGGACGGCGAGTCTCGCCCTGACGGGGCCCGATGGCTCCAAGGCCGTGGCCGTGCAGTACCGTGACGCGGCCGGGAACTGGTCGGGGAACTTCACGGCCTCCATCGTGTTCGATACCACGGGTCCCGTGATCACGGCCCCTGCGGTCAGCGCGATCGCCACGGGGGAGACCACCGCGGTGACGCTCGGCGCCACGGCCGCGGATCTCCTGTCCGGTCCGGCGGTGGTCAGCTACTACATGGGTACGACGCAGATCCACTCGGGTCACGAGTTCGCCCTTGGAGCGAGCACCGTGACCGCCAAGGCGGTGGACGCGGCCGGCAACGAAAGCAGCAAGGACTTCACGGTCACCGTCGACCCGGTCGCCATCGCGGTGACCGCCGACGCCCGCGGCAAGGTCTATGGACAAGCGGACCCGGCGCTCACGTACACCTACAGCGGCGCACTGCTGCCCGGCGATGCCTTCAGCGGTTCTCTCGCGCGTGACCCAGGGGAGCAGGCCGGCCCCTACGGGATCGGTCAAGGCGATCTTGCGCTGCCCGACTATTACCGGCTGACCTTCACCGGCGCGACGTTCACGATCGCCAAGGCCCAAGCCACCATCGAGGTCACCGCCTTCACCGGCACCTACGACGGCGATCCTCACTCGATCGCTGCGACGGCGACCGGCGTCAACGGCGAAGACCTGAGCGAGCTTGTCTCCCTCGGCGCCTCTATCACCGACGCCCCGGGCGGCACCCAGACCTGGAGCTTCGCGGGCGACACGAACTACCAGTCCGACTCCGGCTCCGGCACAGTGACCATCGCCAAGGCCGAGGCCACCATCGAGGTCTTCGGCTACACCGGCATCTACGACGGCGATCCTCACTCGATCGCTGCAACGGCGACCGGCGTCAACGGTGAAGACCTGAGCGATCTCATCTCGCTCGGCGCCTCTATCACCGACGTCCCCGGCGGCACCCAGACCTGGACCTTCGCCGGCGACACGAATCACCAGGCCGACTCGGGCTCGGGCACCGTCACCATCACCAAGGCGAAGGCGACCATCGAGGTTTCCGGGTACACCGGCATCTACGACGGCGATGCCCACGACGTCACCGTCACCGCCACCGGCGTCGACGGCGAAGACCTGAGCGACCTGATCACGCTCGGCGCTTCCATCACCGACGCCCCGGGCGGCACTCAGACCTGGACCTTCGCCGGCAGCACCGACTATGAAGCCGATTCCGGCTCGGGCACCGTCACCATCACCCAGGCCGAAGCCACCATCAAGGTCGTCGACTTCACCGGCGTCTACGACGGCGATGCCCATTCGATAGTTGTGACCGCCACCGGCGCCAAGAGTGAGGACCTGAGCGGTCTCATCACCCTGGGATCCGGCTACACCGACGTCCCGGGTGGCACCCAGACCTGGACCTTCGCGGGTGACACGAACTACCTGCCTGACTCCGGCTCCGGCACGGTCACCATCGCTCAGGCGAAGGCGGCCATCGAGGTCAC